>CAYGZY010000036.1:0-15491 GCA_964354485.1 uncultured Chlorobiaceae bacterium | reverse complement strand
TACAGGATTATTGCATCATATCTACGATTCCCATGAATTGGATATTCCTTTCATTGGTCAAGTACACCTTCCGCAATTTGATCCGATCAATATTGGCGGATTACAGGTAGATCTTTCTCCAACGAAACATCTTATATTCCTCTGGATTGCCGCTGTTTTACTCATTGCAATCGCCGTAATTGCTGCCCGGAGTAACCGCAGACAGCGATTTCCTCGAGGATTGGGTAATCTTATGGAAATATTCATTGTTTTTATCAGGGACGATATCGTTATACCCAATATGGGACCAGGTGGTGTGAGATACATGCCTTACCTCCTTACGACATTTTTCTTCATTCTCATTATGAACCTAGCAGGATTGGTGCCTTATGGATCAACCGCGACCGGAAATGTGAGTGTGACAGGAGGACTCGCATTGATCGCGTTCATCATGATTCAGTTTTCAGCTATCCGTGCACAGGGATTGATAAGCTATCTCAAACACCTGACCGGTGGTGTTCACTGGTTACTCTGGCCGATTATGATACCGATAGAAATCTTAGGGCTTTTCACAAAACCATTCGCTCTCATGATTCGTTTGTTCGCTAACATGATGGGAGGGCACATCGTCATTGTTTCATTATTTGGTCTGATTTTTATTTTTCAGTCATGGTTCATCGCTCCAATCCCGGTTTTGTTCGTTCTTGGTATTAACCTTCTTGAACTCTTCGTAGCTTTCCTCCAGGCATATATATTTACGATGCTGACATCCCTTTTCATGGGTCTGGGGATGGAGGCGGCGCATGGAGGGGAGGATGACTTTGAACACGGACATTAAACGAAAATCACATACTAACAATCTATCTAGAGGAGATTCACCATGGAAGCAAATTCATTAGGATATCTTGCCGCGGGAATTGGCGCCGCATTGACCGTTATAGGTGCAGGTCTTGGAATCGGTAAGCTTGCCGCGGCTGCAATGGAAGCAAGCGGCCGGCAGCCTGAAGTAGCAGGACAGGTACGAACATCGATGCTTATCGCTGCAGCACTGATTGAAGGCGCCACATTTTTCGCGCTTGCTATCTGTATCATTCTCGCAACAAAATAACGGATGGAAGTATGTTAAATCCGAATCCCGGTTTAATAATCTGGACCATCGTTACCTTCGTTCTGCTCCTGCTCATTCTCAGGAAGGTCGCGTGGAAACCCCTTCTCGAAATTCTATCTAAGCGGGAAGAATCGGTAAAAAATGCACTCGAAAAAGCCGAAAAGGCACAGAACGATGCCGAAAGAATTTTCCGTGAAAATCAGAAAGCGCTGGAACGAGTGAACGTCGAGGGGCAGAAAATTCTGAACGAGAGTCGCATCTTCGCCGAAAAATTAAAAGACGATATTGTTGATAAGGCAAACCAGCAGTCCAGAAAAATGCTCGATGCTGCCAAGGAAGAAATTGCCAGGGATAAGGAAGCCGCTATGTTTCAGCTTCGGTCTGAAATTGCGACAATCGCGATAGGTGCGGCGGGCAAGATTATCGATGAAACGCTCGATGAGAGTAAACACCGGAAACTCGTCGATTCATACATGAAGGAACTTCCGAGAAACTGAGACCGATGATCAACGTACGTGCTGCACAAAGGTATGCCTTGGCAATCTTCCGGGTTACAGAAGAGCAAAATATTACCGATTCCGTCAGTCGGGACTTTGAACTAATCCAAAGGGCAATCCGCGAATCACATGATTTTTTCCTTTTCCTCCGGTCACCTGTTATAAATACCGAGAGGAAGAAACACGTTTTCGCAATCCTGTTTGAGGGAAAGATTTCCGACCTAACACTCAGGTTCATTATACTCCTGACAACAAAAAATCGGGAGGGACTCCTGAGCGATATCATTGACCAGTATGCGGTTCTTCGGGATAGGCAGCGTGGAATACTCAATATTACGGTGCAGACTGCTGTCAGACTCACATCTGAACAGGAGAAGGATTTCACGAGTCAGATGGGGGATACAACAGGGAAAAATGTCAGAATGACATTTACTGTCGATCCTGCTCTCCGTGGCGGATTTACCGTTCATTATGACGATACTGTGGTGGATGCAAGTATCCAGCATCAGCTCGATCTTCTGAGACTTAAACTTACAGAAAAAGTATCTTGAAATGTGGATAATCATTTTTTTATTACGAGGGAATATTGAATGGCAGATGTAAGACCTGATGAAGTATCCGCAATTTTGCGGAAGCAGCTATCCGGCTTTGAAAAAGAAGTAGATATCTATGATGTTGGCACAGTCCTGCAGGTTGGAGACGGAATTGCACGTGTGTACGGACTTTCAAAAGTCATGGCGAGCGAATTGGTAGAATTCCCGCACGGCGTATTCGGCATGGTGCTGAATCTCGAAGAGGATAATGTCGGATGTATCCTGTTCGGGGAAAGCACGCAGATCAAGGAAGGCGATAGCGTCAAACGAACGGGCCGGGTCGTTTCAATGCCTGTCGGTGAGGCAATGCTCGGTCGTGTCATCAATCCTCTCGGTCAGCCGATTGACGAGCGGGGTCCTGTTCGCACAGATAAATTTCTCCCGATCGAACGGAAAGCATTGGGTGTCATCCAGCGCCAGCCCGTAAAGGAACCCCTGCAGACCGGGATAAAAGCTGTCGATGCGATGATTCCAATCGGCCGTGGTCAGCGTGAATTGATCATCGGAGACCGACAGACCGGTAAAACTGCAATTGCGATCGATGCAATAATCAATCAGAAATTTAGTCATACTGAAGAAGCGAAGCGGTTGGGGATAAAACCTCTCTTCTGTATTTACGTCGCCATCGGCCAGAGAGGTTCCACCATCGCCCAGGTTGTCGCACGGTTGGAGGAGGAGGGAGCGATGGATTACACCACGGTCATCGCGGCAACAGCGAGCGATCCATCACCGATGCAATTTATCGCACCCTACGCTGGAGCGACACTGGGTGAATTCTTCCGTGACAGCGGGAGACATGCTCTCGTCATCTACGATGATCTTTCCAAACACGCGCAGGCATACAGGCAGGTCTCTCTTCTTCTGCGGCGCCCACCCGGTCGTGAAGCATATCCTGGCGATGTCTTTTACCTTCATTCACGGCTGCTCGAACGCGCTTCAAAACTCAGCGAGGATCTTGGCGGTGGCAGTCTGACGGCGCTTCCCGTTATTGAAACACAGGCAAACGACGTTTCGGCATACATACCGACGAATGTAATTTCAATCACCGACGGACAGATTTACCTTGAACCCGGTCTTTTCAATTCCGGAGTCAGGCCGGCTATTAACGTGGGTATTTCAGTTTCGCGTGTCGGCGGTAATGCCCAGATAAAAGCAATGAAGAGAGTTGCAGGACGGTTGCGCCTCGACCTTGCCCAATACCGGGAACTGGAAGCATTTGCAAAATTCGGATCAGATCTCGATAAAGCGACACAAGCTCAGCTTCGCCGGGGTTCCCGGTTGGTCGAACTCCTAAAGCAGGGGCAATACGATCCGATGTCTGTTGAAAAACAGGTTGTCAGTATCTTTGTCGGTACGAACGGTTACCTTGATGAATTACCGATCGGATCTATTCAGCGGTTTGAAAAAGAATTCCTTGAATTGATGGAAGTGAAGCACCGCGATATCCTCGATGAAATTGCGAAGACGAAGGATCTGTCGGATCAGATTCAGGGGAAACTTGTACCAATCGTAAAAGATTTTATTGCATCCTTTACTGCTTCCTGAACGATGGCTACACTCCGCGAAATACGCCGGCGCATAGGAGGCATAAAAAGTACACAGAAAATTACGAAAGCGATGAAAATGGTGGCGGCCGCCAAGCTTCGCCGCGCGCAGGATGCTGTCATCGCTGCCAGGCCGTATGCACGAACCATCCGCACACTGGTCAGTCATCTCTCAGCCGTATCCAGCGTTGACGAACATCCTCTCTTCCGTGAACGGGAGATGAATTCCCTCGCTATAATCGTTATTACCTCTGATCGTGGTTTATGCGGAGCATTCAATTCAAATGTCATAAAGAAGACGATCCATCACATAGAAGAACGCTACCATTCGTTGAACAGCTCGGGGAATGTTCATCTGTTATGCATCGGGAAAAAGGGGAGCGATTACTTTCAAAAGAATCATTACAATGTTATCGGAAAGTTTACCGGTATCCTCCATGAAATGAATTATGTAAATGCTCAGAGGGTGATGGGGGATGTCACCGCAAAGTTCCTGAACGGTGAGTACGACAGGGTAGAGCTTCTCTACAATGAATTCGAATCAATCATTCACCAGCGAATCGTTATTGAAACTCTCCTTCCCCTCAGCCTGGAAAACCTCAGGGTATTCGCGGGGGATGCCGGACCGAAGCGTGCTGCGTATTCGATTTACGAGCCGTCACTCCAATCGATTCTTACAGCTCTTCTGCCGAAGCACCTCAATTTCCAGATGTGGCATGCAATGCTGGAATCAAATGCATCCGAGCAGGGGGCACGAATGACCGCAATGGATAACGCGACGTCGAATGCGCGGGAATTAATCCGGACTCTCCAGCTCTCCTACAATAAAGCCCGTCAGGCTTCCATTACGAAGGAACTTCTCGAAATCGTCAGTGGAGCCGAGGCCCTGAGAAACGCCTGACAGGATGATGAATTGTAATTTACCTGCGAGATCACATCGTAAAACCGCGAGCTGTTTTTCCCACGCATACATTTTTCTTGACATAGTCGTTCCCAAGTTGTAAATTGTACGTCAAATGATACCGGTCCAACCCTCATGCCGCTGAATGTCCAAAATAAAGAGTTCGTAACGCTTGACGACGAGTCGGGTCCGAAACCATTCCTCCACACCCCAAAAAAGAACTACCCGGTTCTCAAGTATATCCTGCAGGGAGCTTTCATCGTTCTCGTTGTTGCCTCTGCGGTGTTTTTAGTATACATTATCGCGCTGAAACAGCTGGGAGTTGAACCAACTGCGTCGGAAGTATCTGTAGTTCCGGTTACAGATTCAAGTTCTATTGTGCAGGCAGAGGAATTCCCCCCGTCGGAACGACCTGTTGAACAGCCTGCCGAGCAACCGCTCCAGCAACCTGTTTCTGAACCGGTCAAAAAACCACCGGCGGAAGAAATAAAACCGACTGTGGAGAAACCCGCAGTCTACCCTGAATTATCGTTAACACAGGGTAGTTTTACTGTTTACATTGCATCCTATAATATTAAATCACCCGCGGAAGAGGAAGTGCACCGGTGGGTAGAAGCAGGGTATGAAGCCATGGTCGTAGAATCGGCCAGGCATTTCCGTGTCGCCCTGGGACAGTATGTGACAGCTGAGGATGCAAAAATTTTTGTTCAGCAGATGTGGGAAGCATTTGAAAATGGTTACTGGATCGGAAGGGTGCCGTAGCCATTCCATTTTTTGCGATTCTGGCGATTTCTACGTATATTGAATTACAAAATTTTTTGAAAACTGGAGCTTTTCAATGAAAAAGGGCATTCATCCTGCTTATAAGAAAACTATTGTAACCTGTGTGTGTGGAAACGTCTTCGAAACGCGGTCGACATCGGGTAACCTCAAAATAGAAATATGTTCAAAGTGTCATCCTTTTTTTACTGGTAAACAGAAATTAATGGACTCTGCCGGAAGGATTGAACGTTTTATGAAAAAATATTCGAAGAGGACACAGGGGGCGGAAAAAACCGCATAAAGGAATATCATCGTCCAGAAAATGAAAACGGAATTCTGAGGTATCGGAATTCCGTTTTTTTTACACTCAGAGGTTGATTCATGCATATTTGCGTATTTGAAGACCGGTACTATAGAAACCTGCTTCCGCTCGTATACTTTCGTCCTGTCTACGAGCTGAGATGCGGCATCAACAGTCTGTTGCACAATATTACCGCCGAATTTCCCCGCGTCCCACTGACACTCTCGGTGAGACACAACTTAGCCAACCTGGTCGCCGAAAACTATCCCGGTGCACCGGTAAATTTGCTCACTGAGGATGATACGCTGTTCCTGAACGGCCGTATCCTGAGGATGGAGGGTTTACGGGAGCTGATCGGTAAAGACCTCAGGAATAATTGGCTTATGCACGACGGGGACGACATCGCGGCGGCATATTGTATGAAGAAAAACATCTCCTCCATGAATAAATCGTTACGTGATGGGATTTTTAACGCCTCGATTCTGCGGGGATTCAAGGAGAGGGTATTTACAGGGAAGCTCATCCGTTATTCATGGGACTTGATTCACGGTGCGGCAGAAGAAATCGAGAGGGATTTTGAGAGAATCAGAAAGCAGAGAGCGGGAGCAGCGAAGATATACAAAGGCGCTCATATCATCGGCAGAAAGAATATCGTATTTTCCGGTGGCGTGACGGTCAAACCTGGTGCGGTACTCGATGCCGAGAAGGGTCCGATTATTCTCGGTGAAAATGTCATTGTCATGTCGAATGCATTCATTCAGGGTCCGGTGTTTATTGGTCATAATTCCATCATTAAAGCAGGTGCGACAATTTATCCCGGTACTTCAATCGGAGAGTTGTGCAAAGTAGGCGGGGAAGTAGAATGTTCAATCATTCAATCGCACTCAAACAAACAGCATTCCGGATATCTCGGACATTCATACCTCGGAAGCTGGGTCAATCTCGGCGCAGACACGAATACAAGTGATCTGAAAAACAACTACAGTACTATACGTGTCTCAGTCGACGGCACGATGGTGGATTCAGGTCAGCAATTTATGGGTTTGACAATGGGAGATCACTCAAAGTCGGGTATAAATGTCATGTTTGATACGGGATCGGTAGTGGGTGTGTCGTGCAATATCTATGGTGCCGGTCTGCCGTCGAAATTTATCCCATCGTTTTCGTGGGGCGGAGGTACGGCATTCACGTGTTATGACGTTGATAAATCGATTGATACGATGAAAAAGGTGATGGCGCGGCGCCGGGTCGAGATGAGTTCTGAATATGAGGGTTTAGTAAGGAATATTTTTAATCAAACGCATCCTGAGCGCCGGAAAGCGGGTGTGAAATGAACCATGAGGCGAAGGTAGTCAGCTCCGAAACCCAGACACTATACGCAGGACCTCGGGGAACGGCGGTGAAAGTTTTAAATCGAGTGGAGCGGACCGATTCCTACCTCGATAAGCTTCTCGATGCCGAGTTGAAGTCCAGGGATGTCGCGGACATAGACAAGAGCTTATTTGCAGAGATAGTTCATGGGGTGGTACGCTGGCAGGGGAGACTTGACTGGATTCTTAACGGTTTTACACACGGGAATTTTTCAAAATCAGAAGTCAATGTGCGTAATGCCCTCCGTGTTGCGTTGTATCAAATTCTATTTCTTACTCACGTTCCACAGTATGCGGCCGTCCATGAAGCTGTCGAGTTCATTAAGAGGATACGCGGAGAAAAATTTGCAGGATTCGTCAATGCTGTTTTACGCAATATTATTCGGACTCTAGACGGTATTCACTATCCCAATCCTGATGAAGATCTCACCCAGTACCTTGCCGTTTACTACTCGCACCCTTTGTGGATGATCAAACGCTGGCTGCAGCGTTTCGGACGGGAAGAAACGGAAAAATTCCTCATGGCGAACAACGAAGTACCTGGCCTGACTCTCCGGATCAATAAATTAAAGATTACTCCATCCGAATTTCTGACACTTCTTGAGAAGAATAACATACCCTTTCAGGGTTCTTCATTCATCGATTATTTCATTAAAGTAAAAAGTCTCTCCGGAATAGCGCAGATGAATATTTTCCAATCGGGTCTTTTTACAATCCAGGATGAGAGCGCTGCACTGCCCGTGCTCCTTCTCGATCCGCAGAGCGGAGACCGGGTGATCGATATGTGCGCGGCGCCGGGAGGGAAAACAACATTTATCGCTGAATTAATGAAGAATAGCGGGAAAATAATCGCAATTGATAAGTACGAGAGTAAATTAAACCTCATCAGAACGAGCTGTGAACGTCTCGGTATCGGCAACGTTGAAACACTGGTTGCTGATTCGTCTGATGTTGTCATACCTCCTGCGGATAAGATAATCGTGGATGTGCCATGTTCTGGATTGGGAACATTACGCAAGAAGCCCGATATTAAATGGAAACGCGAACCGGAAGATATTCAGCATCTCGTCAGGCGGCAGACAACGCTCCTGGAAAATGCTGCCGGCCTGGTTAAGTCCGGGGGTGTTCTGGTGTACAGTACCTGTACGGTCGAACCGGAGGAAAACAGCGGTGTTATACAGACATTTTTAGAAAAGCATCCTGAATTCAAGATTGACGATGCTCAAAAATTTGTGAATTCATCGGTTGTGACGTCGGAAGGATTCATTGAAACATTTCCTCACCGTCACCATGTGGATGGATCATTCGCTGCCAGATTAATAAAAAATTCAGATGTATAAAATCTCAATAGAGGGGTAGATCATGAAAGCAGTCGTAAAACCAAAACCGCAAATTTATCAAGCATGGCCAAAGGGCTTTCACCTCGTTCAGAGAGAAAAACCTGCCGTGGAATCATCCGGTGATGTCCAGTTGAGAGTTGTTGCCGCGGGTATATGCGGTACAGATGTCGGAATCTACAATTCAAAGGACTCGCTGAAAAACAGCATGTCTTCAATCAAAACCTCCGATGTGACCATCGGTCACGAGTTCTGCGGCAGGATTATTGATGCAGGTAAAAAAGCAAAACTCAGACTTGCCCGACTCGTAATAGAGAAGGCAAAAGAGTATCCGGCGCTGAAGAAGTTCATCAAAGGCCGTACGCCCGCCCGACTTGCGAATGACGCTTCATTCATTGAATACATAAACGAAAATTTCATTGCGACTGCCGAGATGCATATTACGTGCGGTGTCTGCGCCCAGTGTAAGCTGGGACAGTACCACGTCTGTACGAATACAGTCATACGCGGTCTGCACGGTGACGGATCGTATGCCGAGTACATCGTGCTCCCCGCTGAAAATATACTTCTCTTCAAGAACGGGGAAATCCCCGAGGAGATTATCGCGTTCATGGATGCAATCGGTAATGCGACTCATACCGTCCAGGTTCTGTCCTCTGTAAAGGGTAAGACGGTTGCCGTTCTCGGTCTCGGTGTTATCGGTCTGATGTCCGTTGCTATTGCAAAAGGTGCCGGTGCAAGGAAAATACTCGTAACTGATGCCTCATTCGGCGCAAACACGCATGAGAAGCTCGAAAGTCTGAAATTTAGAGTCGCCCGCTTGCTCGGCGCAGACGAATGTTTTGATGTTTCTCTTCCTGAAGAGAAAAAGCGTTTCTACCAGACGGCGAAAGAAGAGAATCACGGGGCCGGTGTCGATGCTGTTCTGGAAATGTCCGGAAATTACCATGCATATGAAGATGCCTTCAGCATAATCCGAATGGGTGGTGAAATCGCGCTTCTGGGATTGACGAGCGGAACGATGCCCATCGATTTTTCGAAGCACGTCATTTTCCCCGGTGTGACCATCCATGGAGTCATCGGACGCCGCGTCTGGTCAACATGGGATATAATGACGGTTCTGCTCAAGAAGGGGCTAGCAAAGAGATTTTTAAAAGCAGGTTTTGTTACACATCAGGTAAAACTTGAAGATTTCGACAGTGGATTTAAAGCCATTATGGATGGGGATGCACTGAAGGTACTACTAAGACCGTAGTTTCCTATCTCCGGTATCGAATTCCCGGACATAGATTCTATGATTTTTACGGAAAAATTTTTATATTAAGTACGCATATCATCAATACCCCTCGTTCTACCTGGAAATGATTCTTCGATTGAAGTAAATTGTCTTTCGTGCACTCCCTACATGAAGACACAGGGAAGAATTGACCGAGAGTGCGGGGAATTTTTTAAAATGATATAATGTGGGATAACGCGCTTCACATGAAACGATCTCTGTATCGCCAATAACTGGAGACTGATCAGCAGAGTGAAGAAGTGCGGCAGTAATATCGCACATGGAAAATAAATGAAGGAGATTTCATGAGTAATTTTAAATCGTATGAAGAGTGTTACAAGGATTTTAACTGGCAGCAATCCGAAGCGGAACTGGAATACGGTAAAAACGGGATGTTCAACATCGGGTACTTCTGCTGCGACCGGATTTGTGAGCTTGGAAAAGGAAATAAGGTAGGGTTGATCTGGGAAGGATTTAGCGGGGAGATTAAAACGTACACGTATAATGATATCCGGGTCTATTCCAACACCATTGCACAGTTTCTCAAGGACACGGGCCTCTCTGTCGGTGACCGCATCTGCCTCTTCCTCGATAAAGTTCCGGAACTGTACATCGGATTCATCGGTATATTGAAGATGGGTGGAATTGCCCAGCCGCTCTTTTCAGCATTCGGGGAAGAAGCGCTTTTTACACGTCTGGATGACGCGAAGACGAGTGCAATCGTAACGTCGAAAAAACACCTCGGAAAAGTCAGGAGGATCAAGAATAAGCTCCCTCAGTTAACTAAGATCATTGTCGTTGATGCTGATGAAGCTGCTTCCCCGCAGGTTAATGAGATTCATTTTTCGATGGAAAAGGCAAAAAAAGTTGAAAATTTTGAAATTGTCAAATCCGGACCAGAAGTCCCTTCCGTCATTCACTATACTTCGGGTACCACCGGCAAACCAAAGGGCGCTCAGCATGCCCATTCATCGATCGTTGCGCAGTATATAACTACGAAATGGGTTTTGGATCTTCATGAAGATGATATCTACTGGTGCACTGCCGATCCCGGATGGGTAACCGGAACGTCGTACGGCATCATCGGTCCGTGGGCGAATGGTGTGACGCAGGTTGTTTCTGACGCTGGTTTCGGGACCGAGAAATGGTATGCATTCATACAGAAGCACAAGGTGACGGTCTGGTATTCAGCGCCGACCGCCATCCGTTTACTCATGAGGGAAGGAATGAATGCCGTGGAAAAATATGACCTCTCGTCCCTGCGTCATCTTGCCAGCGTCGGCGAACCGCTGAACGCCGAAGCGGTAATATGGTCCGAGAAGGCGTTTGGTAAAGCATTCCTGGATACATACTGGCAAACCGAAACTGGAGCAATGGTGATTACCAATTTCCCGGGAATGAAGATAAAGCCCGGCTCTATGGGTAAACCGTTCCCTGGCATAATTGCGACGGTTTTAAATCCGAAGAATTACAAACCAATATCCAGGACGGGTACGGTCGGCCTTATAGCCCTCAAACCGGGCTGGCCTTCAATGATGCGTTCGTACTGGAACAATCCGAGGACCTATGAAGGTAAATTCAAGAACGGCTGGTACATCTGCGGAGATCGCGCAAGTATCGACGGCGACGGGTATTTCTGGTTCGTCGGCCGTGATGACGACGTGATTAATACGGCCGGTCATCTCGTAGGTCCGTTTGAAATTGAATCCGCTCTCCTCGAACATAAAGCCGTGGCAGAATCGGCTGCGGTCGGGAAACCTGATCCCATCAACATGGAAGTGGTGAAGGCTTTTGTCGCGCTGAAACCCGGTTTTGTTCCGAGCGATGATCTTGAACTGGACATTGTGAACTTCATCAGAAAGAGATTATCGCCGCTTGCGATGCCGCAAGAGATCGAGTTTGTACCTTCCCTGCCCAAAACCAGAAGCGGAAAAATAATGCGCCGCCTTCTGAGAGCCAAGGAATGGGGCGAAGAAATTGGAGATACTTCAACGCTGGAAAACGATTGATCCTGCGGATACATTGCAAAGATTTTGTATTAATTAAATTACGATACCATAATCAATTTTGGAGCTGCTATGGCAGAAGAGATGAAGAAACTTATCATTGACTACGTCAAGCGTGAATACCTTGAAGAAGATTCGGGTGTAGAGGTAACTGAGAATACAAAGCTGATTTCCAGCGGTATTGTCGATTCCTTTTCCATGGTCTCCCTGAAAATGTTTCTCGAGAAGAAATTTTCTATCAAGATTCCCGACGAGAAAGCTACGCCGGAAGCTTTTGATTCCGTCGATAATATCATCGCATTGATTAAAGAATACGTGAAGGTATAAGGAGATTATATGGCATACAGCGATAAAACGAAGACGTTCTATGAAAGCGAGCTGAAGGGAATTCGGCAGGGTGGTTTGTTCAAAGAAGAGCGTTTTATAGAATCTCCCCAGGGTGCAAATATCAAAGTAGAATATCCGATCGGCGCCTCGGCGAAACAGGTCATTAATTTTTGTGCCAACAATTACCTCGGCCTGTCAAGCCATCCGGAGGTTGTGAAAGCGGCGCACGATGGGCTCGAAGCCCGCGGGTATGGAATGTCGTCGGTACGGTTCATCTGCGGAACGCAGGATATTCACCGTGAGCTTGAGAAAAAACTTACGGATTTTCTCGGAACGGAGGATACCATCCTCTTTCCGTCATGCATGGAAGCGAACGCAGGACTATTTGAGGTGATGCTCGATAAAGAGGATGCAATGATTTCCGACCGTCTTGTCCATGCTTCAATCGTTGACGGGATGAGGCTCTGCAAGGCGCAACTCTTCAATTACAAGCACAACAATATGGCGCACCTCGAAGAGAAACTGCAGGAGACTCAGAGCTGCAGATTCCGGCTGATCATTACGGACGGTGCGTTCTCGATGGACGGAGATATCGCGCCTCTCGATAAGATTTGTGAGCTTGCCGAGAAATACGACGCGATGGTGATGGTTGATGATTCCCATTCCACAGGTTTCATGGGAAAGACGGGGCGGGGAACGCATGAACACTGCGGCGTCATGGGGAAGATTGATGCCATCACGACTACACTCGGAAAGGCTCTTGGCGGCGCGGCGGGCGGCTGTGTCAGCGGGCGAAAGGAGATCGTGGAGTTGTGCCGTCAGCGTGCGCGGCCATACCTCTTTTCAAACACCGTTCCGCCTGTGGTAGTGGCAGCTTCGATCAAGGTCGTTGATCTGCTTTCCCGGACCACAGAGCGTCGGGATAAACTGGAACGCAATACAACGTATTTTCGGGAAAAGATTACGAAGGCGGGCTTTGACATCAAGGAGGGTATTCACCCGATTGTTCCGATTATGCTCTATAACGCAAAGTTAGCTCAGAACGTCGCCCGTGATCTTTACGGCGAAGGTATTTACGTGATCGGATTTTTCTTCCCCGTCGTACCGCAAGGGCAGGCACGTATTCGTGTCCAGATTTCTGCCGATCATGAAATCGAACACATCGATAAAGCCGTTGCAGCGTTCACGAAGATAGGGGCGAAGTACAACATACTCGGAAAGAAACGCGACGATATCATTGCCGCATACGGTATGTGAAACTGGATACGGGATTCATGGCATTCAGTATGCTTTGCTCTTAGATCCACTGAAAGATATGTTTCTCTCTGAACGTGATTCTGAACCAAGTGCCATCACCCGGTACGTTCTATGACAGCAAAAAAAAGAGTGCAAGATTATTTTCAGTCTATCCTCGATGAGTACCGAGCGTCGGATCTCTGTAAGGTTGAGCGGATAATCCATTCACGACAGAACGCCAACGTGCTTGTCGAGTTCCCAAGTCGATCGCCTGTACGCGAAGTCATCAACCTATGCGCGAATAATTACCTGGGCCTCTCCAATCATCCCGAGATCATCGCCGCGGCGCGGAAAGCTCTCGATGAGAAAGGGTACGGAATGTCGTCGGTCCGGTTCATCTGTGGTACGCTGGATATCCACAAGGAACTTGAGGACTGCATGTCGCGTTACTTAGGTACAGAGGATACGATCCTGTATTCATCTTGTTTCGATGCTAATGGAGGCGTCTTTGAAGCGCTCCTCGGCGAAGAGGATGTGATCCTGTCCGATGAATTAAACCATGCCTCCATCATCGACGGGATAAGACTCTGCAAAGCCCACCGGCACCGTTACCGGCACAATTCAATGGAAGATTTAGAGCACCATCTTCATCTATCGCAGGATATGAGGATTCGCCTGATAGTTACTGATGGTGTATTTTCCATGGATGGTGTGCTCGCGAAGCTTGATGAGATTGTAGGGCTTGCTGAGAAGTATGACGCCCTTGTGATGGTGGATGATTCCCACGCTACCGGTTTCATCGGGAAATCCGGCAGGGGCACGCCTGAACACTTTAGTGTTGGTGAAAAAATCGATCTCATCACGACAACATTCGGCAAGGCGCTCGGCGGAGCATCGGGAGGATGCGTTTCGGGAAGGAAATTTCTCATTGATGTTCTGCGACAACGGTCGAGACCATATATTTTTTCAAATACACTCAGTCCTGTCGTTGTTGCGGGTACTCTCAAGGCGCTCGACATTCTCCAAGGTTCAAGCGCCCTGCGCGACACTCTGATGGAAAATACCGGGTTTTTCAGGCGGAGGCTGAGGGAAATCGGCCTGGAAATCATCGATGGATTTCATCCGATTATCCCCATCATGCTGCACGATGCACAGCGCGTGCAAAGGGTAGCTAGGGACCTCTACGAAGAAGGCGTTTATGTCGTCGGATTCTTCTATCCCGTAGTTCCGAAGGGGAATGCGAGAATAAGAGTTCAGATTTCTGCAGTCCATAAAAAAGATCATCTGGAGAGAGCGGCGAACGCTTTCGAAACAGTTGCAAGGCGTCACGGTATTCTCAGGTGAAGAAAGACCATATATCAACTTATGAAAAAACCTTTAACCGAAGCAAATGTCCTTAAAGCGCTGAAAATCGTGAAAGATCCCGATTTACGCCGCGATATCGTGTCACTAAATTTTGTGAAAGATGTCCGCATCGAAGGGAAAAATCTCGGTTTTACAATCGAATTGACTACACCTGCCTGTCCGGTCAGGGATGAGTTCAAGAAACTTGCCGAGACTGCCATACTCAGCCAGATCGATGGAGTAGATACGATAAAAATTCAAATGACTGCCCGGGTTCCCCAGAATCGGGGACAACAGCACATGGACCTGCTCCCGACGGTCAAGACGACGATAGCAGTCGCAAGCGGCAAAGGCGGTGTGGGGAAATCAACAGTTGCAGCAAACATCGCAGTTTCGCTCGCTCTCGACGGAGCGTGTGTCGGACTCCTTGATGCCGATATCTACGGTCCGAGTATACCGCTGATGATGGGAGTGAATGAGCGCCCTGCTATGGCCGAAGGGAAGCTTGTACCGCTTGAAGCGCACGGCGTGAAAGTGATGTCGATCGGATTCCTGATCGATCCTATACAGGCGGTTATCTGGCGCGGTCCGATGGTGAGCAGTGCTGTCCGACAATTTCTGGCGGATGTTCAGTGGGGAGATCTGGATTATCTCATCATAGATTTACCCCCCGGGACTGGCGATATACATCTTACGCTTACCCAGACGATCCCGCTTTCCGGGGCGGTTATTGTCACGACACCGCAGGATATTTCTCTTGCTGATGCCAGGAAAGCATACACGATGTTTCAGCGTGTAGAAGTGCGGGTCCTAGGAATCATTGAGAACACGAGATACTACATTAGAAGCAAGTGCGGGCACCGGGAAGAAAGTTTGGATTCAGTGGGTGGAAAAAAAGCCGCGCAGGAAC
>CAYGZY010000035.1:0-14826 GCA_964354485.1 uncultured Chlorobiaceae bacterium | reverse complement strand
GAGGATCTCGGGAGTCAGCACGGACTCCTGATTAGCATGGAGCAGATCAGAGAGTTTATTCTTCCCAATCAGAAACGCATGGCCGATCTTGCACGGAGTTACGGCATTCACATATTTTATCACAGTGATGGCGACGTTCGTGAAGTGATACCCGATCTTATCTCCGTTACCGGAATTGAAGTTTTAAATCCCATTCAATGGCGATGTCCATCAATGGAACGGCGAGGATTGGTCCGTGATTTCGGGCGATCTCTCATTTTCCACGGGGCAATGGATAATCAGAAAACTCTCCCATTCGGTACGATTGAGGATGTGAGGAATGAGGTGTGCGAGAATATTGAAATTTTCAGGATTGCCCGCTGGATTTGCGCACCTTGTCATAACATCCAGCCGGTAACACCGACACAGAACATTATTACGATGTATGAAACAATGCACGAGTACGGAACATTATGAAGGATATTGTATGAAGTGGACAACAGTACTGCTCCTTATTATATGCTTATGCTGCAGCGTGAACGCACAGGAAAAGAAAATGACGAGTGATATTGCACCCGGATATATGACAATCACAGAAAATGATCTCATGGAGACTGTGAGATATCTTTCATCGAAGGAATGTGCAGGAAGATTATCCGGTCATCCGGGGTATGATACCGCTACCGCGTATGTTGTTCGGAAATTCCGCGATCTGGACCTGAAGCTGCTTGTTAATGGAAGCTACTTTCAACCGCTCACGGTGGAGTACAATGAAATATTGCCGCCGGTGCATCTTCGTCTTGTTGATGTGATTCCCCAAATGGGCAAATTTGTGGGGCGTGAGTATAAACTCGGAAAGGATTATGTATGCCGTGGAATGTCAGGTTCAGGCACAGTCACCGGACAAGCGGTATTCTGCGGTTACGGTCTCTCGCAACTTGAGGATGGTTATGATGATTATGCCGGCATTGATGTAAGTGGGAAAATAGTGATAGCGTTTAAACCAAACCCTACCTGGAAATTGAATGATACCAGCGGATGGTCGGATGGGTATCCACGCGATAAAGCCCGTACAGCGGCGAAGCATGGCGCTGTCGCGCTTATCATAGTATCCCCGCCCAATCAGCCAAATCCGCAGAAAGCTATAATCAGTGTGCTGGAAGGGAAGAGCGAGCAGGATCAGAAGTTCCCTCAGCTTCATGCCGAGATACCAGTGGTTGATGGATGGTTGAAAGAATCGGGACATACACTTTCAAAAGTTCAATCGATAATCGATTCAACTAAAAAGCCATTTTCTGTTCCTCTCAATGTGATTGTTAATGTTGAAGTTCATTCACGGTACGTAAAGGAACAGCCGACGATGAACGTCATAGGTTGGCTGGAAGGTTCGGATCCGTTACTAAAGGACGAATATGTTATCGTCGGCGCGCACCTCGATCATGTGGGAAGTCAGGCCGGAGAGATTTATGCTCCGGGTGCCAACGATGATGCGTCAGGCTCTGCTGCAGTGCTTGAGATAGCGGAAGCATTTGTCAAGAGTGGAGAAAAGCTGAAACGGTCGGTTGTTTTTATACTTTTTGCGAGTGAGGAACTCGGACTCTACGGTTCATCGTATTTTGTCGATAATCCCATGGTGCCGCTTGAGAAAGTAACGGCGATGATAAATCTCGACTGTGTCGGTTATGGCGATAGTATCCAGGTTGGAAACGGATTAAGTTCACCTGAATTGTGGAAAAAAGCGCGAATGCAGGATTCATTATACACCCGTTTGATGGTGAGCCAAACATGGAGCGGCGGCGGTGCTGATGCTGGTCCGTTCCACGGGAAAGGGATACCGGCGCTTTATTTTGTAACGACGAATAGCTACGGCCATCTGCACGATATTACTGACACAGCTGAAACACTGAATAAACCATTATTTGAAAAGATCACAAAGCTTGCTTATCTCACTGCGTATCAGGTGGCGAATGGGAATTATAATAGAGAAATGGTCGCCAAGTAGATTAAGGGCGTCAAACAGATGAAGTACCTCAGCATAGTTTGTATCATCCTTGCCGCTGTTACATCGGTTTATCCGCAGGAATCCGTACCGGGATTATCTGAAATTTCTTCTAATAATCTGATGAAAACGGTCAATTATCTTGCCTCAAAAGAATGTGCGGGAAGATTGCCGGGACACGAGGGCTACAACCGCGCTGCCAGATATATGGCTTCAGAATTTGAAAAACTTTACTTAAAACCTCTTGGCGAGATCGGATATTTCCAGATGCTCAATACCGATTATGTCGATATATTACAACCTGTTGAATTAAATTTGATTGAAGAAGGGATTGTCAGTAAGAAATACAAGCTTGGAGAAGATTTTGTTTATGATGGATATTCGGACAGTGGGTCAATAACCGCACAATTGGTATTTTGCGGATATGGTATCTCGGAACCTTATCAGAATTATGATGACTATAGTGGAATGGATGTTAAAAATAAGATAGTACTCGTTTTTGATGAGCTTCCGAAATGGGAGGTTGTGAAAAGCGGTGGATGGTGGGGCAATATTATTGAAAGAAAAGCATCCGTTGCTCGCCAACATGGTGCGATTGGAATTTTACGTATAGATATGAGAAACAGGCCAATCACGGATGCTGTTACTTTGAGTATCCATTCTAGTCAAGATAATTATCCCGAGTATTTTTTAACAGAGTCAGTTGCCCAGGAATTTGTTGAAGGCAGCGGTCATTTAATCAATCAATTGAAGAGCCGAAATGATTCACTACGCGAGACGTTCTCTTTCCCTTTGAATAAATACGTAGAAATGAAAGTTGTTGGTAATTATAAAAAAGAAACTTCGACGATGAATGTTGCTGCCATTATACCTGGTTCTGATTCTTCAATGCAAACTGAGTATGTAGTTGTTGGCGCACATCTTGATGGTCAGGGGAGTCAGAGTCCGGATGTTGTTTACCCGGGTGCTAACGATAATGCATCAGGATCCGCCGCTTTACTTGAAATCGCAAAAGCATTTGTCCGTGGAAAGATTCAACCGAAGCGATCGATAGTATTTGTGTTTTTTACGGGAGAGGAAATTGGACTTATTGGATCTAAGTATTTCATCAAATATCCAATAATACCTTTTTATAAAATTGTCGCGATGATCAATCTTGATTGTATTGGATATGGCGACCACCTTAAGGTCAATGGTGCGCTTCATCTGTGGCAATTGATTTGGTGCAAGGATTCTTTATATACTGAAGTTATGATAAAAGAGCGTGAATCCACATTTATTGGAGATGGCGTACCTTTTATCGATGAAGGTATTCCAACAGCATTTTTTATTACAAACGACGGCAAATGCGGTCCAAATTACCACCGAACTACAGATAAATCCGAAACTTTAAATTACACATTGCTGCAGAAGGTGACCTCACTCGCATATATTAGTTTGTATAATATTGCAATGGGGAATTATATGAGGGAGGAAGTGAGTGATAGAATATATAAAAAGTGAGTTACTCATAATATAAAATACAAGAAAAAAGAAGATACATGTCCATCAAACCCAAACTCAGCACATTCGACGCGACGATGATTGTCGTAAGCCTCGTCATCGGCATCGGTATATTCCGGACGCCAGCAATTGTTGCCTCGGCAACCGGAACCGCGTGGATATTCTTTGCGGCGTGGGTATTGGGCGGACTTTTCAGCTACTTCGGCGCGCTTACGTTCGCCGAGATCGGATCACGGTTTCCAAGACCGGGAGCTTACTACACCGTTGTGGCGGAATGCTATCATCCTGCAGTTGCTTTCATGATGAACTGGGCGAATGTCGTCGTTGTAAATACAGCCGGCAGCGCGGCAGTGGCGATGATCGGCGCGGAATACCTGACACCGATAATGTTTCCGGCTCACCTCCAGACTCCGCTGACATCACAGCTTGTTGCAGGCGGCATGACAGTAATTCTGGTTGGTATTAATTATGCAGGCATAAAATCCGGCGCGTGGACACAGAATGTTCTAACAATTGTGAAAATAGGCATGATGGCTGTCGTCATTATCATTGCTTTTACATCAGGCGGTGCGGTCGCCTCCTCTGTGCCGAGCGAAACGACGACGACGCAGCCTTTTTACCTTGCGCTCGCCTTGGGGTTGATCGCGGTGTATTACACATACGGCGGTTACCAGTCTACGCTAAACTTCGGAGCGGATATCAGGTCGCCGGAACGCAATATTCCTAGAGCAATATTTTTTGGAATAAGTATTATTGTTGGTCTTTATCTTCTCATCAATACCGCATACTATTATGTTCTTGGCATCGATGGTATGGCAAATGCTAAGCTGGTTGCTGCCGAAGTCGCGCGTGTATGTTTTGGCCAGTCTGCTTCAACGGTCGTCTCGGTGGTTATCGTGCTCTCAGCGATGGGATTTCTTAATGTTACCCTGATGCAGATTCCACGGACGTACTACGCGATGGCAGAAGGCGGGGCGTTACCTCGGATCTTCATGAAAGTAAACGAAAAAACACAGGCTCAGGAATTCACGCTCCTTTTCTTTGGCGGGATGATCCTGCTTTCAATTTTCTTCCTTGGCACATTTGAGAGTCTCGTTAATTATATAATGTTTTTCGATAATATCAATAACGCGATTGTAGCATCAACAATATTCATACTCAGGCGACGGATGGCTGCATCTCCGGTTTCGTATAAAGCTCCGCTCTATCCGGTTCTACCTGCGTTATTTGTGATATTTCTCCTTGGGATTTCGCTGAATGTTCTCCTGAGTCAGCCGGCTGATACCTACATCGGACTGGCAATATTGGCGGTTGGTTTTCCGATATATCATATAATGAGAAGAGTATCAGGATATAAATCGCAGAGAACTAGTTAAACCTCCGACTTTTTACATATTCGAACTGAGATAAAAGTCGGAGGTTTTACATATTGCAAACGTTCTTCGACAGTTATACTGTCGAAGAATATTCGATTTAGAGTTGTACTCTATGCTTCGTCTTTCAAGAGTAAAACTCTTTATTGAATTGAGGGGCTGTCCAAAAAGAAATGTCATTCCCGCCTCTGGCGGAAATGCTCCTATCGGCCCACCCGAACGACCGATGTAATTGCACAGTCTTGTTCGGTCGGGCGGGGAATCTAGAATTCTGGTGAAATCTGAGCCCTGGACTCCCGATAAAATCGTTCGGGAGTGACAGTCTAGGGATTTTTGGACAGCTCCAGCAGCCATTTTTTATTGAGGCTGATAAAAGAATAAAAAGGATAAATTGGAGTGTATTGTCTATGTCAAAGGCAAGTAATCTACCCATCATGAATCCGCAGAAGTTCATTCAGTTCCTGAAAGAGGAAAACATCCTCCGCTTCTGCTTCGTTTACGATCAACAGAATAATGTTATCCGAAGCTCCCATAAAGTCCTGCAACCGCTGGCTGATTTTATACATTCCGATACGCGTGATTTCAATCAGCACGAGGGGTTATTCTTTCAGGTAACCCGGAAGTACGACATTTTGCAGGGTGTTTTCATTCATAGGACGAACCGGGGACAAGCAGCAGGGGGTGTCAGGTACTGGATGTATGATACTGTCGAGGAATACCTAAGGGATGGAATGAGGCTTGCGGCGGGCATGACGATGAAGAATGCTCTCGCAGGACTCTGGTGGGGAGGAGGAAAAGGCGTCATGGCGCATAATCCTCTGCTCGACAAGAACAATCCGATTATTCGCGCGAACATTTACCAGGAGTTCGGTGAATTGGTCAGCTCGCTCCGCGGATGCTACGTAACTGCGGAGGATGTCGGAACTGATGTTACCGACATGGCGAAGGTTTTCATGCGAACCCGCTTCACTACGTGTATTCCGCCGCGTCTCGGCGGCAGCGGAAATCCTGCGGTTCCCACTGCAAGAGGCGTGATCTCCGGGATGGAAGCTGCGCTGGAATTTCTCGGCATGGGAAATCTGAAGGGAAAAACCGTTGCGGTTCAGGGAATCGGTCACGTTGCGACGCCGCTTATTCAGTATCTATTCGAGAAGGAAGTAAAAAAGGTCATTGCATGCGATATCAATCCGCATGTAGTTAAAGAGGTAAGAGAACAACTGAATGAGAGAAATTTTGAGGCTTTCATTGTCCGGCATGGAGACATGTCTATTACTCAGGTAGAGTGTGATATCTTTTCCCCATGTGCAACCGGTGCGATTTTAAATCCGGAAACGATACCGAACATAAAAGCACGAATTGTGTGCGGTTCGGCAAATAACCAGATGCAGGACAGCGTGCGGGATGATAGAGATCTTTATGAGAGGGGTATTGTCTACGTTCCAGATTTTTTAACAAACCGCATGGGAAGTGTCAATGGTTCGAATGAACAGTACGGGTATGTACAGAACGATCTGCTCATTGAGATGCACTTGAACAAAGATTGGGAGTATTCCATTTACCGTATTGCCCAAAAAGTGCTGAACGAATCAAAGTCGACAAACACTCCACCCGGCAAGGTCGCGCTGGCAATCGCGGAAAAGTTATCGTACGAGAACCACCCGATTTTCGGTCACCGAGGTCGGTTGATCATCGATTCGTTGGTATCCAACAAATGGTACGAGTTGTCGTTGGTTGATTGGAGATTAAGTATTTAAGGTCGTAATCGATTCTATTCATTCCTTAATTAACCGAATCCGGAATGAAGGGAATTTCTTTTAAAACCGATCATATTTTCCTTCCTATATATTCTTCTGCCCCTGCAATTTTTATATGTAAAAATGTAGGATAATGTATATCCTATAATTACAAGCACTTAGCTTCCTTCTATTTCCCCTCTCCCGTCAGGAATAATAAATAATATATTTTAGATAAATGTTGATATTAAGTAATCGAAATAATATATTGTTTTTCGTAAAACTCACCCTTTGTTCAAGACATCCTAGTCCCCATCTCATAGTATTGCGCCTCTTGAATGAAGAGAATACTCTTTGAAGAAGGGATTTCACAGCGTGTACATTGATTACGTAACCTGGTCGATATGGTTCCTTGGTTTCGCCATTCTGGTAGTATGGCTCATCATTCCGATCAAGGAATTGAAGAAAATGCTTGCCGAACGAAAGAAAAATGAATCATGAACTACGCAGATTATATCATTGTCTTTGTGTTCATGGCAATCACATTCTACGTGGGATCAATTTTCTACAAGTGGGTCGGGACTTCCGACGACTTTTATGTTGCCGGAAGAAAGCTAACACCTTTTATTCTTGCCGCTGTTCTGACGGCAACGAACGTAAATTTGTACAGCTTTATCGGTCAGGCGGGTATTGCCTACAAGGAAGGTGTTGCGATTCTCTGGCAAACATGGACAGGCAATATGGCATTGGTTTTTTCGGGACTCTTTGTCTTACCGATCCTCCGGCGGTTAAAGATACGCACAATTCCGGAATTTCTCGAGCTCAGGTATAGCAAGGGCGTACGAACGTTCGTCGCAATCATATGGATTTTTCGACTTGCCTTCTGGCTTGGAGTAATTTCATATACGGCTGCAATTGCCGCTCAGCCGATCACGGGATTCCATTCATTCACTTTCTGGATTCTGACGTTTTCCGTAGTAGCAATCGTATATACGACACTCGGAGGGATGTGGTCGGTAGCATTTACTGATCTCATGCAGTTTATTTTTATGCTTGCAGGCGCTCTTATTGTGCTTCCGATTGCAATGAGTCAGATTGGGTGGTGGCCCGGCATGACAGCCGCGCTTCCTCCGGAGTCATTGACACTCGTTTCATCAGCAGGTACATACAATTGGAAATTCATACTTGCCATCTTTCTCCTTGGTATCGAATGGGCGTGTGTTGATCAGGGATTACTCCAGCGGGCTTTCGGCGCTGATAGCACAAAGACGGTTGTTAAAGGACTTGTGCTGGCAGGTATTATTACGACGCCGTTTGCGCTTCTCTGGAATATACCCGGCCTGGCTGCGCGGGTTCTCTCTCCGGGACTTGAGAATGCGGATATGGCAATACCAACACTCCTCGCCTCCATTTTACCCAATGTTGTTCTGGGATTTGTGGTATGCGGTTTAATGTCATCTCACCTCTCGACGATTTCTGCCAACTTAAACGGGGTTGCGACAATTTTTGCCAGCGATATCTATGAGAACCTTCTGAAGCGTAATGCCACGGACAAGCAAATTCTTCTGACGGCGCGTATAGTTACACTGGTGACCGGTTTTGGGATGGTGGTTTTTGCCCATCTCATTCCTCTCATGGGAGGCGCGGTGAATGCCTATCTGACCATTATTGCGATCATGGATATGCCGCTCTTCGTGATCGCGATCGTATACGGACTACTCTGGCGAGGCGCAAACTGGAAAGGTGCAATTGCCGGCTACGCCTGCGGCACAGTAGCGGGTATCATCGGTCAGTTTGTGTTTGGTTTGGGATTCAACCTGACAACATTCATCAGCGCTGGAGTCACTCTCGTGATTACACCTGTCGTCAGTATAGCCACTGGAAAACCTGATGAGTTAAAACTCTCTCACATATGGAAAGCTAAAAGGTCGAGCGAGGAAGAAGAAAAAAGTAAAAATGTATACAATATCATTCCCCGGACACACCTGGGAATATCGGCACTATCAATGTATTTCATAGGATTTTGCACTTTTATTATCGGTGTCATACTCGGGAGTACCGGATCGTCAGCTGCCTCGGTAGTCGCCGTCATCGGAATGGTTGTTTATTTCCTCGGAGGATTGTGGCGTGCCTACACCAACTGACTCTGTTACCAGGCCGATGGTTCAAAGGATGGACAGCCTCACAGTATCCACACCGGGACGTATCTGTCTCTTCGGTGAACACCAGGATTACCTCTCTCTACCGGTCATTCCCGCGGCTATTTCCCTGAGGGTAAAAGTCTCCGGTAAACCCAGGAATGATGCTCTTGTGAACATCCATCTGCCGGATATCCAGGATGAAATTTCATTTTCTCTCGACGGGGATCTCACGTACGTACTTGAACGTGATTACTTCAGGAGCAGCATTAATATTCTCCGCCGGAACGGGTTTACGTTTTCCAGAGGATTCGATTGTACAGTGCGCGGGGGAATTCCCATCCGCGCAGGTACGTCGAGTTCATCTGCACTTGTCGTTACATGGATACAATTCCTTGCCCTGATGAGCAATCAGCGCGCTCATCTTCCGCCGGAGATACGCGCACGTTATGCTCACACGGCGGAGGTCCTCGAATTCGGCGAACCGGGCGGAATGATGGATCAGTATGCAACGTCTCTCGGCGGGATTCTATTTATTCAATTTTCTCCGGCAATTTCACTGAGGGGCCTGACGAGTCCACTGACATCATTCGTGCTGGGAGATTCACGGGAAGCCAAAGATACAAAGTCGGTTCTTTCACGCGTAAAGAATAGCGTGTCCAAGGTCGTTCAGACCATATCCCGAAACCATTGCGAATTCACCCTTCAGTCGGTAAAAGAGGATGAATTAGAACGGTACGGCAAAGAATTAAACAGCGAGCAGTACCGGCTTCTCCGGGCAACGGTACGAAATCGTGAATTAACATTTACTGCTTTGCAGCTCCTTAGCGCTCCGTCAGTTGATGAATGGAAGTTTGGTGAATTGCTGAATGAACACCACAGAGTACTGAGAGACGTTCTGAAGATTTCAACGCCGAAAATTGAAGCAATGCTCGAAAGTGCGTTAAAAGCGGGCGCTTACGGCGGCAAAATCAACGGATCGGGCGGCGGCGGCTGTATGTTTGTATACGCACCCGAACATCCTGAGCGTGTCGCCGAAGCGATTGAAAAAGCGGGTGGCGCCCCATTCATCGTCCGGATCGATGAAGGGACACGAATCGAGAAGGATGGAGAATTGTCATGAACGAGCCAAATATAGTCATCCTTGCGGGTGGAATTTCATCGCGAATGAAAAAATCCTCTGCCGATGCAACGGCGATTGATCCGAATCTTCTCCGGGAGGCACGCGAGAAATCAAAATCCATGCTGAGCGTCGGAGACCTGTCACGCCCGTTTCTCGATTACATACTTTATAATATAGAGAAAGCCGGTTTTCAGAATGTTGTCATCGTAGTCGGTGAGCGAGATACATCCATACGGGATTACTACGAGGGAGACGGCCGGAAGGAGCAATTCCCGCTCCTCCGCCTTTCTTACGCACTCCAGCATATTCCGGCTGGCCGGGCAAAACCGCTCGGGACGGCCGATGCTCTGCTTCAGGGACTGCGGTCGGTTTCTGCATGGAGCGGCGGCACATTCATCGTATGCAACAGCGATAATCTCTACTCAGTCCGTGCCCTCAGGTCCCTCCTTGAAAACGAACATCCGAATGCTCTGATCGATTACGACCGATCATTCCTCCGGTTCGATCAGTCACGGATCGAGCAGTTTTCTGTCATCCTCAAGGACAACGATCGTTTCCTTCTCGATATAATTGAAAAACCCTCTCCAGCCGAGATCGAAACGGCAAAGGAAACAGACGGCCGCATCGGTGTAAGTATGAATATTTTCAAATTGTCGTATGATATGATAGTGCCTTTTCTTGAGTCGATACCTCTCCATCCCGTGCGTCAGGAAAAGGAGTTACCCATCGCTGTTAAAAATATGGCTCAGAAACATCCCCGATCAACCTTTACCATTCCGCTTTCTGAGCACGTCATTGATCTGACGAACCAGAGTGATATTCCCTTCGTGCAGAATTATCTTAAAAAAGAATTTCCACAATTTCTTCGGAACCGCCATGAGTAAAGTTACAGCAAAGAATTGCATACGCCGAAACAGAATTCTTCGGCTGCTCCTTGAAGAAGGTAAACTGTCTCTCACCGAAGTATCCAAACGAACCGGCATAAGTCTGCCGATGGTTTCCAAGCTCACGAACAACATGAGGAAGGAAAAATTCATTCGCACCGGAGAAGGGGTGAGATTGGATCGTGCAGGCAGACCGCCGATCATCGCACAGCTTAACGGTGATGCAGGATTTGTCGTAGGAATCGATCTCGGACACCGCAACACAAATATCATCATCATGAACCTCGAGCAGAAGGTCATTCTCGAAAAACACATTCCGTCATTTCCCCTCGGGAACGATCCGGCACTGATTGATTGGCTTATTGATCGGACAGAAGAAGCCATCGACGAGGCCGTGCTGCACCGTAAAGATCTCTTCGGCGTGGGATTGTCTATCCCGGGAATTGTACGGGGAAGGGAAGGGAGGGGCGTATCGTACCTGAACTACGGCGAAAAATCCATAGCACAGATTCTTCAGGAAAAGTACAAAAAACCGGTCCACATCGAGCACGATGCTAAAGCAATGACTCTCGGTGAACGATGGTTCGGCGCTGCCCGTACAGTCAGCAATGTCCTTGTTCTTAATATAGGATGGGGATTAGGGCTCGGCATTCTCGTTGACGGGAAAATATACTACGGCAGGGACGGATATGCAGGAGAGTTCGGACACATTCAGATTATTCGTGACGGCGCGCTGTGCGAGTGCGGGAAGAGCGGATGCCTGGAAACAGTAGCATCCGGCAGAGCGATCGGTAAGCGTGCGCGCGAACTGCTTCTTCAGGGCTCGAACTCGAAACTTTTACAGATATGCAACGGGGATGTGGAGAGGGTTGATGCCGAACTCGTCGCTAAAACAGCTCTTACAGGCGACAGATTTTCGATTGAAATCCTTGAAGAAGCCGGGAGGTACCTGGGCGAAGGTGTTGCACAGCTTATAAATTTGTTCAATCCCGAAAAAGTCATTCTCGGCGGACGGGTTTCACAGGCCGGACAATTCATCCTCGATCCGGTGCGCACAACTGCAATGAAGCTGTCACTCGTCCAACTAAGTAACGGAGTAGAATTTACCACCTCGACACTTGGAGTAAAAGCAGGAGCCCTCGGTGTCGCAATGCTCGCGACACGGGATATCTTTGAGGTAGAGCACCTTAATCCTCCTGCGTATGTATAAAATGACAGGTAGAAATATGTCACGGCACAGAATTATCCTGCTATTCGTTTGGATAACCATTTCTTTTTCCTCCCCATACTCACTGCAGGCAGGTCAGAGCGAGTTTAAAATTGTGGTCAATGTACTGCAGACACCTTCCGCTGGCGTTGATGAAAGCGTTGGGAACGAATTGTATGTTAATGGGTTCCGGGAAATTATCAGCGGTCATATGCTCTCATACCACTCGTCTCATCCGGATGCCGATGCCGCGCTGATTGTCCGCGCACGAAGAGATATGCAGTCGATTTCGTGGAAGACCGATACTCTTATTTCCACAACGTCAGGTTCGCACTACCGAATGCTCTGGCTGGCAGGCCTTGAGAGAGCAGGTTGGGAGCCGGACGGAACACCGCGCACATTCAGACTTTTCATTAACGGGGAGCAGTGGTTCACATTTAACAATCTGAAAGATTCGTCAGCTTTGAATTGGACTGTATATGGCAGGAACGGAGCAACACTGTCGTTCAGGTCAGACATGGTCGATCGTTCCGGAGATGTCTTCGGCCGAATGATCATGCAATTACCCAAACAAAATTTCCCCGCCGGCGCCCCTCTGGTTATTCGGGTCGACGGCGAAGATTGTGAGAGCGGCGTCTGGTTTATGACGTTTACCTATCCTTTTAGTTTTACACCCACCGTCCGTGCTGAACCGGTGATACTCCGGACCGAATCACGGGAGATTCAACTAGTCAGACTGAGCCTGGACAATCTCTGCGCAAGGTGCAGCATTGAAGTGTCTGTTCCACTACAGGATGTCATGAGAAGAAATCTTGCAGTAGGTGCGAACAGCTTTTTTCTTCCAATTGATGCCGTGGAGAAAAAAATACAGCTGGAGTTAATTTACCAGCATAACGGTAGAACGGTTCAGCGGCAGACGGTTAATGTACAACCGGTTATCGAGAGGGATATCTACCTCCTTCCTTATTCGCACAACGACATAGGATATACGGATCTCCAGAGGAACATCGAGCGGAAGCAATGGCGGAATCTTGAACAGGCGGTAGCTCTGATCGAAAAAACCCGCACATATCCCGCGGGTGCCCAATTCAGGTGGAACCTCGAAGTGACTTGGCCTCTTGAGACATACTTTGAGCAAGCGTCAGTTGATCAGCGGAGAACCGTAGTTGATGAAATCCGGCAAGGGAATATATGTGTCAACGCGCTCTTTGCGAATATGCTCACCGGGCTTGTATCCGATGTAGAGATGAAACACATAACGGAATTTGCACGCACTTTTTCTCGTACATACTCATCTCCGATTACAACGGCGGTGGTATCGGATATTCCCGGTTTCACATGGGGCATCGTCACTGTCATGGCACAGTCAGGGGTGAAATACTTTTCTATTGCACCAAACGCGGGGGACAGAGTCGGACATATATATGAAGCGCTCGGTGATAAACCGTTTTACTGGGCATCTCAATCGGGAGAAGAAAAAGTGCTTACATGGTTGGCAGCTGCAAGTTACTCGACCTTCCATGAGGGCGAACTCAGCAGGCTTGGTGAGGAAAAAGTGTTAAAGATCGTTCGTAAACTTGAGGAGCAAAACTACCCTTACCGCATAGTTCAGCTTCCGTATACTGTCGGCGGTGACAACGGTCCGCCGGATTCAACATTACCCGGTTTCGTGATGGAGTGGAACAAAAAATACCGCACGCCGCATTTGCGGATCGCCACGCATGCTGAAATGTTCCGGGATTTCGAGCAGGAGTACGGGAAATCGCTCCCCACGCTCAGGGGCGATTTTACGCCGTACTGGGAAGATGGTGCCGCATCGAGTGCGTACGAGACTGCTTTGAACAGAGCCGCATCGAATCGACTTGTTCAGGGAGAGATACTCTGGTCGATGATTTCACCCGAAATGTTTCCGGAGAAAGAGTACTCAAAAACGTGGCGCAATGTTATGCTTTACAACGAGCACACATGGGGCGCCTACAACAGCGTCAGTGAGCCTGACTCTCCGTTCGTTATCAACCAGTGGAATGTGAAGCGGCAGTTCGCTCTCGATGCTGATAGTCTTTCGAATATTTTACTCAAACAAGCTGTCAGTTCACCTGCCCAATCACATGATGGTAGGCTGGCAATCGATGTATACAACACCAATTCCTGGGTGAGATCAGATGTCGTTACTATCTCTGGAACATCTAGTTCGGTCGGTGAACTGGTAACTGATGAAGAGGGGAAAAAAGTCCTGTCACAGCGTCTTTCGACGGGCGAGCTGGCATTTTATGCACAGAATATACCTCCCGTCTCTGCCAAACGATATTTCCTTAAGGAGGGAACTCCATTCGTCGGCGTGAGAGTGAGGGCATCGGGAAATAAAGTCGAAAATGACCTGCTCTCTGTTACCGTCAACCCTTCCACCGGTGCGATCGATGGAATTATATGGAAGGGTAAAGAGCTGGTTGATCGGAGTAAAGACCTCGGAATTAACAGGTATCTCTATGTTCCGGGCAAAGATCCTGCGCTTGCCCGGTCATTATCGAATGTGAAGGTCTCGATCAAGGAACAAGGAGGTCTGGTGGCTTCCCTTATTATAGAGGCAAACGCACCCGGGTGCCGCCGTTACCTGAGTGAAATTCGCTTGGTTGACGGAATGGATCGTATCGACATAATAAATACGGTGGTGAAGAATGCTGTGCGTGAGAAAGAGGGAGTGCATTTTGCATTTCCTTTCAATGTTCCTAACGGTGAAATCCGCTACGATGTGGCTTACGGTATTGTAAAGCCGGAGGAAGATCAGCTGCCGGGTTCATGTAAGAATTTCTTCTCGGTACAGAGTTTTGTCGACATCTCCAATAGCGAGTACGGAGTGACCTGGATTCCGGTTGATGCCCCGCTCGTT
>CAYGZY010000034.1:0-2697 GCA_964354485.1 uncultured Chlorobiaceae bacterium | reverse complement strand
GGAGAAGATAAAAAGAACCACCACTAAATCTGTTACAGTGGTGGTTCAATTTTCTAAGGAAAGTTTTGTTAATGTAAATAAAAAAGATGAAAAAGTCGAGGACTTTTTAAAAAATTACGGACAATCCTCTCCCATTAGCTTCAGGCCGACTACAGCCTTCTTCGCTTCCTCCGATTTTGGGCAAATTTGTATTACTTTGCAGTAATATTTCTTTGCTTCTTCCCACCTTTTAGTCTCCGGTTCTTTAGTATTATTGTGCCATGCCTGGCCCATAAGGAGAAGGAGTGTACAATTTTTCGGATCGTACTGAAGGGCTTTATTTATATAGGAAATTGATTCAGCGTATCTCTTTTCACCGAGAAGCCGGAAAGCTTCCATGCGGTATGCCTCTTCCAGTTCCTTCTTGTATTTCCCTTTATCGCCGTTGACGGTATCGGCAGCCAGAGAATATTCTATGACTTTCTGATAAGCCGCACTTTGTTCTGCTGTATTCTCAAGAAGACCGTTGCACTGTGCAAGTGTCTGCCATGCTTTGATATTGTCGGATCTGTGTTCCAGACTCTTCTGAATGTACTCTTTCGCCTTTTTATATTCTTTAATTTGTAAAAGCGACATCGCCGCATTGAGATTTGATGCGAACAGGTATCCGGCAGTTGTATCGACTTCAATCTTCTTGTCGAACATCGTCACCGCTTCAGCGTACCGTTTCTTTTTCATATATAGCGTACCCAGATCATAGTAGATATCCGTCAGTGTGCTGTCCATACGGTATGCTCTTTCGTATTTATCGATGGCACCGTCGTATTTTTCAAGCATGCGCTGTACTTTTCCCCACCTGATGTAATCCTTTGCGGTTAACGAATCCGGATTTAATTGGCTGAAAGCTGAATCTGCCGGCCCTGATTGCCCCGTTACAGCGTACGCCTCAGCCAAGTAGTTTTGTATATCAGTTTGTGAAGGATCCTTCTCAATCACTTGCTCGGCAATCAGGATGAGTTCGGCGTAATATTTGGTTTCATACAGAATTTTCACGTAACTGATCTTATATTGGAGTGAATCCGGCTGTACCTTCACAAGATCCCTATACAGCGGTAACGCTTTTTGATATTGCTTCGCGCGCATATAAATGATTGCGAGCTCACGATGCGCAACTAAGTTAGCTGAATCAATCAACAGGACGTTAATATATGCTTCTGCCGCTTCGTTATACTGCCGTGCTTTTCGGCTCGTCTCTCCGATTTTCAACCATACGGATGGATTTCCTTTATCGAACTCGAGAACCTTCCTGTATTGATCTATACCTGCCGCTGGGACTCTCTGTGCGATGTAGACATCGCCGAGCAATTCGTAGACTTTTGGATTTTGAGGATCCAATTCCCGCGCCTGTACGAGCACTCCGATTGCTTCATCCAGGGAATCGGCTTTTAGGTACGTTGCCCCGAGCCACAGATATCCCTGGGGATTTTTCTTATCATCTTTTATCGCTTCCTTGAATGATTTAATGGCTCCCGCGAAATCGCCCTTCTCGTATGCCGCTTTTCCCATTGCAAGCGGATCCTCATCGTCGGCGAGAATAATTCCCGGCAGTATGACGAGAAGGAGGATAGTCAGAGTGCGATATATTGAATTTTTCACGGCTTTATACCTCGATTGGTTAATTCAACTAAACGTATTGGCATTGTTACCGGCACCATTCCGTTGCTAAGTACGATCTTCTGGCCAGGCGCACTGGTAATAAATGAAATAAATCCTGAACCGACGCTGTACATATCGATCTTTGAATAAATAAAAACTTCGCTCGCAAGAGGATAGTATCCGCGGTATAGGTGCGCCTGAAACGGGCCAAAGTATTGTCCCTTTATTTCAAGTGAATCGGGAGCCGAAGGATCGGATAATTCCAGGACCCTGATCTTTTCATTTTGATCTCTCAGCCAGTTAACACCGATGATACCGATGGCATCGGGATTTTCTGCAATCCCCTTCATCATTTCGGGTGATGACCCAGCTGTAACGCCACGATCGGTGAACCGTTTTCCTCCGAGGATCTTCACTCCCACAATTTCAAACTCCCCCGCATTCGGGTCGGGGAGGATGACATCTATGGATCCACCTTTCCCGTCAACTTCGGTCCACCGGGTCACAAGACCGCGAAAGATGCTGTCGAGCTGCGTTATACGCAGTCGGCTGATTGTATTTTCGGAATTGACGATAACCGCAATGCCGTCGATGGCGATTTTGTATTCTCTAAAATCGATTTGCGCCCTTTTAGCAACCTCGCGTTCTTCCATATTCAGAGGCCGGGAAGAAACGATAAATTTAATCGTATCATTGAAAATTCTGGTTATCGCTTCGCGGGTAGTTGCCGTAATGATATCAAGGTGCGCATTAGTGTAAAGACTTTCAAACTTTTCTTCCTGCTGTCGGATCATGGGCAGAATAGTTTCCGAAACGACAATAGTAATCGAACCCTTTGTCGGCAGTTCGGTTTTGTCACCGATACATCCGAGGATGGATATGCTTATGATGCACATCCATCCCCAGAGAATTACTGAATATGTTCTATGCTTCTTCATTGCGCTTTTTGATGCTTATCATAATAATCCGATAGGTTGCATAGAGCACCATCATACTGCCGAGAATAATCCTGAAATTCATCGGTATAGTATCAGGCAGTGAATACCCTGTCAGTACCATGAT
>CAYGZY010000033.1:0-7808 GCA_964354485.1 uncultured Chlorobiaceae bacterium | reverse complement strand
ACACTGACCGATATCGATTACAAGCGCGGCCAATTTCTTACTTTCAAGGTGAAGTATGAAATCAGACCCGAGTTTGAGCTGAATAAATATAAAGGGCTCCAATTCGAAAAGACAATCCACACTGTCACAGAGAAAGAGATTGAAGAGGAAATCCTCAGGCTGAGAAAATCTCACAGCACGATGACGGAGGCCGTCAGCGCTGACGACGAGGAACATGTGATCATAGCCGATGTGCAGCAGATCGATGAAACCGGAAACCCGCTCATCGGCAAGAAAGATCCTGATGTAAGGATTTACCTCGCAAGTGAAACAATTTACCCTGAAATGAAGGAAGCTCTCCTCAAATCGAAAACCGGCGACGTCAAGCGCGTAAAAATCGAACGCGAACACGAAGGCCGAAAGGAATCCCACATAATCGATGTCACAATCAAGAAAGTGGAAAAGGTTCTTATCCCGCCGTTCGATGATGAACTCGTAAAAAAAATATCAAAGAATAAAATAACGGGTACCGACGAGTTTCGCACGCACCTCCGACGAGATATCGAAAACTACTGGCATGAACAGAGCGACAGAAAACTGACAGACATGATCATGTCTGAAATCGTGCGCAGTCATGAATTCACGGTTCCTGAATCGCTGGTCAGGAGCATTCTCGACTCATTCATCGACGACCTCAAAAACCGTTACCCCGAGAAAAAACTACCGCCTGATTTCAAAGAAGAGGAGTACCGCGAGAAAAATAAAAGTTACGCCCTATTCCAGGCTCACTGGTTCCTTATCAGAGAAAAAATCCTAAAGACGGAAGGAATTGCTGTCGAAGAAACCGACCTCGCATCCCTGGCAGAAACTGAATCGGTGAAGTACAATATCGAAAAAGACCGTCTCATAGAATTTTATAAAAACTCCAAATCTGTTCAGGAACGGATTCTATCGGAGAAGCTTATGTTATTCCTCAGACAGAATTCAAAAATAACTGAAAAGCACACCGAAGATTTCAACATCTGAAATTACACAACCGGATCACTATGTGAGGATATAAGAAGGATATGAATAAAAATGAATTATACAACCAGTTAGTTCCGATCGTCGTTGAGCAAACGGGCAGGGGCGAGCGCGCGTATGACATCTTTTCGCGCCTTCTCAAGGAACGCATCGTCTTCATCGGTACGCCGATCGACGACAGCATTGCAAGCCTTGTTATCGCACAGCTCCTCTTTCTGGAGTCTGAGGATCCCGAAAAGAATATCAATCTCTATATCAACAGTCCGGGCGGGTCAGTTTCGTCTGGTCTCGCTATCTATGACACGATGCAGTACATACGCCCCGATATTTCCACAATCTGCATCGGTATGGCTGCAAGCATGGCCGCTGTTCTACTCGCCGGCGGAACAAAGGGGAAACGAACCACACTCCCCAATTCCCGTATAATGATCCACCAGCCGTGGGGCGGTGTGCAGGGAACGGCGACCGACATAAGTATCCAGGCGGAAGAGATTCTCCGCATGAAGAAACGCATAAACGAAATCATCGCGCATCATTGCAACCGGCCTGTCAACCAGGTGGAAAAAGACACCGATCGCGATTACTATATGTCGGCCGAGGAAGCCAAGACGTACGGTTTGATCGACAATATACTCGTCAAGAAAGCAAAAGTCGAAAAGAAGGACAAGTAGGTATATGCCCCAAAAACCGAAGAGTGAAGACAGCATCCGATGCTCCTTTTGCGGGAGGACGGCAGATCAGGTTCAGAGCATAATCGCCGGACCGCAGGCATACATCTGCGATGCCTGCGTGGCAAGTTCCGTAGATATTCTTCGAAGTAACCTCGCTGCGATCACGGGGAAGCGGGGTGGAACAAGGAATTTACCGACTCCGGTTGAAATCAAGAATTCACTCGATGACTATGTCATCGGTCAGGAACATGCGAAAAAAGCGCTGGCCGTAGCCGTTTATAATCACTACAAGCGGATAGACTCGAAAACGAATTTCAACACTGCCGACGACGTCGAAATCGAAAAGAGCAACATTCTCCTCCTCGGTCCTACCGGAACAGGCAAAACCCTTTTAGCACAGACGCTTGCCAGAATCCTTGAAGTACCCTTTGCCATCGCGGATGCCACCACCCTGACAGAAGCAGGCTACGTCGGCGACGATGTCGAGACGGTACTCGTTCACCTCCTCCAAAATTCCGATTATAACGTCGAGCGCGCCGAGCGGGGTATCGTATATATCGATGAGATCGATAAAATCGCACGGAAGAGCGATAGCACGTCTATCACGCGGGATGTATCAGGCGAAGGAGTTCAGCAGGCCCTTCTCAAAATTCTTGAAGGGACCATGGCCGGTGTTCCTCCCAAAGGCGGCCGTAAACATCCGGAACAAAGTCTCATTAACATTAATACCAAGAATATTCTTTTCGTCTGCGGCGGCGCCTTTGAAGGATTGGAAAAAATCGTAGCACGCCGTGTGAGTCAGAATCCGATCGGGTTCGGCGCGAACATCAGAGGGAAAAGAGACGCGATTGCGGATGAGTTCCTTCCACTGGTTGAACCGGACGATCTCCTGAAATTCGGCCTTATTCCGGAATTCATCGGCCGGCTCCATGTTATCGCATCCCTACATTCACTGGATGGAGGGGCGCTGTTAAGCATACTCACACAGCCGAAGAACGCGCTTGTAAGACAGTATCAGAAGCTTTTCCGTCTGGAAAACGTTGAGCTGGAATTTGAACAGGAAGCGCTGGACGGTATAGTCACTAGAGCGCTCGAACGCCGAACCGGGGCACGGGCCCTCCGGTCGATTTTGGAAGAGACGATGCTCGACATCATGTATCACCTGCCTACACGGCAAAACGTGTCGCGCTGCATCATCACGAAAGATACCATACAGAAGAAGAAAGAACCAACCTACGTCACGAAGGAGCGGAAAGCGTCTGCCTGACCGGCGGCGCACTCAATCCCCTCCCCACGCATGCTGTACTCTCCCGCATCAGTAGATACCGCGGGAACTCCCCTGCTTTGTAATCTTTATATCCTGTAACTGAGGAGCTTTCAGACGTATCTGAAACTGGTAATGCCTCCACTGTCCGATCGGGACCCAGGAAAAATTCATTACCCAGCAATGCAGATCCCGACTTATAACAATCTGGGGAACGAGTATTTCACGGTTCATTATGTCGTATCCCCCGCTCAGTGATACTTTCCAGTTCTTTGTCAGACTTATTTCTGCGCTCCCCCTCATGCTCGACGACCGTGATTTTGGAGGCGCCTTATTCTCCGAATAATCCCACGACAACTGTAACCGCCACGGAATGCTGAAATCCAGCTCTTCCTCTTTTCCGTACCACATGGTAGATACGTTTTCCTCTTCGTCAGACTCGGTCGTATCCTTTTCGGAACTGCTTTCTCCGGATAGCATTGATGAGAGACTGACGGAAAAATTCGTCATCCTTGCAAGCCTTCCCTCCTCGGTTAGAAGGAACTTGTTCACTCGCTGGTAATTATTCGGCGAGCGCTGTTCCAGTTTATACAGGTCGAAACCCGCACCCCCGGCGATATCAAAGGCATTGGCAATGTTCGTCCTGTAGCTAATACCGATCGGAGAAAAGTTGAGGCTATCCGCGGAAAAATTATAGGATAGACCCGCACTCAGATTCAGGAGCTGGATCTTTTTAGGTTCCTCACCCTCAGACACCGGCTGCAGCTTCATTTCAAAGTTATTTCCCACACCAAAATTCATCACCATCTGCTTCGGAGCGGGACTTTCACCAACGACCTGCTGGGAATAGGAAAGCGAGAGTGTCGGCGTCAGCGTATGACGGAATGCCTGAACTCCGAGCATGTTCGGCTGGAGCATTCCGTAGAGCTTCGTACTGGCCGAAATGCCGGCTGTAACAGCGCCATACCGGTACCACGCACGGCCGTGCCTGAATACAACATCCCCGCCTGAGGTATCGGGATCGTCCCTGTAGTTTACAGACCGTTCGTCGCGGTAACTCAGCGAGGGCGCAACGGTAACATATCCGATCTTGGGTGCGATGTTGAAGCTGAGTCCCTGAGTCAACCGCTGATTCTGCGAAGCAGCAAATTCATCCACGGTTGTCGTCGTATCGATCCCATCGATGGAAACTCTTACTCCTTTAACACTCTCTTTTATCTTTGACCGGCCATTGGATAAATTTGCGCTGTAACTTACTCCGATCATTTCATGCCATGCGAGCGCCGAAAGATCCTCGTACGACTTTTTACCGAAACGGAAAGGATAGCTCTGGCTGTGATTGAAACTGATCGACGGAAGGACCTCGGAGACATTTCCATTAATTAGATTCTGACGCCGCGAAACATTGACACTCATGCTGTTCGGAGTTCCTTCCCACGATTTGGAAATAGTCGCGTTGGAGTATATTTCCTGTCTTAACGCCTGATTGAGGTCGATCGTGTTTTGAAAAGAGTTGTTGCTCGCGAATGTGAAATCCACATCGAACCGCATTGTGGGATTGATTTCCTGTCTGTGCGATGCCCGGACATTGTACGACACATTTTTCTTCCTGCCCGCGTCACTCGATTCACCCTCAATCATTTTTCGGTACTGTCCGGAGAGACTCCCGGAAAATTTATACCGCAGAGAATACCGGTAATCCGAAAACAGAGCCCAGCTCCCCTTTGTGTACAGATCGGTCCGCATACTCCAATCCATGTAATCGCTGATCGCCCAGTAGTAACCCATATGACGGAGTATTCTGCCGTGAGTTGCATCTTCGGCAATTGCAGGCGGGATGATTCCAGACCGACGCCCTCCCTTGCTGGGGAATACCGCGACCGGAAACCAGAATACGGGAACATCAGCGATGTACATGTAAATGGGTTCGGCAATTACCTTGTCCTGGAGAGTGACCTTCATCTTAGGACTGAAGAAGTAGTAATGGGGCGAGGATGAGTCGCATGTCGTATACCTCCCGTCAGCCACGAAGAGTACATCCTGACTCATTTTTTTCAACTGCTCGCCGTGGTAGAAACCCTGATCCATCTCCGTGTCTGCGACACGAATGCTTCCCCGTTTCGACCTGAAATTATATTTCAGTTCCTCCCCTTTGTACACTTCCCCCCCGTCCTTCATGACAGGCAATCCCCTGCGATGCTTTCCGCTGGTATCTGCAGAATCCTCTGCACCGAAAGCCGTTAGCGTCGATGTATCCCAATCGATATCGATCCTCTCCGCTTGTAGTCCCATCTTTTGGTATTTAATGTCTCCCTTTCTGTACATCGACATTATCTTCGTACTGATGGAGAAAACTATCGAATCCGAACACGTGTATGTAATGACTGTATCAACGCCGCTGACAGCGCCCGAATCGCGGGAGGCAACCAGAGTGTCTGCTGTTACAGAATCGGCAGGCGCTTTCACAGTATCCGCAAAACCATTCACCTGTGCATGAGCGACGGTCGAGAAGAAAAATAGAATAAGTATAACCGGCAGGCGCTGAAGCATGGTGTTAGAGGACGAGACTCGCCGCTCCGATTATCCCCGCATTATTACCGAGCGAAGCGCGTATTACCTTCACACCGGCCCTGTGCGGCTTAAGAATACGTGAGCGGACACTCGAGAGGATCGCTTCATATACGAAACCGGGGGCGGCTGAGATGCCTCCACCGATGACAACGACTTCGAGGTCGAGTACATTCAGAATCGATGCCAGCGCGGAGCCCAACAGGGTACCGGCTTCCTTCAGAATGCTGATGGCGGTCGGATCTCCGAGTTCTGCAGCTTTTGATATGATTACGGGCTCTATTTTATCGAGATTCCCATCTACAAGTTTCTCGATTATTGCTCTCTCTCCGCTCCTTAATGTAGTGAATATTTCTTTGGTCCTCTGTGAGAGGTAGCGTTGCCCAATGTAGCTTTCTATGCACCCGATACCGCCGCAATTACATGCCGCACCATCGTAATCGATCGACAGGTGGCCAATTTCGCCGGCTCCGCCATTGGGGCCCCTATACAGTTTACGATTAATAATGATACCACCGCCAATTCCCGTTCCCCATATCACAAAAAGGAAATCTTTGAATTCAATACCGGCGCCAAAGCGGGATTCCGCCAGCGCGGCACAGTTTGCGTCGTTTTCAACATATACCGGTACAGAAAACGACTGCCGGATTTTCTTTGTTACATCAACGGATGACCAATTGGCAAAGTTTGGGGGGTGCTGAACCGTTCCATCCGTACTTGATACAACTCCCGGCGTGCCGATGCCGATTCCCTTGCAGTCGCGCAGTTTATATTTTCCCAGCGCCTCCTGAATGGAAAAAATGATCTGCTGTATTACGGCCGCAGGCCCCTTGTCTGCTTTCGATTCCACTGATATCTGGTTGGATATGGAGCCGTTTACTTCCACGATTCCGGTTTTAACATTCGTCGCGCCAAGATCAACGCCGACGGCAAATGATTTTTTACTTTTCATCGTTGTTTTTTACTCCACCACGTGTTCAGACGCTTTAGTATTTCTCCCTCTTCACCCTGATCTGACGGCTTATAATAAATTTTATTCTTCAATGCCTCCGGAAGATACTGCTGCTCGACAAAGTGACCGGGGTGACTGTGCCCGTACAGATACTCTTCGCCATACCTTAAGTCTTTCATGAGTTTTGTCGGGGCATTACGCAGATGGAGCGGAACCTCATAGTGCACTTTACTGCGAACATCTGTCAACCCCTCCTCGATTGCCATATACGACGCGTTGCTCTTCGGGGCAGACGCGAGATATATTGCCGTCTGCGAAAGGATTATCCTCGCCTCAGGCATACCGATGTAATCCACTGCTGTAAAGCAACTCGCGGCGAGCACCAGGGCGTGCGGATCAGCATTTCCGATATCCTCCGATGCAAGGACGATCATTCTCCGGGCAATAAATTTCGGATCTTCCCCTCCTTCGAGAAGGCGTGCAAGCCAGTAAACTGCAGCATCCGGATCGCATCCCCTCACACTTTTAATGAACGCGGAAATTATGTTGTAATGTTCTTCCCCTCCCTTATCATACCTCAAATTGCGGCGCTGGAAAGCTGCCTCAATTTCCCTGCCGCTTATTGTCCGTTCCCCGTTTTTATCCTTCCCTGTCAGCCGTAGCGCGGTTTCCAGACCGTTGAGAACAATGCGCGCATCACCACCCGAGAGGAGCATGAGTAACTCACGTTCTTTTGCACCGACATGAATTCTTTGCGGCTTCAGAACTGCATCATCCATGAGGGCGCGATCAATGATCGTATCTAATTCCTTACCGGATAGCGGTTCGAGCACATAGACCATACAACGCGACAGGAGCGGCGGTATGATTTCGAAGGATGGATTTTCTGTCGTTGCGCCGATGAGGACAACATCTCCCTCTTCGACGCTATGGAGCAGTGCATCCTGCTGTGCTTTGTTAAAACGATGAATCTCATCGATGAAGAGAATGGTTCTCCGCTGAAAGCGAGTGCGGTTGGCATGTGCACGATCGAGGACCTTTCGTACATCCTGCACTCCCGAAGATACCGCGTTCAACTGGAAAAATTCAGCATTGGTGTGTCGTGCTACGATTCGTGCGAGGGTAGTCTTCCCGCAACCCGGAGGTCCCCAGAATATCATAGACGGTACTTCATCCTTCTCGATGAAGATCCGCAGGGGCATTCCCTCCCCGATCAGATGCTGCTGACCTACACAATGATCAATATCCTGGGGGCGCAAACGTTCAGCAAGCGGTACGGAGCTAATGCTGTTCACTTCTTTACGTCCGGGGTCAGATTTCTCAAAGAGATCCATAGGAGATGGTCAGGTAT
>CAYGZY010000032.1:0-4631 GCA_964354485.1 uncultured Chlorobiaceae bacterium | reverse complement strand
CTGGCGATTTTCCGCTTGATCGATTTAAAATGATCCATTGTTGCCCTCGTCGCCAGTAGAGGTTCCGATCTTTTGAATATTTTTACTGCGATGTCAGCTGCCTGTTGCGGTGTTTTTCCCTCACAGAGAATAACTTCCGGGAATCCCTGACGCAGCTGTCGGTGGTGATCTATGTGTGCAAATCCGAGAGATTCGAAGCGGAGAGCGGCAATTTTTTGTGCGACGGTTTTTTCAGAAATATGACCGTCCTTGTACTGCTTAAGGATTTTTATCAGTTCTTCTTTGGTCATTAGTTTGAAATGTATCTGCCTGAAATGGTAAATGTATCGAAAAATATAATTGATTTTTAAGGCAGATGCAAACAGATAACAGCTAAAGCTCCTTTACGGTTCTCCGCTAGTTAATTTAATCCAGCTGTACAATAGTGAAAAAATGAACTCTACCGTTATTTGATGCAGCGTTTTTAGTCCTGTTTATTACATTGCGTTGTGCGGGGGGAATTTCGTTTTCTCTTTAAATGTTAATTATGAGTAGCGCTTTTACGTTGATGCGCAAGTATGCTCGGTTTTGCTCCGAAATCCTTGTTTATTGTAGCATTTTTTTGTAATTTAATTCTATAAATGTAAAGAATTTTCATTAGAAAGACAGACTGTTGAGGTATTTTGTCTGCCTCGTACTTGGGTACCTTATCGGTTCATTTCCGACCGCATACCTGCTGGTGAAGAGACGATCGAAGTTTGATATTCGCACTGCCGGCACTGGTAACGTTGGAGCCCGGAATGCTTATGAAGTCACCGGTTCCAGAGGTATGGGATTCATCGTCTTTGGGCTTGATTTTTTAAAGGGCTTGATTGCCATCCTGCTCTGCAGTTCTATCGGAGAAAATATATGGGCTGCTGCAAGCGGCGGATCAGGAACAGTGATCGGGCACATTTTTAATCCATGGTTAGGATTCAGAGGCGGGAGGGGACTTGCAACAACCGCAGGGGTTCTCGTCCTCCTGGGATGGATGTACGTTATCGTTTGGTGCGTGATCTATTTAATATTGAATGCGTACCTGAAACATGTGAATCTTTCAAGCGTAGTTGCATCTATCCTGAGTCCGGTAGTGATGCTGGTCCTCCCCGATATACTCGTATCATCGTTTTATTCTACGGATGCGGAGAGTAAAACTATCGTTATTATATGTGCGCTCATGAGCGTCATCATTATTGTCGGTCATCGGGGGCCGATAAAAGATTTTTTCACAACACGGAAAGAGTAATTATTGGAATGACAGCGAAAAAGCAATTTACCAGCGAAGAACTACGCGAGATGGCAAGGCAGATTCGCCGCGATGTCGTGAAGATGCTGATGATCTCAAAATCGGGACACTCCGGAGGCCCGCTCGGATTAGCGGAAGTGTTTACCGGTCTGTATTTTCACCTGATGAATATTGATCCTGATAATCCGCGATGGGAAAAAAGAGATTACTTCTTTCTCTCCGCCGGCCATTTATGTCCGGTTTGGTATGCAGCACTTGCCCGACGCGGCTACATCCCTCTTGGGGAACTCACGACGCTCAGACAGATCAACGGCCGACTGCAGGGGCACCCGGCGCCGGCTCATACGCACGGTGTGCCAGGAATTGAACTTGCTTCAGGCGCTCTTGGCCAGGGTCTGTCCGTTGCGGTCGGATGCTCCATAGGTCTCCGGTTGAATGGTCGCCCGAATCAGGTCTATGCGCTCCTGGGCGACGGCGAGCTTGATGAAGGGCAAATATGGGAAGCGGTCATGACGGCGGGTCATCACAAGACAGATAATCTTATAGCTATCGTCGACAGGAATAATTGTCAGATCGACAATCGTACGGAGAACGTCATGACGCTCGAGCCGCTTGTCGATAAATGGAAAGCTTTCAACTGGCACGTCCTCGAATGTAACGGGAACGATGTGGACGATTTTATCACGACTGTTAAAAAAGCGCAGCAGATGAAAAGAAAGCCCAAGGTCGTCATTGCTCATACATTCATGGGGCGCGGTGTTTCGTTCATGGAGGATGATTACAAATGGCACGGTGTACCGCCGAATGAAGAGCAGGGAAAACAGGCATTGCGCGAACTGCCGCCGACGAAATTCGGAGATTTCATCACATTCGATTGGGAAAGCAAAGAAGAACCTGTGATGAAACGGGAAATTACACAGTGAATGTGAAAGTAAACAGCTATGACAAAATATCAGATAAAAGAACATAAAGCCACTCGTCTAGGATTCGGCGAAGCGCTGGTCGAACTTGGACAGGAAAATCCGGACATAGTCGTTCTCGGGGGCGACGTCACCGGTTCCGTGCGGACTGATCTTTTCATGAAAGCGTTTCCCGACCGGTTTATAAGTGTCGGGATCGCGGAGCAGGACATGATGGGGACGGCCGCAGGGTTAGCAATTGCGGGTAAAATTCCGTTTGCGTCTGCATACGGAGAATTTGCCACGGGTAGACCTTTTGATCAGATCCGGCAGTCGATCGCGTACAGTGAACTTCCCGTGAAGATATGCGCTTCTCACTGCGGTATAACTGTCGGACAGGACGGCGCTACTCATCAGTCGCTTGAAGATATTGCCATCATGCGTGTATTACCGCACATGACCGTCGCAACACCGTGCGATTACCACCAGGCAAAGAAAATGATCAAAGCCTCTATCCCGTGGAACCGTCCGATTTATATCCGGTTCTTCCGCGACAACTCGCCGGTCTTTACCGATCCCGCTGCGCCATTCACGCTGGGTAAGGCAGATACGCTCATAAACGGAAGTGATGTGACAGTCATTGCCTGCGGGCTCCAGGTGTGGGAAGCAATTCTTGCAGAAGAAAAGCTGGGGAAGGAAGGAATCAGCGTCAGAGTTTTGAATATGCACACGATAAAACCGCTCGACGGCGAGGCACTTTTGCATGCCGCTCGTGAAACAGGTGCAATCGTCACTGCGGAAGACCATCAGAAATACGGCGGGCTCGGAAGCGCTGTTGCAGAGTTTCTTGCCCAGCACCACCCGACTCCGCAGGAATTTGTTGCAGTAAATGATACCTTCGGTGAATCGGGTCCGGGTGAAGAACTTATGAAGAAGTACGGTCTCGACAGCGATGCGATCGTGAAAGCAGTGCATGCCGTACTGCGGCGGAAGAAATTAGATAGAGTAAAATAAAGGATTTGTACTATGAAAAAAAGTTTCATCTTAAGCATCATTATTACCATCCCTCTTATCGTAGGATTATGGATCGGTTACAGAATTGCACCGCAGCAATCCGGTCCGATGGGAGAGAGTTTTACCTTTGATGATATTTTTACCAGAACAGCAGGATACTCTCAGACGCAGAATCGCGATAGTATCGGGGTGCAATTGTACAATCAACGTCAGAACGCAATTACGCAGGCGGTGGCGGCAGCGAGTCCGGCTGTGGTCGGCATTAATGTTATCGAAGTTCGCGAGTACCGTTACCAGAATCCGTGGTCACGGTTTTTCGGGGAAGATCCGTTCTTCCGCCAGTTCTTCGGCGATCAGGTATACCGCCAGGAAGTGAAAGGACTCGGATCAGGTTTTATCATTTCACCGGACGGTTACATACTAACCAACGATCATGTTGCGGGAAACGCAAAGCAAATAACTATAACACTGACGAACAAAGGAAAATACAGCGCTGAGATCGTAGGAACCGATCCGGTTTCTGATATTACACTCCTGAAGATAGATGGAAGTAATTTCCCCTATATCCGTCTCGGCAACTCGGAGGATGTGATTATCGGTGAATGGGTTATCGCTATGGGAAATCCCTTCGGACTTTTCGATATCAGTGATAAACCGACCGTGACTGTGGGCGTCGTAAGCGCAACGGATATGAACTTGTCGGCAGGAGAAAACAGATACTACAGAGGTATGATACAGACTGACGCCGCGATCAATCAGGGGAACAGCGGAGGACCGCTTTTAAATTCACTCGGCGAAGTGATAGGCGTGAACTCGGTTATTTTTACACCGAATCAGGGGAGCATAGGACTGGGATTTGCTATCCCAATAAATAAAGTGAAAGGGATTGTAACCGACTTAAAGAAAAGCGGGAAAGTGGAGCGCGATTTTTGGACCGGATTGGAAATCCAGACGGTGGATGATCGTGTTGCCCGTTATTTCGGTTTATCGAAGGCAGAGGGAGTGATTATAAGCGATGTAAAAAGGCAGAGTCCCGGTGAAGAGGCCGGACTGAAACCCGGGGATATCATCCTTGAGGTAAATGGCGAAAAGATATCCGAAGAGGGGGGTCTCATTGCGATTGTACAGGAATCAAAAGAAGGTGATGTCTTGAATTTAAAAATTCTCCGGGAAAAGAAAACATTGGATAAAAGTCTCTCATTGAAGAGGCAACCGTCATGATAGAACGCTACACACGTCCTGCTATGGGAGGGATCTGGACAGATAAGAATAAATTTCAGACCTGGCTGGATATTGAAATCTTTGCCTGCGACGCGCAGGCGGAGATGGGTGTCATTCCAAAGGATGCCGCCGCTCTCATACGGCAGAGAGCGCGGTTCGACGAAAAGCGAATCAGCGAGATAGAGGAAACAGTCAGACATGATGTTATCGCATTTCTCACGAACGTGGGCGAA
>CAYGZY010000031.1:0-15147 GCA_964354485.1 uncultured Chlorobiaceae bacterium | reverse complement strand
CGTATCCATGGGTACGCACGCTCCTTGAGAAAAACCCGGTCCATTGAGTATTTCCAGTGAAGGTAGAAATGGTGTGCCAACCAGGCGGAGACTGTCGGCCCCAGAGAATACTGTATCCAGCCCCCCATCGGATCACCGTTTAAAGTCGACACTCCCGGGAAATTCAAGCCATTCACTCCAAAATAGGTTTTCGTATACAATTCTGCCGTCGGTTTACAGTACCATAACCAGTCTAGGAACGCTAATCCCTCTTCAAGATGATTTGACGAGTATGTAGGCCAGTAACTTAATTGTGTATTAAGATCATTATGGAAATCGCCTTTCCATGGAGGCAGTCTGCCGTTATCCGCCGTCCAGACGGCCTGCAATGTAATCGGAGGCGAGAGACGCCTTGAGGTACATCCGAACTTATACAGTTCACGATACCATTGTATCTCAAGTATAGAATCGGGTATTTCAATCGATGATTTTCCCCAGTAAGTACTCCACCACTCTGTATGGGAGGCCTTATCATCTGTCATAATAGTCCACGTGACATCTCCTGATGACGGAGGACGGGATGATACTTTACTGAGGGCGTACGGTTTATTTGGGGTGATTGTCCAGCACCCGAGGAGCGAACTGCCGTCAATATATATCCACCCAAGCCACAGATCGTATGCAAAACCATCGGCGCAGTCCTGGTGGTACAGAATTTCCCGCTCCATCTCCCGGACAACCGGCGGGGGGTAATTCAATCGCCGTAAGTCGTTGCCAGCAGGGCCGCTGTTGCCGTTCTTTTCATCCATCTCATACTTGCCGTAGGGAGGCGGAAGTACCTGCGGCTTAATGCGGTTCGGAAGCCCTTCAACATAAAACCAGCCGCGTGGTTCAGTCGCATGGATGAACGCCGTGAAGCGAGTATTATTTCGCCAGCGGATTTCATACGTCGCATCGCGCAGTCTTAGTGTACCGGATTCAACATCACCGATGTTCGGAATGAGAATTTCAATTGCACCTGCGGGAATTTTTGTAGGAGTCGCATCACGATCATACGGCAAATCGAAGAGTTCCTGGACCTTCCCGTAATTGTTATTCCTTGCCTGATCGACCACCCATGAAAAACGGAATTCCGGGCGCTCAAACTCCTTCACTTTCCGCAAATCCCAGAGATCCGCCCTGTCGAGAGCCAAACGGAGTGATCCGTCGCGCTGCCAGATGAGCGCACCCATCATCCCGTTCCCGAGAGGTATTCCTTCATCCCACTTTTTAGGAATTTCCGTAAAATGGAAGTCGTGTTTTGAGGATGGTAAAGCTCTCTCTGCCTGCGCCAGAATGACTCCGGGGATTCCGCTGAGGATGAGTGCAATCAAGACTATTATAAGATGATATAATAAATTTCTCACCATGGCGCCTCTACCTGAATATGAAATATAGAACAATGAATGTTATGAAAACAGTGAGCGAGAGAACGCGGTAGTTACTGAGTCCTTTACCGCCCGATTCACCGCTCAGGGGTTCCTTCCAGTTTTTCCAGATGAGAGACTGAGCCTCTTCGCGCAGAGGTTCCGGATATATTTTAGAACTCAGAACCATGACAGCGGAACAGATGACCAGAAGGTAAAAAGCTGTCATCATAAAATTACCGGTATACCAGCCATTCCAATCAAGAACGAACATAATAAGTCCGAGAACCGCACCGGCAATCAGGGTAATGTAAGCGGCTTTTCCCGAAGCTTTCTTCCAGAATACACCGAAGAGGAATACTGCCGTGATCGGGGGTGCAATGTAGGAAATAAGCTTATTGAGACCTTCTATTATCGTTGTATAGTGACCAAAAATTGGTGACAGTACAATAGCAAGAATAGTAGCGGCAACGGTTGTAATCTTGCCGATGGTTACCAGTTGGTGGTCGCTTGTTGCGGGCTTATAACGTTTTACGATATCATACGCAAATAACGTGGCAGTTGAGTTCAGTGCAGCCGAACAGGTTTGCATAGCCGCCGCAAGGAGCGCGGCCGCGATCAATCCTTTCAAACCAATTGGGAGCATATGAGTGATCATAAACGTGTATGTATCTGCGGCAACGGCCGGCGCTTCACCGTTAAAGTAGTTAGTCTGGACAAGAGCAACACAAATCACGCCAGGCAACACGAAGAAAAAGACGGGCAGGATTTTTATAAACGCGCAGAATAATGGTCCCAGACGCGCCTGTTTTTCATCGCGGGCGGCAAGGACACGCTGTACTATTGTCTGATCGCAGCACCAGTACCAGATACCCAGAACGGGGTACCCGAGAAAAATAGAATACCACGGCAATCCAGATGGATCACCGTCTGGTCTGAGCATGTTTAGGAAATTCCCCGTACCCCATGTAATACCGGATCCCGGAATATCGCTCATTGGATGAGGATTCGAAGAGAGTGTACTAACGAGAGCCGACCATCCTCCAACTTTAATGTATCCGACAACTGTGATACACACCGCACCAACAAGAAGTAAAATGCTCTGGACGCTTTCGGTCATGACGACGGCCAGCAGTCCGCCGATCATGGTATATATGCCGGTGAGGGTACCGAGAATGATAATGAAGAAGAACAGGGCATCAATCCCGAAGAGCGTAGCGCCGGGAGGTAGTCCGAGAATACCGCGCAGTACCCACGAAGCCGTGTAGAGTGCAACCCCGATGTGGATGACGATAGCCGAGATGATAGAAATATAAGCAAGCCAATCCCTGCAGCGGCGATTAAACCGGCGCTCTAAGTAATCGGGGAGCGTCGGTACCCGGGATCGAAGATACAGTGGTGCGAAGAATAATGACAAGAGGATTAGTACGAACCCTGCCATCCATTCGAAGTTACCATAGATCAGACCGTACTTGTATGCAGATTCTGCGAGACTTACAAGATGGACCGTCGAGATGTTCGCAGCAAACATTGCAAGGCCTATAATCGGCCAGGTGAGAGTATTACCGGCAAGAAAATAGTGGCTTCCTTCGCCGCCGCGTTTTCTGCGGTAACCTGCCCATATGCCGAGACCTACGATTCCCAGAAGGTAGAAGATGATAACCGAAGCATCAATCCCTGAAATTTTCATCTGAAACTCTCTGCTCTGTAATATTGGAACTAAGTTGATTATTTAGGGGAGTTCAAATATTTTATCCATTAGCTTCCACTTTTCGCTGGATGCCGCATCGGGTGATGACTTCTGAAACTTTGAGACGAACGCTTCCCACTCCTTCTGACGCGGTAATTCGGCAAGCTTCGCCATTTGCTGATCGAAGTTGAAGTCTTCCGGTACGTCCATGATCATGAACAGCCGGGTACCCAGCAGATATATTTCCATATCAAGGATTCCAACTGTACGGATGCCCTTAGGTATCTCAGACCATATGTGTTCCGACTGGTGCCAGTACTTGTACTCTTCGATGAGTTTGGGATCTTCTTTCAGGTCTAATGTCATGCAGTATCGCTTTACCTGCACTTGACTCACACTTGAATCTTTATTTCCGCCAACCACTTGGTCCTTACTGTTTTGATCCTTACAACCGGATGTAATCAGCAGCAGTACAAGTATGGAAGCAATATAGTATATCATGGATGATATCTCCTTTGTTTTTCTATTGAATTCTCAATGTAATTATTCACCTCTCCGTATTTTTATTTTTAACGTATCCGGAATGTGCTTGTCCGATACCAGAATCAGGTATCCTCCACCGCCCGCTCCCGACAGTTTCCAGCCGCATGCCGCGGATCTATACTTATCAATGACAGAACGGATGTTGTCGTCAACCATTCTGGGGAACATGCTCACCTGTGCTTCAAAGGACGCGGTGAAATATTTTCCAAACTGCCGGAGATCTTTTCCTAGGAGAGCCTTCCAGCAGCCGTCAGCAGCTTCTGATAACCGCTTTGCCCCTTCCATATTCGGATCTGCGCCGTCGAGCACAGAAAAAGCCTTCGCACGCGGTTCCAGTGTAATCAGGTAGAGGTTCTCTTCAATGAACCTGAGAACGGACTCATCATTCACCGAGTCGATCTTCGATGGCCAGTAATCGTTTTCATAGTACAATCGATTCACGCCCGGTAGTACAATTCCGAGTGCATCCTGTGAACCTGAAACTTCACCCGTGCCGGGCGGATTTTCATAGCAGAACAGCATTTTTGCAAGTTTTTCCTTATCACCGCCCGGAATATCGAAGTGCCAGAGCTCAATTGCCTTCCGTCTCGTACTCGATGCCATGCCGCTCCGATCATTGAATTCGACTGTCGGCTCAATGGAGATAGTGATTACCGCACCGGGAATAAACTTCGATACATATGGCTGATCGAGCCAGCCCCCTGCAAGGTCGATCCGAAAAGGAATATTGCATTCAATCCGCAGAGCTGTCGTCGACCGGACCGGGAGTGTTCCATGCGGGATACGCTTACTCACGATATACTCTATTCCATGCTCCTCGCAAAACTTTTCTTTATCGGGTGAATTACCATCCTCATTCACGTAGAGGATATCCGCATTCAGTGCATCCGGATTATCATTAAAATCCATAATTCCTGAACCGGAATTTATAGAACATCGCTTAACGCACCTGAAAGCTTCCAGCATGTACTTGCGTTCATCCTGATTGTTGACGGGATACCGTCCCTTGAGATTATAGACAGTGCGGTCTGATCCGATGCCGACGTACACATCACCGTATTCCGCCGCCTCTGTTAAAAAAGCGACATGCCCGCTGTGAAGCAGGTCAAAGCAACCTGTTACAAATATTTTCTTGATTTTCTGTTTCATGGTTTATTACGCAAACAGCATTATTGTTCAACAGAAAACTTGTAGACTGTCAATTGCATATATGTTTCGCCGGGGCGGAGTATCACCGACGGGAAATCCGGTCGATTTGGTGAATCAGGAAAATGCTGTGTTTCGAGACAAAAGCCGTAATGTTTCCCGTAAACTTTTCCACCTTTCCCTTTTAGTGAGCCGTCGAGGAAATTTCCGGTGTAGAGCTGTATGCCCGGTTCGGTTGTCCATACTTCCATAACGCGCTTGCTCACCGGTTCAGTGACGCGGGCAGCGAGTGTGAGAGAAACATCCTCGCGATGCAAGATGTAGTTATGGTCATATCCGCCTTCGACCATATCAATACGTTTGCCGATAGGACAAGGCGATCGGAAATCCATTGGAGTTCCCTCTACTGACCGTAACTCGCCTGTCGGTATTAATTCTTCATTCACTACGGTATACTGTTGAGCGTTGATCATTAATTCATGTTTCAAAACATCTCCGCTGCCGGCGCCGGCGAGGTTGAAGTAGCCGTGGTGAGTAAGATTCACGACCGTCGGTTTACTCGTCGTTGCTTCGTAGTGTATGCGTAATTCGTTCTTATTATTCAGAGCATATGTCACTGAAACGCTTAACTTGCCGGGGTACCCTTCTTCCCCGTCGTTACTCTCATATTGCAGGCGGACAGCCACGCTATCTCTCCCGGATTGCTTACTGCTCTTCCACAAAACTTTATCAAAACCTTTCATTCCACCGTGGAGGTGATTATTACTATTATTCTTTGCAAGAGTATATTCCTTACCGTCCAATTTAAACTTACCACCCGCTATCCGGTTCGCATAGCGGCCGACTATGCAGCCGAAGTAGGGATGATCGCCCATGTAATCTGTGAGGTTATTGAATCCCAGTACTACATCTCCGAGCACCCCGCCTTTGTCGGGTACCCATAATTCAGTAACTATTCCCCCGTAGTTGGTGATTTTTACGACCATGCCATTCTCGTTCTTCATGGTATAGAGCGTTACTTCCTGTCCATCGGATATAGCGCCAAATTTTTCCTGTGTTACTTCCATAGCATGCTCCTTCTTCTGGCATCCGGGCATGATGACGATGCCGATAATGAATATGGATACAATAAAAAATATTCCTTTCATGATAACACTGCTCCTTTCGTTATATAAAATCTACCATTTCACTGAGTAAAATTATTCCCGCTTAAAAGAATCATCAACAAACTGAAATCTAATGTATTACGCTCATTCTGTAATATGGAAGATTATCGCGGATTTTTTCTGACAAATTCACCATTCTCGACCGTCCAGTCCAGTCCGAAGAAACCGGTCATGAGAATTCCTTCTTCTCCTTTCAGGAGGATATCCGAATCGAAAATGGTACAGTCGGGAAGCCCGATTCCCGGATTCAGGTACGGCAGACGGTTGTTTAAATTCATTCCGATAATACCGGTCCCGGAAACAATCCCAACGCTGGCATTTCGACTGCCTGTTCGGGGTCTTACAAATATACAGGCTAAATTATTTCCACGGAACTTCTCAGTCCCAATCCGCACGTAACCGTTCCCGACCTCTACCGGACTTTTCGCCAGGAGTGCACTCCAGGCTTTGTTGGAATTTTTATTTCCATAGAGAATAATGTTGCGATTGTCATCCTTCCGGACATCAAACTTTGTGTCTGCGACGACCTCAACCGAACCATTTCCCTGGTACCAGAGTTTCTCGGCGTCGTAGCGGGCTTTATCGAATGCCCATTTGTTTTCCTCGCGGGAGCCGCCGGTTGCATAAACAAACATTACATTATTGCGGAATGCTTCCTGAAACGTTCCGTAGCGATGCGATCCCTTCAACTCTACAGAAGGCACTGAGGCGACATTCCATTTCCCGGCAGTCATCTCAAACCATAATTTGTTTTCATGTGCCGATCCGGGTAGAACGGTGATTTTCTGGCTGTCCAGCTCGACGGTCAGATTTCCCGGTGAATACCCTACATCGAGGTCAAGAGCGATTCTTGCTACATTCTTCGTAACACCGCTGAATCTCCGTGCTCCGGGATCATAACGAATTGCAGCAGAGCTGAGCTTCAGTTGTTCATGCTGGGCATCGATGGTGAGCCAGTAGTTCGTTGACGAGACAGACGGATTCGATGTTAAGAATTTTATTTCGCGGATCTGATGTTGAAATGGTCGGGCATGGCGGGCAAAGAAATCGAACATCGGTGCCCAATCCACGCAATCAGTGCCCGGCTCATCGGAAATATCCCACCAGTGTCCGACGCCCGGCTGTTCATGATATACGAAGTCATTGTGTGAGTTCTGCAGCTTTTCAACCATGGACCGTGACTGCTCCGGAGGCACATTATCATCTTCCGATCCGTGGAGGATATAAACACCCATTTGCGCGTAATTGGGCAGATGGTCAAAAGTTTCACTCGGCGTAGTCGCCCGCCGAATCATTCTCCGGACATCGGTCGTGTCCGCCGTTTGTTGCCCCCGGTACCGATACGTCCAGAAGCTTATCCATCCTGCACTCGGTCCGATGGCTGCAAACTTATCGGGATAAAGCGAACCAAGATGCCATGTTCCATGTCCACCCATTGAATGACCAGTTAGGTAAATACGGTCCATATCTATTGGGTAGCGTTGTGTTACCACGTCCATGACCTCGAGCGCATCGAGTCTGCCCCACCCTTCCCAGTTAAATCCGTACGGCCTGCGGTTTGTGGGTGCTACGATGTGTCCCCATGACTTTGGAAAATATGAGCCCGACTGGTTGATCGCTTCGACAGACGCACCATGGAGCGAGAGGAAAAGTGCTTTATCAGGTCCAAGAATAGTATCTGGCATCCCGTTACTCTGCATAGATTTATGTTTTATATTAATGCCATAATACTGAACACTGCTATCAATTGAGCTGAAAAATGTTTCTTTACGGTTGTCACCGAGATCTAATACTCTGAATTGCACCAACATAGAATCCATGATTTCATTTTTTTCACCGCGTTTACTTAATAAAGTAAGCGAAACCGGTGCAGGACCCTTTTCTTTTTGTGCAGGTGCAATTACATGAAAAGGTGTTTTTATGACACTCATCGGTTGGATTGTTTTGACCGGAGCACTTACATGATCTATACCAAGTGATGAAACGATCTCGAGATTGTCGATAGCCTTATCGGTGCAATTCAGTATTACTATTGATCCCCACGTATCGATAGGATGATTAATGATAAAATCCGGAATAGTCATATCCCTCGTATTAAACATAACCGATCGCTTGGGTGGGTAAAGCTGCGCCTTTAACGCACCGCGGCTGCAGCGGAAAAGGATTTCGTTTTTTCCTTTCCTCAGCTGAACTGGTAATAGAGAATAATCAAACCGCGGTTCCCAGGATTCATAAACATCCTTAAGGCAATAAGGATTGCCGGATCGTGGTGAACCATTAACATATACCATTTCATCGCCCATAGCTTCCAGGATCATTACTCGATCCGACGGCACAATAACTGACGCATAGACATAACAACTCCTGAGAATCGAATCGGAAAACCATCCCTTCTCATCCGACTTGATTGACCTCCATGTCTGCATATCGCCGTTTGCCATTGTTTCTCTATCGTTAAGGCGCGGTGCTCTCCACTTACCGATGGCGAGTTTTGCTTCGACCGGATTCGGCGCGATGATAAGTTCGGCATACCCCTTTCCGAGGGATAACGCTAATCCTTCCTTTACTATAATAGTATCCGTTTGCTGAGCAGTTGAGCTTACCAGCAGGCCGAACGTACCAACGCAGAGAACAATCATCAACAACCGGTATTTCATTGCATTTTCCTTCTATCTATCAACAGCTATTCAACCACAATTTCATCGGCAAAAATCCATGCCAGCCCTCCGGCACCTTTGTGCCAGTCAGGGCAGATATTCATATTGGATGCCCGTATCCTGATGTACCGTGCATTCGACGGCTCCAGCTCAATACGAAACGGTTCCACAAATGTACCGCTCTGTTTGTCGGGTATCGTATTCTTAATCTTTGCAACAGTTCGGTACTGCCGTTCATCCTCCGAGATTGCATACTCAACTTCCAAGGGAAGAAAAATCCAAGAGTTGATATCCTGCAGGAAATTCGCCGTGATAGAATGTATTTCCCTGACTGCACCCAGGTCGATAGTCCCTTCCATCATTTCTCCCTCATACCCCACCCAGTGCATATGATAATCTTCCCATCCACGCAGGCTGTTGGTTAATGCAGAGGCATCACCATTGTGGTATTTTGGACTTGGAGGACTTTTCATCAGGATGGATTTCCCGGACGCGAGGTGATTTTTTATGCCGCTATCGAAATACTTTTTCGTTACTTCATAATACTGATCGGGCTTTGTACCCATTTCCTCAATCGCACTATAACCCAACTCATTACAGCTCTTTACGAATAATTCCAGCATACTTACGACCGACGGTTTTGCGTTCCAGCTGCCGGTGGAATCCTGAAAGAAACAACCGCGTTCCCCCGTACCATAGATCTTCGACTGCTCTAGAAGTGCGAACTGTAGCGGAAGCCGGGCGGCGTGGACGCGTTGCAGAATTTCTGGCGTATTTTTTACAGCATCCTCTGCCTTATCAAAATAAGCGGTATATGCATCCATGTTTTCATCCGACAAATATCCGTTCTTCGAGGGCAACGGATAACCGTAAATCTGTAAATCTTCACCCGAAGCTTCCAGAGCATCGTGCATACGGTCGATATATGACCGTATAAATGGCTCTGCTGCACCGTAGTAGCCACGCAGAAAATCGTTCGTGAGGGAATCGATGTTAAGATACGGATTCCAGAGCAGTTTCGCGATGAGGTAGGTACGGAGCTCTTTAAATTCACTTAAGGTACCTCCGGAGCCCTGTTCAAAAATTGCCTTAACGCCGTTAGCTGCAAAGTATTGAATATTCGGTTGAAGAACTCTCAAATTCGGGAAAGGACTTATTAGATTACGAAACTGGACAACATAGTCCCACAGGTAAATATTATTGGTCAACCTGCACCAATCTTCCACATCTTTCCGGAACGAAGCACTCGATGGATCCGTCGAGAGAGGTTTACTCCGATTACACTCGATACTGCAGAGCATTATGTTAACGTTCTTTCGCGGGACTATCGTCCTCGGTACGGCGCGTGTATACTGATACGCTAAAGTAGATATTGTTCGGTCGGGGAATTGATCTGCGACTCTGTTAACAAATGCGAGCAGGGAGCCCGATGCTGAACCTTCTGTGCTGTCGATCGACCGGCAGGCATTGCATTCACAAGGGCTGTAGGTATCGTTTTGCGAAACAGACCAATACTGTTTCAAAGGATTTTCTTGAATTCTCGTCTTCAGCTCATCGACGATGATACGAAAGACATCAGGATTCGTCAGACATAGCTGGGCATCAGATATCCTTCCTGCTTTTGTCATTGTAAAATATTCTGAATGCTCAGAAAAATACTTTTCGGGTGGAATGAACTGACGAAATGTATGGACGTACATACCAAATATATCGCTGTGGTTATCAAGCTTATGCCACGCCATGTATTCGGGATCATAGTAATATGCGTCGCGGAATTTAATCTTCGGCACCTGCATGGCGTTAATATCATTCAGGATAATTGTAGAATGCGTGGGTATAACCTCAACTGTTGGGCTGTATTTCCTGCAACCAAGATACATCTCTAAAAAAGTGTAAACACCATACAATGAACCTTTTTCGGACCCTCCTGCGATAATAATATCTCGATCTGTAGTCTTAATGATAAATCCGTCCTCTTCCAGTGCCGGCCAGTTGATATCTGAAGGAATGTTTTTCGACCGGCCTGTACTTCCGATATAAATAGCTGGACTTGTTCCCTGCATTGACGGTAGTTTCACAGGTAAAAGAGCGCCAGAAATCATTTGAATGTATTTTTGAAGAACGAACCCTGCCTGCGAATCGATGGTGGATGCTGCGGGGGAGAGAAAAATGGAATATTTAGAGGCTCCGTCACTGACGAGCGTAATTTTTTGCAATCCATTGGAGAACGGAGAAAGCACATTCGTCGCCACGAATACCATGAACCATATTCGTAAAACAGAAATCACCATATTTTATTCTACTCCTGAAAATATATACACACCAGTCGATAGTATTTTCATCGATAAACAGCCAGGGTTTTTCAATTCATGTATTATAGTTATGCTAATAAAAATATTCCTGGGGTATCATTCGCTTTTTTCACGCCGACGAATTTCTTTCGCTGCGTCAATCATCGCCATAAATCCTTCTGTAGGGACATACCCTGCGATGGAATTACCTGAACCGAGACCGTATCCTTTTGCCATTCTCCGGAATTCAGCAGTGTCATTCAATACCTTTTTATAAATCTCATCATATGAAAAAAGACATAGGACATTGACATCCACTCCTCCGAACAATCCTATTCTTTGCGAATACAGCTCAATCCATTTTTTAAACGGAGCAATCTGATCTTCATGAGAGTGTTTCGCATCAATTCCAAGAGTTAAAATATCCTCCATTACGTCGAAAATGTTACCGCAACTATGCAACAGGAAACGTTTATCCGCCTTATGAACCAGGTCGATGATTCTTTTGTGTTGCGGAAGAATGTGCGTTCGGATTATTTCAGGAGCCAGTAACGTTGATGTCTTGTAACCCAGATCGTCGCCCATTCTGAAAAACACAAAAATATCAGAATACCGATCTACCATTCTTGACCAGAGCGTGATGTAAAGATCTCCGATCTTTTTATATAAATCAGCAAAGAGATCGGGAACCAGATATTGCATGGTGCATAATGATTCATATCCAACCAGATCTTCGCTGGCCTCAAAAATCCCGTATCCGCATCCCCCATAGACTTTCATCCCTGCCGGCAGGACAGCGCGAACGGCCTCGAGATGGGGAGTATACGTTTCCCAAAATAGTTTTGGAATATCACTGAACGGATATTTTTCAAAATCATCCCGTGTCTGGATAGGACCGGATTTCCCGCCAAATATTGCGCCATGAGACGGGAAAATATCGCAAATCGAAGCTTCATAATCAAAAGCATCATAAGTCATATTTTTCCAAAAATTAATAATCTTTTTATAATATTCCCGGAGATCGTGTGGTTTATTCCCTTGAATTGTGATATCAGTGTTTAACGTTTTCGCGATGAATGATAAATCAATATGATGCTCATAGAGGGGTAAGCGTCTGGGTTTCCGGTTTTGTACAACCTGAAGTACATTTGTGTAATCAGGATAAAATTCGGTTGCCTTCATTGTGCGTGTACCGCAGAAGATGGCATCATAGGTTCATTTCCAGCAGTTGCTCATACGTACCATATATCTTTACAGCATTAACCATTGCTTTCACATTTTCCGGTTTTGTATTTCTTCCCATGGCACATCCTGAACTTACAAACAAATTCCTGCCCTTCGTTTGTTGAATTATTTTCTTTACTGCCGCATCAACGGCATCCGGATTTCCCAAAACCAGCGGATCACTCGGATTGATATTCCCCATGAGAACAGTATTCATCCCGCACAGCTTATGGGCCTCATCCATGTTCACGGGCCAATCTACTTCAAGAATTCTTGCTTTCGTTGTTATCATGTCCGGAAGTATTGAGTTGGTGTTTCCGCAGATATGAATTGAAAAAGGTATGCCATATCTCTGAATTTCTTCCGTCAGGTTCCGTTCCGGCTCAAGCGCGAACTTCCGGTACATGTCCGGTGAAATCATATTCGGTCCCGCTAACGCATCTCCGGCAGAAGTCGCGTGTGCTCCGGCATCCTTCTGCGCTATGGCAAAGAGCGCGCAGGCCTGCCGGCAGTAATCAATAACCTTCCCGATCAATTCATGCTCTTCAGTCATTATATCAAGCATGAATTGCTGCGTACCTCTCAGCAGACATGCGAGACTGAAAGGACCCTGATCCGCCCTTCCCATGATGAATACATGGTCGCCGATCTCATCGACAAGCATGCGTGTCGTTTCCAGCCAATGCTGTAACCGAGGAGATGCGTATGGATCGGGGAGAGGCAGATGTTCCACATAATGGAGGTCTTTGAGTAACGGTTCGCTTTCATCAACGACAGCAGGCTCGTCTTCACGATATATCACTTTCGCACCACAAGCTTCGGCGAGGGAGGCATCATCGAAGTCAATGACGCAGCCGTCGTACCCAAACTTTTCCTGACAGACGATAAGCGCATTAGCCATTAGTTTTGGATCATGGTTTACATCAGACATTGAGTAACCTGCAATCTCACACGCAAAAAGGAAAGATTGTGGAACAACAGGCACGCGGTCCGGAATTTCATTATTAAGGACGGTAATGCAGCGTTCGAGGGATGCCATTTCTTTCACAGGATTATTCTCTCATTTTTTGCAGCTGAAACCGATTTACGAGCACTGCAAGCAGAATAAGTGAGCCACGAACCACATGCTGCCAGTATTCGTTAACATTTATGAGCGTCATGCCATTAACAAGGACACCAAGGAAAATTATACCAATTAATGTGCCTTTCACTGTCCCTGCCCCGCCCATTAAATTTGTTCCACCAATTATGACCGCGGCAATAACGTCCAGTTCCCACCCTTTCGCTGTGGTGGGCGAACCGGACATTATTTCCGAAGACTGCATAACTCCGCTCATCATCGCCAGGGACGAAACAATGCCCATAACCGTTATTTTAACCGCCTTCACTCTTATGCCACTCAGTCTCGCAACTTCCATATTTCCGCCTATCGCATAAATCGCTCGACCAAAAGAAGTATAATTCATAACAAAATGGACGATAATAAACACAAAAATGAATACAATCGCCGGGAATGGAACTCCGTATAAATAGCCGCCACCTATGAAGTTGTACCACTCAGGGAACGGCGTCAGAGGAAAGCCATCCGTAATCAACTCCGCTGTCCCGGATAACGCCGTCATCCACGCGAGCGTTGTAATGAAAGTCGGAACCTGAAATTTCATTCGGATAAATCCGGTGAAAGATCCCACCAACATTCCCATTATCAAGGTGGCAAGTACCGCCAGAGGTATTGCAACCTGCATGGGTAAACCGGTGCTTGCACCGTATTGTGTCAGGTATGCTGTAAAACAACCTGCGAACGCTACCGCAGAACCAACACTCAAATCAATTTCCCCAGAAATGATAACCATGGTCATACCAAAGGCGATAATTCCCTGCATGGATACATTACGGAGAACGTTTAGAAGGTTATCCGTTGAAAAAAAGTTTTCGGCTTTTATAGCCAGGATTGCACAGAGAATGAGAAGTATCACTTCCATCATATGCTTTTTAATTACTGACGCCAAGGCACGCTCGAGCATTTCGACTCCTAATAACTTTTAATTTTCCATACACGCGAGAAACAGTTCATCAGCCGTAATTTCTTTCGGCTGAATCTCTTTTACAATCCTGCCTTTTTTCATTATCAAAATTCTATGACAAACCTCCAGCAGTTCTTCAAGCTCGGTGGAAACGAATATTGAACTTATACCTTTCCCACTCAGCTCCGAAACTATCTGAAATATCTGCTGTTTGGTTTGAATATCGATACCTCTTGTAGGTTCATCCAGCAGGATAATTCTGGGGTGGGTATTCAACCACTTTGCGATAATGACCTTCTGCTGATTACCACCGCTGAGCGACGAAACTGCCTGTTCAGCATCGGCTATTTTTATATCCAATTCTTTTATAAATTTTTTGATAACTCTGTATTCGCGCTGTTTTGTTAGAATTCCCTTATTTGAAATCAGATTGTAACTTGCCAAGCACATGTTGATTCTCGTGCTGAGATTTTGAACAAGTCCTTCTTCTTTTCGGTCTTCAGAAATGAAAGCGATTCCAAGTTGTTTAGCTATCACAGGCGTCAACGAGGACTGTGATTTTCCTTCGATGATAATTTCACCCCTGTCAATGAGATCCGCGCCGTATATTGCCCTGAGCAATTCAGTGCGACCGGAACCCAACATCCCTGCGATTCCGAGAATCTCTCCCTTGAAGAGTTTAAAACTGATATCGGAAAATTTTCCCTCTTTCTGAAAATTTATCACTTCAAGGATTGGATGATCCGGAATTTTCGGAAAAGCTGGTTTGATTCTTTCGGGAAGATCACCGAACATCATTTTCACAATTTTTGCAGGTGTTGAATCATTTTTATCGAGAGTTCCCGCGCATTTACCATCTCGAAGAACTGAGATCTTATCTGCAATCTGCTGAACTTCGTGCAGTCTGTGGGTAATATAAACGATCGAAACACCTTTTGTTTTTAACATCTGAATAATATTGAACAAGCTGTCAACTTCATGGTGTGCTAAAGCCGATGTCGGTTCATCCAGCAGAAGAACG
>CAYGZY010000030.1:0-14015 GCA_964354485.1 uncultured Chlorobiaceae bacterium | reverse complement strand
TTGTTCACCTACGCGGACAAGATTATCGGCAACTTCTTTGCGCGACAACGGAATCATCGCATTGGAATAGAGTGGGAGGACTCCTTTTACAGCCATGCGTTCCAGAAATTCATACACCTGATTCTGTACGGGAACGGTTTCCACCTGACTCGAGGATTCATATGCACAAAGCGACAGAATCGTAATAAATGAAACTGCGAAGTATTTCACTCTACCATGTAAGCCCATATTGTACGGAATATTCAATGGCCCTTACCGAGGAAGACGACAGTTATCGTATTGAGAAGAATTTTAAAATCGAGCCGGAGCGATATATTCTCGATATAGAACAGATCATATTGTACTTTTTTACGTACGTCCTCAATGTTCTCATCGTACTTATGCTTTACCTGCGCCCATCCTGTGATGCCCGGTCTGACTTTGAGTCTGCGCCGGTAGAGAGGGATTTCTTTCGAGAGCTGATCCACAAAATAAGAACGTTCGGGCCGCGGGCCCACGAGGCTCATATCGCCGTCGAGGATGTTGATCAACTGCGGGATCTCGTCAACTCGCAGTCGGCGCAGGATTTTCCCGACGCGGGTTACTCTGGGATCCTTTTTGTTTGCCCACACAGGACCGGATGTGTGTTCTGCGCCTTCGTACATCGAACGGAACTTGATGATTTTAAAATGTTTCTCCTCTTTCCCGACACGTTCCTGCGTATAGAACACCGAACCTTTGGAATCGAGTTTGATTGCGAGAGCTATCAGCAGCCAGAGCGGCAGACCGACCGCGAGAACCATCAGTGAAAAGATGATATCGATTGACCGCTTCACCGCGCGTTCCCAGGGCTGCATGAGTTCGGGCATGATTTCAATCAAAGGAAAACCGTAAATCTGATTCGTGCGTGCCTGTCCGCTGATGATGTCGTACAGATCAGGTATGATTTTCAGACTCACCGCACTCGAATCGCACCATGATATGACTCTCAATAGTTGATCGTGTTCAGAGGAGTCCATGGATATTAAGATATCTTTCACATTATGTTCGGCGATCAACCTTGGTAATTCGTCGAATGAACCGAGCAGGGGCAGATCCCTGTACGACTCCCTGCTGTACTCTTTTTTTGGTGAGACAAATCCCACGACTTTGTAGCCGAGCGCCGGATGTGAAATTACCGAATCGAGAAGTTCTTTTGACTTAGGTGACCACCCGACGATCAGGGTATTATGCAGGCCGATACCTGCCTTGAGCAACCGACGCTGGAAAGTATGCATAAGGAACCGGCCGCTCCCGACGAAAAGGATCATGACGAGCCAGTAGAGCGCAATGAGGAGTCTGGACTGGAGCGGCGATCCGATACCGCGATCATCGATGAAGATAACGAAGAACAGAAAAAGGACTCCGAATGTGACGGCTCTAAAAATTGTAGTCAATTCATCAAGCCGCGATTTTGCGTACCAGGGACGGTAGAGACCGAAGAGAAAAAAGAGAATGAGCCAATACACGCAAATTGCAAGCATTGGAAAGAGCAGATCGGGTTCTGCTATGTAGGAGATCCAGCCGGTTCGTATCCTGAAGAGGAAGTATACGATCCACGCCAAATTTATGGTGAAAAAATCAATTACTATTGTTCGTAATTTCTCGTTCATTATAAAACTACTTAACGAATAACGTCCCAAGTAGATTTTTGTTTACCGCGTAAAAATCTGATAAAACCAACAAACAAAGCAGAATTCATTGCGATGAAATAGTACGGTAAACCAAAGATACCGGTCGGGATATGGAAGAGCTCTCCGACAAATCCAAGGAATCCGAAGCAGAGAAATAGCAAACCTCCAAAAAATATAATCGTATAGAATGTACTATATGAACTAACGATAGAGCATGAAATAAAAAAAAGTAGAATTAAAAAAGGAACGCACCAGCGTATTATCTTATGTGACCATAATGCAAAAGAGATAAATCCTTTTTTGGGATGAAGGAGCGCCCTGTACTCTGAAATCGTACTGAAGTTGGATGCACCGATTCTCACTTTTCTTTTAAACTCGCTGAAAACAGAGCCGGTTGACTGCTCAAAAGCACGAGCGAGCGGTTCATATATTACCCGATAACCATTTTTAACTACTTGAAGCGGAATTAAGAAATCATCTACAATCGCTTTGTGAACGGGGACAGGAAAGAATAGCTTTTTCTGTATCGCATAGATACCACCTGATGCACCTGCGATGGTATAAAAATCACTTTCCATTTTTTTTATAGAATTTTCATACAGCCAATACCAAGGTTCACCAACTTCTTCCTTGGGAAGACCATCAGCCGAGAGTTTCAAATTGCCACAAACGCCTCCGATGGATGCGTCAGCAAAGTGCTGTACAAGCTTTTTCACAGCATCAGTTTGAAACATAGTATTCGCATCCGTAAAGACAAGAATATCACCATTTGCAAGCGTAACGAGTTCATTTAAAACTGCCGACTTACCCCGCCGTTTTTCCATAATCTTATAGCGCAGATCGGTTAATACAGAATTTTTCAGGATTTGGTTTGTCTCATCGGACGATCCGTCAGAACCTATCACTACTTCAATTTTATCATGGGGATAATCTAATGCCGACAGATTTTCCAATTTCCGTTGTAACACTTTTCCTTCGTTGTACACTGAGAAAATTATGGAAACCCGCGGCAGATCCTTACCAACGCTATACCTTGTATTATGCTCCCTTTTCCAAGTCATCATTTTAAGGATGAGTGGATATAAAAAATAAGTATATACTATCAATCCTGCGGAAATCCAAAATATCAATAACAGAATATTCATCACTCTTTTGGTGTGTTCATTTCACTTCTTAAACCGATACTTGAGAAGATCGACGCTAGCCGTGCCTCAAATGTATGTTCGCGGATGGCTCGTTTATGGCCCATTTGACGAATATTTTCCCGTATTTCCTCGTGAAGAAGGTAGAAGCGGATCTTTTCAATAAGATCCTCGGCCTCGTAGAATATAGCAATTTCTTTATCCGGTTGGAAATATGACTCCAAACCAGGTGCATACTGAGTAAGAAGAAATCCCCCGGCGCCAGTTATCTCAAAATTCCGTCCCTTGATTTGTGACCGTCTCGGTGTGAAGAGAGTTACCAGATGTGCCTTCACATCGGGGAAGGTATTGATGCGAAAAGTATCGTCAGCTCGGCGGGTGATAAATGTTTTTAATAATGGTCGTATTCTAAAACTCGGCGAACTATCAGTAAAATTGAGATTAATCCTACTTTGTGAATAGAGCTTGATCATTTCATTTTGATCTGTTCGACCGTTAGGCCATCCCTTTCCCCAGCAGGAAACATTCACACCACAGCGTTGAAGCGAACGAATGAATTTGGCTCTCCGTGAATGCACCTGACCGATAAATGTTACATCATATTCATAAGGAAGAACAGCAGGTTGATAGAAATGGTGGTTGAAGCCCCATTGACTGAGTATGACATCCTTGATACCAAGTTCACGATACTTCTCGCATGAGTCTCCGTCGGTTGTCACAATCCAGTTAAAAAGAGGCGCCCACATTCGAGAAAATGACTCGAACCGCCAGTGATCGTCCCCAAACCAATTCATTGTTATTAAATTGCCACGTTCAGATATTTTTTTAATTGTTGATTTTGTTATTTCATCAGTGAAGAGGACGAAAAAGCACAGGTCAGGTTCCGTCTTATCGACGGCATGGAGCAATTGGTCATTCATCTTCGCTCGACCGACTTTTCGCATTACCTCGTCGAATGGGAAGATACTGACCTCAACACCATTCATATGGACCATCGTATCATAGATATTCATGTATTCAAAACTGTATCCGAGTGATGGGATACCGTAATCATATTTCAATCCTATGTATAAAATCTTTAACATTTATCAGGTTCTAATTCCTTTGCGTTCATCGATGATTTCCAGATAGATCTGCTCAAGCTTCTCGGAGATACGGCTCCACGAATATTGATCTTTTACAAGCTCGTGCCCATTATCGCCCAATTCTCTGCGCATATCCCTAGAATTGAGTAATTTTAGCACAGCATCTGCAAATTTGTCCGGTTCATCCGCGATAAGTAAATGTTCACCATGTATTACCGGCAGACCTTCGCAACCAACGGACGTTGAGACAACAGCTTTTCCCATCGAGAGCATTTCTAAAATTTTCAATCGTATTCCGCTGCCAATTCTTAGAGGAACAACACACACCTCTGTACGTTTCAAGTACGGCTTTACATCATCGACGGTGCCCACTATCTCGACATTCGGATGACGCAGACGCGAAATCTTTTTAGGCGGATTACTCCCTACCACGGAAACTTTAACTTCCGGTTTCTTGCGAATAATCCCGGGCAGGATATCCTGAATGAACCACAGCAAACTGTCCTGGTTAGGTTTCCATTGGAGGGCACCCATCCAAAGAATCGTATTTTTTTCTTCGTCGTTGTATTCCAAGGAATATTTCTCAACATCGACACCAGCTTCTACTACATCACAACGTATTTTCTCGTTCCAGGAATGGAGAAGTTGTTTATCAACTTCAGAGACTGTAAGGACCCTATCATACTTCTGACTTGCAGTGATTTCGTACTTCTTTACTTTATTCGCCTCTATAGAAAGGTATAGCTTTAGTAGTGGATTTTTAAGTCGTGGGATGAACCGGTGCAAATTCATAGAATGGATGTTATGCGCCCTCATTACAACTGGTATATCCCATTCCTTTTTAATCTCCAAACCATAGAATGCTGTGTGTATACCTTCCACCTGAATGATATCGTATGTATTAGTCGCTAGTATATGTTTTACAAATTCCAAAACATACTTACTATGAAACCGCTTTATTTCATACGGAATATCACTAAACAGTGAATAGAAAGCTCCTCGGAATGTTGGTTTTTTTGAATGCGGTATTATTTCAAGTTTGCAATGATTTTTTAAATAATCAATACCTTGAGGATTATACTCCTCAGAGAGACATACAAGGTGGATAGAATTTCCCCGACCTGATAGATACTTTATCGGATAAAATACTCCCATCCGACCACCATCGGTGAGAGGATAGGGTACAAGTGGACTAATAATTAAAATATTCACAGTATTTCATTACCCAATAAATGGCTTTTTAAATTGTTTATAGCTGATTCGATGCCACGATCAAAATTCTCAATAGTAAAATTATTAACAGATGACTTCAGCTTATCTAAAGAATCGTTTCGAAGTGTCGCATCATCAATTAACCTTGTCAGTTTGTATATTAATTCACTCACATTCTTAAAGCGTAGAACATCCGAAGTGATTATTTCTATCATCCCTCCGGAATCATGCACAAATGTGAGACATCCGGCTGACGCAGCTTCAAGGACAGATATACCAAAATGTTCATACGGTTTTGGATGGATGTAAAATTTACTTTCTGCATATAATTGACTACGTTTTTCGTCAGTTGCATCCGGAAGGATTTCGATATTGACGTTTTTAATTTTTTCAGCCGCACTCTGAAGATTATTTAAATACTGCTGACTGTCCATTCTACCAAGGATGATAAACTTTGCATTGGGATATTGTCGCGCTATTGTCTCAAATGTTGAAAGAAGCTCAAGTAAGTTTTTTTCCGGAGAAATTCTACCAACTGATAAAAATTGAAATTTCCTTTGATCCCATGACTGATTATGTGTTTCTTGTTTTACGTGAAGAAAAGGGTAAACAACAGTAGGCTTGATCCCATAAAGGCTATGGACAATGCATTCCATAAAATGTGAATTGACAACAGTAATATTCCTCGCAATACCTTCATTATTGTGGCGAGCAGTGAATCTCACCAATAATCTATAGAGTGAATCTAAAAACGGTACGGTTTCCCGGATATCCGTCAGTCCGACGATGTTCAGATTGCGCATGAAAGAGCGGCCTGCGAAATTCGGATGATGAATATATTGTATACCAGTTGTGCCAAAATCGATTTCATTGTATGTACTTATACAAAGATCGTAATCCAGACAAATTCTTTTCGCTATACGATGAAGATAGGCGATTTTCAAAGTGTGGAATTTCCCCGATGCTATCCGAAGTACCAACGGCGGTTTGACAGTCTTAATTCCTAATAGGCCTGACCATCTGCCTAATCCAAAATATTCATTTATCTTTTTAGCGTCGAATCCTTCAAATGTAAGCACTGTAACTTGTGAACCATACCGCTGTAGGACTAATGCAATTATCCGTAACGCAACGAGCTCGGCTCCTCCCAATATTTTTAAATTGGGATGTACTACTAAAACATTTTTAGGTTTAACAGAATTTACCATCTTCTCAACTCTTTGAAGAAAATACGTTCTTTATTTCACGTAAAGATATAAGACGCAGGGAAACATATATAACACTGAGTATTAAAAATACGATTAACAGTTTGAGGATAAAAGATCCAAAAATAATATTCGCCAGATAAAATAAATAAAGCACAACTGGAGGAATTGTAAATTTCAGGAGCAACAACAGAAATTCATAATTTATATAATCCCGCATAATCCAGATATTGGTTATGGCAACAGCACATTCTGTTGCAAGAGTGACACTTATTGCTCCCATCAATCCATAACTTGGAATCATTATCAAATGGCCTACAATATTAGCTATCGTAATTCCTAGGAGGTAAAAATTAGCTCTCCACTGTCTTCCTGACGCTGCAACCAATGTTCCAAATACCCAAGTCAAACCAATTGGTACCATAGCAATAGGGAGAAATCGGATAGCATTTACCGCAGGTAAAAATTCTTCACCGTAGACCAGCTGGGTAAATTCCCTGCTCAACAGAATAAAAAGCAAACATATGCTCAGTGAAACGACGGTAATAATCCTTGTAGAATTCAGTGCAAGCGTACCGATATATGATTTTTCGGCGTTTCTTCTTGCAAACACAGGGTAGAGCGGTGCAATCACCATCGAAGGAAAAAGGACAAACGCTTCCACTAATCTGTATCCAGCATTGTAATATCCAATAATTCCTTCATTTCCGATCAATAATTTAATCATTACGGTCGCTGACCGAAAATAGACAACCATTAAGAAGCTCATCAGTGCATATGGCAGGGCAGGGAGAATTACTTCGTTCCATAGATACTTCCATGTAATCCGCCACTGAGGCAATCCGATTTTTTTCAACAGGATAAACAGTGTCACAACACACGTAATCAGATATCCGATGGAAAATGCTGCCATAAAAATCACAGCGCTTTTTTCCAACAATAACGCAAGCAGGCACAGACTTACAACAGCGATCTTTTCTATAAATATCGAAATTGCCTCGTATTTTAAAACCTCAAACGCCCTGAAAATATATCTGGCGTGTGTGGTGAGCGAATATGCTACGATGTATAAACCTCCATATATAAGGATAATACTTGGCACTGTTGATGATAGCAGAACCATCGAGAGTATAATGACAACACAGACTGTTCCTAATCCGCTCACTGCTTTTATGAACATTGTGTTAGGAAATAAATGTTGAAATTCTTTGCGTCCTGTTGAAAGCTCTCTAACTGTGAAGATGTCAATTCCACCTTCTAGGATGGAATAAACTAGAGAAACATATGAGAGAGCCAACATATACTCGCCAAACTGATTAGGACCGAGCACCCTGGCAGAATAGAAAAGGAAAAAGAGCCAGAGAGGTTTGACAGCGAGGTTTGTCCCGGCAAGCCATCTGAAGTTTCTCATAATACTTTGCCGCTCTTTCACAAGGACTCCTGTTGCTTTAAACCGGCGGCGATTCCCCAAACGATCGTCAGAACGAGAACGGATGCCCGATCATAAAACTGTGGCGAAGAAAAGCTGAGTAAGAGCATAACGAGAGGAATGACTGATAAACCACATATTAACGATTTTATGTTACCGTTTGTCATTGATACAATACGGCTGAAAATAGCATATGTTCTGTTTAAGTAAAACAAAAAATACAACGCGAAACCTAGTATTCCAACCTTGAATAATAGAAAGAAATATCCATTATGAATATACCACGTGACAGCATGGTGTTGTGAAATCAGATCATAATAGGAGTATAGAGAACCGAATCCATAACCAATGATCGGACTTTGAAAAAACAAATTCACGACAGTCCTCGATTCTATTAAACGGGACTGGAAAGAGATATCACCATATCCAATGGATGTGAGCCGCAGTAATATTCCTTCACTGATCGCATTAAAAAGATTCGGGAATACTAAAAGTATGACCACTATTATTGAACATAATATCATAGAACCCCATAACACTATCCGCCTTTTTACCTTCCAATCGCTTAATAGAAGGATCAACCCTATCCCGGTGACTGTTGCCACCCAATATCCACGAGAGAAAGTGAACGCCAATGATATGATATTAATGACAATAATCGCGAAGAGTAACCAACGAGGTTTCTCCCTGGCTGCAAGCAAGGAAATACCGATAATGACACTACTCATGTAAAGAGGCTCTTCCAATACCTGTCTCTTCCCCCAGATTTCAAACAGGTATTGCGCAAAACCCAATGCTGTGTAATAACGAACAATACTCATCAGAGCAATTAAACTAGCCATAACAAGTACTATCCACAGAATCGTACGCAGACGTCGGACATCCACAATGTAGTCTCTTAGTGGGAAGTATAACAAATACGGAAAGAAGAGCATCCACTCCCGGATCCCTTTAAATATATCACTCTCATAAATATTACCAATTATTATACTGATGAAACCGAAAAGCAGGAACAGGAGAATGAAAAGCTCGCTTTTACCCTTAATAATCTGGTCATTCCTCGACCACTTAATGAGGAACCAGGCTACTAATCCCGGATAGAATATTACAGAAAAGATAAGTTCATAAGCACTAATTCCCTCACTCCGTTCGATGAAAAGAAAAAGATGACCTGCAACCGCAGCAAGCAACCACCTGTCAAGAGATTTCATTTCATTAATTCCGGCAGATAGTGCTCATATTCTCATGGTTTGAGTTTCGAGTAAACGGGACAAAGCCGAAACACCTACAGGTCAGCGCTGTCGGATCTTCGGTATTAATGATGATTGCAATCTCTGAGCAATCCTTTTGCAGGATATTTGGAATTTCCCGGATTCATTTTCAGAATAGAGTACACTTTTCTCCACAACGAGTACAATTATCGTTGATAGACATATGCCCAGAAAAAGGCCAGACAATACAATCAGTAAGCGTGGAGGGCGTGCTTTTTTTTCAGGGGCAATTGCCCGATCTAAAACGAGAACGCTTGGAGTATCCCGTGCCTCCTGTAACTTCGCTTGCTCATAGAGGGGAAAGAGATATTCAAGAATTCTCTGATGTATAAGGACACTCCGATATAATCGAATCGAAGAAAGACCTGCTGAAGGGATAGTATTGAGTTTTCTCTCCAATTCACCTAATTCGATCTTCAATTGTTGAAGCAATTCGTTGTCAGGAGTAACGCTTTTTTTCAGAATTGCGTATTCAACTTCTTTCTTCGATTTCATTCCGTAGAGTTCAGCGATCGCAACGAGAGCCGCGGATTGCTCGGGCGTTAACACCAGCCCACTCTTTTCCTGAAATACCTTAAGACTTTCTTCAGCTTGGGCGAGTTCCTCTCTGACTTTCTCTAATCGCTTTTCTATAAATTCACGATTATTTTTCGCATCCTGAGATGTAAGCTCACGGGATATATCATTTAATATATCAACGAGATCGTTCGCCATCCGGGCAGCGCGGTGAGGATCACGATCGAAAACCGATATTTCAACTGCGCCATATTCGTCAATTTCTGCAAAAAAATTCTCACGCAATTTTTTCAGGGTCTTCTCATATGAGGAATCATTAATTGAATAAATTCTCATAAGGTCATACTTGTCTATTAATCTTAGAAGAGCGCGGTTACTATTAAGAATCGATAAATAGTTATACCCCGTATTCATTGTTAATTTATTACCCATGAGCGGGGTAAGATCTTTCGCTAAACCGCCCAGCGATGTGTTGCCCAGTATTCCGAACACATCACTTTTCAATGAAGGTAAAACTTTTGCAGTAGCACGATATTCTTTCGGTAACACAAATGCGAGCATAAGTGCAATAAGAGTTACTATGCATGTAAAAATGATAATAAACTTTCTCCAGGATACTAAATGCTCGATAATCGTCCACAGCACTATTGTTCTCCGTTTTTCAATATTTTTTTCGTCCATGAAATTATTATCCCTCCATCGTGGATAATTCAAGTTAGAGACGGAACTAATTAGTTACCTGAACTATCACCACGGCTATCCCAATGATCACACTCAACACACTGGCCGCCTGACTCGCGATAGTCATGTAATAGGCAAATGGCCTGTCCGGATCCTTCGGAATCCAGACATAATCTCCGTCCTCAATATCGGTTTCATCCGGGTCTAACCACTGCTTCGTCTTCCCTTTGATGATCTTCATGTCGCCGTCGCGTGCACGCTCCGTAAATCCGCCGGCTTTCCCTACATAATAGAAAGCATCCTCGCCGGCAATGAAAGGGATGTGCCCGGGTGAAACAACCTGACCAAAAACGTAGATCGTCTTTTTAACAGACGGAACAATGACGATATCCTCACTCTGCAGAATAACATCCTGCGTCGAATCGCCGGAAAGGAATAACTTTTCAAAATCAACATTCACAATTTCCTTCCGAAGACGGATTTCCGTCTCAAGATAGTAATCTGAGCTGTCTTCCCGCGAAACACCGCCGCGGTAGCTCAATAATCTCTCCTTCTCCACTTCGGTCGGCTCAACAGATCGACGGTTCAGCTCAGCAGATTTCAACAGAGCGAATTCCGTAAATCCACCGGCCGCCCGAATGATATCCGTAAGCTTAGTCCTATTCTTCGTGATTGGATAAGTGCCGGGGAAAAGAACTTCCCCCCCAACTGTTACACGATAATCCTCACGCAGTTCCTTCCTTGCCTTGACGACGATACGATCTCCGGGCTCAAGGGGAAAATCGGAAATTTTCCCCGCGAGAACATCATTAATATTGATAATCCTCATCGTGAGCGCCGTGCCGTCATTATTGAGACGCGAGAACTCGAGACTGTCGGTGATGGCAAGCCGCGTAAATCCCATACCTATCTTCACGGCATCGAGAAAGCTGTCGCCGTCTACATACTCGTACCGTCCAGGAGAATTCACTTCTCCATAAATCCCGATGACGTTCTTCAAAGGATTCTTCCGCGGAACAACTATGACATCCCCTTCCCGGAGGTAAGGATTCCATCGATCTTCTTTCGTTGCGAGAAACTTCGCAAGGTCAACCCTGTCCTGCGTCCCGTCGCGATGCTTGATGATGAGATTACGCGTCGACATCGTATTGAAGAGCAGTGTCAGATCTCCCTGTGTCTGTAAACGGTTCGGCTTGTTCGCTTCCTCTATCGCCCTGGTCGCACGGTCGATTGATGTAAGCGTATACAAACCTGCATTCAGAACATTCCCTGTCACTGTGACAATGATCGGCCGTGGTTTAGTGAGAGTTGCCGTAATTTCAGTTGTAATGTACTTCTTACGTATCTCCTCGATGATTCTCACCTTTGCCTTGCCCAACAACATATCGGTAACTCTTACCTCGCCAACCGTGGGAATGATCAGCGTCCCCTCCGGTGTGACCGTAAGGGTAAAATTAATGGGCGGACTTATCCATATATTTACAGAAAAGACATCAGAGGGTCCGACGTAGTACGATTCACCGTCGATGGCCGACTCAAGCGCCACACCCTGAGGCTGTACGGCGGTGAGGGCGGCTTTCTCCTGAAGCAGATCATCCATATTTCCGGTACGGATCGATGCCGGCTTTTCCTGTGCCGATAACACAGCGACAGAAAACACAATAATAAACAAGGCATGTGTGAAATACCGAAGAGGATGAAGTTTTCGCGAATCGTTCATGGTTCTTTTAACGGTTTCCATACATCTGCTGATAATATTGTTGATATTCACCATTCATAATCCGCCGCCACCACGATTTATTGTGCATATACCACTTAATCGTCTTTGCAAGACCCTCTTCGAAGGTGACGATCGGTTTCCAGCCAAGTTCATTCATGATCTTCGATGCATCAATCGCATAGCGGCGGTCGTGCCCGAGCCGATCCTTCACGAATGTGATAAGACTGTCGGATTTTTCGATTATTTTAAGGAGCAGTCGGACAATATCGATATTTTTCCACTCGTTTTCACCTCCGATATTGTACACTTCACCTACCTTCCCCTTCATGAGAACGAGGTCGATAGCCGTGCAATGATCGCGGACGTAGAGCCAGTCCCTGATATTGAGACCGTCGCCGTAGACCGGAAGCTGCTTATTTTCAAGCGCGTTGGCAATCATGAGCGGAATAAGTTTTTCGGGGAATTGATACGGACCGTAATTATTGGAACAGCGGGTTATGATAACAGGTAACCCGAACGTGTGATAATACGCGAGTGCGAGGAGGTCCGCGGCAGCTTTTGATGCGGAGTAGGGACTGTTTGGATGGAGCTGAGAGTCCTCGCGGAATTTACCTGTCGGTCCTAACGATCCGTAGACCTCGTCGGTCGAAATCTGAACGAACCGCTGAATCCCGGATTCTTTTGCGACATCAAGGAGCACATTTGTCCCTCCAATGTTCGTTTCGATGAAAATCGAAGGACCCACGATACTGCGATCAACGTGTGACTCCGCTGCGAAGTTGATAATAGCTTCAACGGAGAATTTTTTCACAACCGCATCCACAGCAGAACGGTCGCATATGTCGGCTTTTATAAATGTGTAACGGGAATTACCGGCTACGTCTGCAAGATTCTCTAGATTACCGGCATAGGTGAGTTTATCGAGATTTATGACCGAGTGTTCGGGATGCTCCTCCAACATATACCGGACAAAGTTGCTCCCGATAAAACCACAACCGCCGGTGACTAGTATATTCATTGTCTTCCGCTTAATCGATTAAGAAAATTGTATTTGGATCATTTTCATGGCGAATTTCATCAACTTTTTCGCTCTTCCCTTTTCCCGCGAAAAGCCGGTTGGGGTAATTCACCACCATGCCGGGCTGGTTTCCGACATTCTTATAAGCGTGAACAATGCCGGACGGGACGAGCAGCGATGCGGGATTATTCTCACCGACAAGAATGACCTGTTTTTTCATGAATGATGGTGAATGCTTCCGGGTATCCCAGAGAAACACTTTAAAGGTTGAAGGACCGATAAATCCGAAGAGATCTGCCTGATCAACATGTTCATGAGGTCCACGGACCACTCCGGGATTTGTCATCGAAATGTAACTCATAACAGGATAGTACTCCGGAACGAGTTCATCATGTCTGAAAATCTCGATCAACCATCCCCGGTCATCTGTATACTTATTGAGATGACGGATGATAATCCCTTCAATGTTCCCTTCTTTAAACATACATATCCGCAGAAATGAATGGAAATAACGGAACTTAATCTACAAAAATGAGCTTCTAAAGTCAATAAACCAGATAAAATGGAGGGAAGTCCTTCGCTGTACTCTCTAAAGGAAATTACGACAACGAATACCGACTACCTGATAGCAATTTTGGTAAGAAAATACCCTTTTTTATTGTGTGTAGTGAAAATCTACGAAATATTTTTTAAAAAACCAAACATGCTTACCCTAGGTTGAAAGAGAACACAGATAACACAGATCCAACAGATGAACACTGATAACAATCTGTGCTAATCACGTGCTTTTTCTGTGTCATCTGCGTTCTCTTTAAATTATCTCGACCGCTTCTTCCTCCAGCCACCCCACTTTCCCATCTAAAAGCTTAATTTTATGCCATTTTTCAACATTATCGAGGAGTTCCACCTTTACACCTTCATGCAGTACGAACAGGTCTGTACTTTTGTCGTCCGGAGCGCTTTTTACCGATACGGTCTGATGTATGATAATTGCCTGAGTGTCACTTTTTTCATCGGAGAGCCGTTGATACATCCCCACGAATGAAATTATTGTGAAGAAAATCGCAATAACGGAAAGAAATAA
>CAYGZY010000029.1:0-5072 GCA_964354485.1 uncultured Chlorobiaceae bacterium | reverse complement strand
ATAATGAGATATAACTTAAATACTGATTCATAATCTCCAACCACCCTGCAAACTATTTCCCAGTTTATTACAGTCCATTAACTTAGAATACTTACCTTTTTTTAATATTCAAGTCAGTTGTTTAATTTTATTTTGGCAGATACTCACGATTATCTTTAAACCGTTGAAACGGTTAAGCAGGGTTTACGGTTATCCATAGCCCCCGGCTTAAGCCGGGGGCTATGGATAACCTTCTACTAAGGGTAACTTCGGCTTGACAAAGATGACTTTCTCCCGCTCTAATGTGACCGCTCCGCGGGCAATACCTTTCGGCTTACGGACGTATTTCCTTTCACAATATGCGACCGGGACGTTGGACGCGTTCCGCATTTTACTGTAATAAGCCGCGATGCCTGCGGCTTGATAAACAATCTCTCTGGGTACATTCTCACCTTTTTTCATCTTAAGTACTGTATGCGATCCGCTCGCGCCGCGGACGTGAAACCAGAGGTCGTGCGGCGCTGTGTGTTTCATCGTCAGGAGATCGTTGCTGGCACTGCTCTTGCCAACCCATACTTCGTAACCGTCTTCAAGTGAAAATACCCGGAATGGAAGCGGGCTCTTCTCTTTTCCCTTCTGATCAAGGTTCAGCATGCGCAGAGCATCCTTATGTTCTTCGAGAATATTTTTTACCCCGCTAATCGGCTCAGATTCGAGTACGGATTTCTCAAGCTCCTTCAGTATCACCAGCCTTTGTGCCAACTGCCGGGACCGGTGCTCCGTTTCCTCGCGCTCCTTGGTTATCTTTCGGGATCTCTGAAAATATTTCTCTGCATTCTGAACTGGCGCCAGAGCGGGATCGAGCGGTATGATAATCGTATCAGTTAGTGAATGTAAATCCGGTACTTCAACCGATTTCATCCCTTTTTTTATTCGGTCAAGATGCGACAAAATGAGCTGACCATTGTATTCCAATACTGCAGGATCCGTCGGCTTTTGACTTTTTATCGAGCCGAGAGCTTTCTCAATCTTGCCGATCTCCGTTCCCACTTTTTTCATCAGTGCCTGTTTTTCTGTCTGACTTTTTCGGGAGCGAAAACGACCGACAAGCATCTCTTCGACCGCTTCATTGACCGTACAGAACTGTTTGCTCTCGCAATGTTCCATAGTTTTTAGCTTAATTACGGAAAGCTGAGCAACTCCACTCTCACTGATGTAAACAATTGGCGCCGGATTCCGCAACTCAACGCTCATTGCTCCAAGCTCAATGCTCAACGCTCTATGCTCTATGCTCTCCGCTCTCTGCTCTTCTTCCTCAACTTTCAAATCCTCCGACATACCTGCCCTATACATCAGTTCCTTCACATATACCGGACCAAACTGCGGAAAGAGTTCTTTCAGCGCACGCGATATATTTTCCCCCGCATGCCGACGGAGGGCTTCAGTAAAGGCTGATTCATCTTCCAATATCTTTTCATCGTATCGCCGTTCAACGGCAGCAAGGAGTGTACCTGTAAGCTCTCTGCTCCTTTTAAAACTCTCAACGATCCGGTCTGTATCGTCGACGAGTAAGATATTACTCTCAGCTGTATTATAAAGCCGGATAATGATTCTCATGCCCACCGATACCGCGACGGTCAGCGTACGGTCGCACGGGTGAATTGCGATTTCTTCTATACGTGAGTCGTTGAGATTATCAAATAGGGACACTGAATTTTTTCTGGCGCGTGTAACGGCTCGCCGCAGAAGAATATAATTAAAGCCGGGTGAGACAGAAATGCAAAGTGACATCTCTTCTTCCGGCACATTGCGAGAGAGGTGATCTGTTACAACAACCACCAGCTCGTTTTTTTGCTGGGTGTATAATTCCGTGATTGTAAAACCCCGAAGCGCTGCATCGAATTCTTTTACAAGCGCATTCAGGACGTAGTACTGTACCAACATTTTATTTTTCTCTCACCGATTTTCAACATAAATATAGACAAAAGGGCCTCTTTGTCAAAGGCAAGAAAGGATTTGTCTCTGTTATTGTGGAAAAGCGGTGGAAATGTTTTCCTTGACGAAGGGGGGAATATTTTGTACCTTACAAGGGGAATTTTGTCCAAAAGTGAGCAATCCATCATGATTTTAAGTATGACAGGTTTCGGGCGGGGTGAAGCCGCAAAAAACGGCACAACCGCCACCGCGGAAGTAAGAAGCGTAAACAGTCGGTACCTTGAGGTGACGACACGTCTTCCGCGTACAATAGCACTGCGCGAGAACGAAGTTAAAGAGGTTATCAGGACAAAGTTTATTCGTGGAAAGATCAACGTTGCGCTCTCGATTGTATCCGAGAACGGCGGCGAAGCGCCTCTCAGAGTGAATAAAGGCGCGGCGAAACTGTACTATTCCCTGCTAAACGATCTTCGGAAGGCAGTAAAAATTCAGGAGAAGGTTTCTCTCACTCATCTCTTACAGTTTCCGGATGTTCTTGAGGTCAACGGATTCAATAAAGGCGACGAGGGCGACTGGAAACTGGTAAAAAAATCACTCACTATTGCTCTCGATGAAGCTTTTAAAATGCGCGAGCGTGAAGGTGGCGAACTGTCGAAGGACCTCAAGCAGAGAATTAATGCCATCGAATCAAGAATCAGCCAGATCGAGCGCCTTGCCGGAGAGCGTGTCCCTGAAGCCCGATCGCGCCTTGAAGAGAGACTCCACGAATTGCTGTCCGACCCGTCCATCATCGATGAGAAGCGTTTGGAACTGGAAATTGCCCTTATGGTAGATAAACTCGATGTAACGGAGGAGTGCGTTCGTTTCCGGAGTCATAATAAATTCTTTCTCAGCGCTCTTAACGATTCAGATTCGCCCGGCAGGAAATTAAATTTTCTTACGCAGGAAATGAACCGCGAAGCAAACACTATGGGTGCGAAAGCAAACGATGCGGCAATGTCGCACCTGGTTGTTGAGATCAAAGAAGAGCTGGAAAAAATACGCGAACAACTGCAGAATATCGAGTAGCCGCATGATGTGTGCGTTGCAGAACCTCGTGTGGTTGTAGCAGACACTTCCGCATCGAGTAAGCGGTAGATTTTTAAAGAGATAATCCTATGTCATCACCGAAGTTATTCGTCGTTTCTGGACCGAGCGGATGCGGGAAGACGACGATCGCCGGGGAAATCCTGCGACGGCATCCCGATATGAAATTTTCCGTCTCGGCAACAACCCGTCCGAGACGTCAGAGTGAAGTTAATGGGAAAGATTACCTGTTCATCACAAAAAAAGAGTTCGAAGAGAAGATCAAACGGGGTGAACTGATTGAATGGGAAAATATTTACGGCGAATACTACGGAACATTGAAAAGCGAAGTCGACAGAGCCGAAAAGAGCGGACACCCGATCATCTTCGATGTGGACGTAAATGGAGCTCTTTCAATTAAGTCGCGGTATAGCGACCAGGCGGTGATCATCTTCATCAAACCGCCGAGCATTGAAGCGCTCCTCGATCGTCTGCGCAACCGCCGTACGGAAACACCTTCGGAATTAGCCAGACGGAGTGAACGTTTTAAGATGGAGCTTGAACGATCGAAAGATTTTGATTACTGTGTTGTCAACGACATACTCGAAACCGCAATTACCGACGTTGACAACATCATACGTAAGAACTTATAACCTAAAAATCGAAAATACGTACACAAATAATCATTCACAGAGGTAAGCTGTATGCCCATCAAACCATTGGACATTGAAAAATTAAGCAACAAAGCGGACAACATCTACGAAGCAATCGTTATCCTCTTAAAAAGAGCCCGGCAGATTAATGAGGAGATGAAGATCGAATTTAACCAGCGAATCGAAATGCTCCAGACAAGAATTTTTGAACCGGAGGAGGAAACCGAACAGCCTCAGACCAATCCTGATCAGATTCTCGTTGCGCAGGATTTTGAGAAGCGTCTGAAGCCGACAGAGGTTGCGATAAACGAAATTATGAATGATCAACTCACCTACCGGTACAAAGAGGATGAAACCGTTATTCAAAAAGAAGAGTGACTCCCGGTCCCGCTACGATGAAAGGTAAGAAAATCCTCATCGGAATCACCGGGGGCATCGCAGCATATAAGGTGCCTCAGCTTGTGCGTGATTTACGGAGAAGCGGCGCAGAAGTTCGCATTATCATGACCGAATCAGCGAAGGAGTTTGTAACTCCCCTTACACTCTCCACCGTGAGCGGCAACGAAGTTGTTGTGGGAACATTCCCTGATTCCGATGGAGCTGTCCTTCGCGCAGGCACATGGCACATCGATCTCGCACAGGAGATGGATTGCATGCTGATTGCGCCTGCGACTGCAAACACAATGGCGAAAATCGCCGGCGGACTTGCCGATAATGCCGTAACAACTCTTGCACTTGCCATGAGAGGTCCGGTCATTCTTGCACCATCCATGGATTCCGATATGCTCCTCAGGGATGTAACTCAGGAGAACATGCGGATCCTCCGCGAGCGCGGCTATATCATTATACCTCCGGCGGAAGGAGAACTCGCTAGCGGTCTGAAAGGACCCGGTCGGCTTCCCGACCTTCCGGTGATTCAGAAAGCGGTTGAGGATGTACTGCATCAAACCTCGCATGATCTGAAGGGGAAGAAAGTACTCGTCACTGCGGGGCCGACGCATGAAGCAATCGATCCTGTCCGCTTCATTGGCAACCGTTCGACAGGTACTATGGGATTTGCTTTAGCTAATGCAGCAGCACAGCGAGGCGCAGACGTAACCCTGATTACGGGGCCAGTGTCCCATACTTCGCTACGCAACGTGAAACGCATCGACGTAGAGACTGCTCACCAGATGCATCGTGCAGTTAAGAAGTTTCACAGGACTTCTGACGTTATTATCATGGCGGCGGCTGTCGCGGATTTCAGCCCCGTCATTGTACTGAAGCAAAAGATTAAAAAGGAAACGGTAGAGGGCGACACACTTGTTCTGCGGTTGAAAAAAAATGCTGATATCCTGTCAGACATTGGTGCACGAAAAGGAAAATCTATTCTCGTCGGATTTGCACTGGAAACAGAACACGGCATAGCCAACGCAAAAAAGAAATTAAAGGGAAAGAATC
>CAYGZY010000028.1:0-10039 GCA_964354485.1 uncultured Chlorobiaceae bacterium | reverse complement strand
CTGTCTGATTACCTTTCCAAAACGTCAATCGCCAGAATCACATTTTCACTTGCATTAGTAAGTAATTACAGCTGCATGAATGAAGAGAATGCGCCGGGGAATTTTTTTTATAGCGACGCTTTCATACCTGATTGTAAGATTTATACACTATATCACGAAAGGGGCGTGTATGTATGAAAAACAAGCTGGTTCTATCTTTTCTGTTTCTTTTCATTGCTGCTTTGCTATTAACCGTATCAAAGGTTAATCCTCAGGCCGGGCAGTCTCCATCTCCTCTCAGTAAGGTCAATTATCTGGTCATCCAGACCATCGAAAAATTGAAAGCGGATGGAATTAATGCAAAAAACGCGTCAACTATGAATGTCGCAGAGAAATATAATTCTGCGGTTAGTCGTTTCGATCCGGCCGGAAGATTGGGAATTTACCTCCATGCCGAGAATATCACGCCTGCCTTTATCTCGAAACTACGCGAGCTTGGCGGTGATGTGGTTCTTGACCTTGGATATATTGGTCTCGTTGCAGTCTACATGCCGATCGATAAAATTGAAAGCGCAGCAGGTTTGAACGAGGTTCTCATGGTCCGACCGATCACAGGAGGCGGAATTAATGCGGGTTCCGTCACTACCGAGGGTGATAGCGTGCATAAAGCAGATGTTGTCCGTACCGATCTGAACGTAACCGGTGACAGTATAAATGTCGGTGTGATTTCGGATGGTTGTGCAAGTTGGGCGAATTCACAAGCCGCCGGCGATCTTCCCGCAGGTTATGGCGCCGGTAATTATACTTTCAACAACGGTAATAAAATCGGTGCGGGTGACGAGGGGACTGCGATGCTCGAAATCATCTATGATCTTGCTCCCGACGCCGATCTCTACTTCTACGGTGCTCTGTATGATCCTGCCGGATCTGCGGCACATGTGGATGCAATCTACAGATTAGTCAGAGAAAAGAAGTGCGATGTTATCGTTGACGATCTTTACTGGTACGATCAGCCGATGTTTGAAGATGGTACCGTACCTACGAACTGGACTATCGCCGCCGCAGTGAAATGGGCGATTGATACCGGCGTCGTCTACATCAGCGCAGCTGGAAATTGGGCAAATGGTCCTCCCAATTTTATTACGCGATCGCATTACCAGGATGTATATACGGATATTCATCCCGCGTTTGGACCTGTCCGACCTCTCCCAGCGCCGCTGCCACTGCCACTACCGGCGCATATTGTCGATCTCCATGATTTCAATCCGAATCCGCTTACTACTGATATTGCCCTGACAATTGTTGTTTTTCCCAACGATCCACATCCAACGGTTAATATTGTTCTCGAATGGAACGATCAATGGGGTATGCCACCGAATGATTTCGATCTTTACCTTTACGATAAAAATTTTAACATTATGCGAGGGTCGAGTATCAATATGCAGCCCGGTGCTCCTCCTTGGGAAATGATATCCCATGTAAACAATTATCCGACGCCGGAAACACTCCAGATTGTCATCAATCGATTTTCAGCAGCAGCTCCATCTAGCCTTTTGGGTCTGTATATTGATGGGGATAATTGGGCTGAATACTTCATGCCGCAAAATAGCATTTGGGGACAAATGGGTGTTCCTGGTGCAATTGCGGTTGGAGCTGTTCCGCATAACAATATAACATCTATCGAACCATTCAGTTCTAACGGAAATTACGATGTATACTTTCCTGCGTATCAGAGCCGGCCGAAACCAGATCTCGTTGCTGTTGATGGGGTACAGGTGAATGGCGGCGGCGGTTTCCCACCACCGTTCTTTGGGACTTCTGCGGCCGCTCCCCACATGGCAGGCTTGACGGCGCTTCTTCTTTCCGGCAGTCCAGCCATGACACCCGCACAGGTGCAGGCTAAGTTCGCGCGAACTGCAATTGACATGGGTGCTGCCGGATTCGATCCGGTTTTTGGCAACGGTTTCATCGACATCGAACGAACACTACTCGAACTTGATCTCTCACAAGATATTTCCAGCGGACCATATACACATAGCAATAGTACAAATGTTCCAATGTTTTTCACACGACCTGATGGTTACGCAGTGAATACCATTACAGTTACCGGCGGCTTGGTTCAACCGCTATCTGTATCGAGTATCGTCTCTGTTACATCCGGAAATCCGTATGATGATGCCGGTGTGGTCGATCTTGGATGCCCCACGGTAAAGCGGTGGTATAGCTTATCGCAGAGTGGAGGCGGATCCGGTAATTATGATGCTACCATAACTGCGTATATTGATGAAACTGAACGACAAGCGGCTGGTATAGATGCAGGCGACCTACATATCCTTCATTGGAATGGTTCATTTTTTAAGATTATACCTCAATCTATGATTGAACCGCCGACACTCGTCGGTAATACCTGGAAGGTGAAGGGTGTTTACAACAATGCGTATCTCTCACCGTTTTTTGTCGGATACCTTGCAAGAGGTCTGGATGTCTCGACCCTTTCAAATGGAAGTGCACAACCTGATTCGACCGCCATTGTGAAATATATTTTACACAATACTGGGAATGGCTGGGATACACTCAAGTTTAATGTATATGATACCCGAGGCTGGGTACTAGCACCCGAAGACTCATCGCTATCAATAACATCTGGCATGCAGGAAACAGTTGAAATCTCGGCAGTTATACCGGCCGGTGAAGCTGTTGGAACGATCGATACTCTCTGGCTGATTGCATCGTATATATCAGATACGACTTTCATTGACTCTTCATTTGCTACGGTTGAAGTGTCATCCGGCAAGACGACAATAAGTTGTTCGATGATGGAAGGATGGAATATGGTATCTGTGCCGGTCATTGTCGATGATAGTCTAAAGATCACGCTTTATCCGACCGCTGTCTCAGACGCCTTTACCTTCAAGGGCTCGTATGTGCAGGAGGACACGATACGTGACTGTGTGGGATATTGGATAAAATTTGATTCGACCGATACAATAGATATCACAGGTATCGACGATGCTGTGGATGTGACTCCGGTAGTTCTGGGGTGGAACATGATCGGCTCATTAACTCAACCGATCGATGTCGATAGCGTGCAGAAAGATCCGTCCGACATGGTCATTTCCGGTTTCTTCGGATACGACGGTATATATACCGAGGCCGATACCCTCCAGCCCGGAAAAGCCTATTGGGTCAAGACGGACAAGGCGGGTAATTTAATAATCAAGTAATCCTCATCGATACGCTTTACCGGTCGTCAGCACGTGAATGCCAATAACCGATAAAGGCTGATGCACGTTAAAAATTATTTTGAGGAATACCATATTGGTTTTATTATTACAATAATAGATCGTTTGTTTAGAGTATTTTCATAAAGCTTTTAAACATAAAGCCGAGGAAGGAATGGTGGCCGGGCTATCAAGGGATTAATATTACATAATGTCATATTTGCCTATCTCTCAAAGAGGGTGAGTATATCAACGAAAGGAGCGATATATGAATAACAGGTGTGCATGGTTCCTTATGGTATGCGTGCTTATTATCGGAGGGCAGATTCAGCAAGGAGAGGCACAACAGATCGCAATCGTTACAGGCGTGGAGAGTTTAAAAGGGCAAATAGATGATGGAGTGCAGGTATCGCAATACGCACAACGCCCCATTTACATAAAGCCGCAGAACATCAATCTCAGAACAACCGATGATCCGAAGCATGTCACGGTCAAATTTCGCGATGAGCTGAAGGTAACTCTCGGAACGGATGGCATCCCCGCTGATCGTTCTGCAAAGTATCTCCGGTCACAGCAAGCAGTAGATCTATTCAATCAGATGAGATTATCCGGAGGAGAATGGCAGCGCATGGCCGGTGCACCGGAAGAGGATATGGACCGTTTCCGGGTTACCGCTGAATCAAACCTCAATCGGGAAATGCCTAATCTGAACAATTATTTTGTCCTGAGAGTCCCCGATGGAGTTAACGCTGAAGAGTGGATCAACAAACTGAACGCATTGCCTGAAGTCGAGCTTGCGCTTCCGATGCCGAGGGCTGTACCGCTTCCCATTCCAACGAACTACCAGAATCTACAAGGTTACCTGAACAGAGCCGACACGGGAGTCGCCGCGCTTTATGCGTGGTCCATAAGCGATAGCGGACAAAACGTCGTCATATGCGATTTTGAGTATTCATGGAACTTGGCCCACCAGGATTTACCTGCTGGCATTACCAAATTCATACCCTCCCAATACACGGTGGGGTGGACCGACTACGATCTATTCAGCGATGATAATCACGGGACGGCAGTTCTGGGAGAAATGGTTAGCAGGAATAATGGATGGGGTACGACAGGTGCAGTATATGGCGCGACAGTGAAAGTTGCTCCAACATACTTCAAGAGGAATGACGGATTGGATTCCGCCTGGGACCTTGGTGCGGCGATGACCTACGCGATGACGCAACTGAATAGTGGAGATGTTTTTCTTATTGAGCATCAATATCCTGGTCCGCTGTATCTTGGTATATACGGAAACGACACGGGTCTCATATCAATCGAGTGGTATCCACCGTGGTACGATGTTGTTCTGACTGCAATCGGGAATGGGATTCACGTAGTCGAAGCTGCAGGAAATGGTTATCAGAATCTGGATTCCATTATCTACCGACAGGGAAATTACGGACATTGGCCCTTCCTCGCCGAAGCTAATTCCGGAGCTATCATGGTAGGAGCGGGGGCTGCACACTCTGCTTTTAACGGTACGGATGTTAAACGGTCGCGGCTCTCATTCTCAAACTACGGATCCCGTTTGAATTTACAAGGATGGGGAGAACGCGTTAAAACCACAGGATATGGTTACCTATATAACAGCGATGGGAAAAACCTCTACTACGACAGCAGTTTCAGCGGTACATCGAGTGCATCGCCGATTGTCGCATCTGCCGTAGCACTTGTTGAAAGTCGCTTTGAAGCGCTCTACGGTCGGGCGATCACTCCGGCCACAATGCGATCGATTCTCATTAACACGGGATCTGCACAGCAGTCTGGGACTTATCCCTCCTCCCAGAAAATCGGTCCGCTTCCGAATGTTCAGAGTGCGATTAACTTTACCGCTAATACACTAGCAGGCGGTACGTACACGGTGGGTGCGACAGGAAATTACCTGAATCTCACTGCAGTTTCAAACGAATTGAAAAGTAAAATCCTCACCGGCAACGTGATCTTTGAATTAAAGTCGGATTATAACGGTTTACATACAGAAGTACTCCCGATAGATTTCACAGAGTTCACCACCAGCGGCGGTGACTGGACAGTCACGATCAGACCGGCAATCGGTGTAACCGGTTGTCTAACATCGGGGAAGCCTCCCGGGTATTATCCCCTCTTGCGACTCAACAGTATCAACAGGATTACATTTGATGGACGACCCGGTGGTACAGGTACTACAAGCGAGTGGCTGATGAGAAATGGACGTCTGGATTCTTTATCTCCGACGATTCTCTTTACAAATGGCGCGGATGATAATAGTATAACATTTCTTAAAGTTGAGGGCGAAAACAACTATACCGGAGGTGGTACGGTTCAATTCGGTACCATAGTCGATTCACTCGGTAACCGGCGAAACATCGTATCTCATTGTGTGGTCAGCGGTCGGACAGACGGCGGAGGTTTACCGGCTAACGCTATATATGCAGAGTGGTTATCTTCGAGCACTCCAAACGACTCAAATTCCATCATTGCAAATGAAATCCTAAACTGGACAAATGTCGGAATATTACTCAATGGGGAACGATGGATCGTTGATTCTAATTCGATATACCACACTGTAGCGCTTGTGACGAACATGACCTGCATCCAGGTAAATAACGGAAACGGTCACCACATCGAATATAACTACATCGGCGGAAGCTCGATTCATGCCGGCGGCGCTCCGCTCGTCAATAACGGAGCTGTTGCTTTTATTGGTATTCAGCTGACTGTTGATACTTTGAGCGCCACGAGTGTACAGGGTAATCAGATCAAAAATATTATTCTTTCAAATCCTGGTCCTGCCGGTTTCATGGGTATTAATTTTATGATGGGGAAAGTGAATATCGGTACAATCTCTGGAAACATAATAGGCGATACATTAATTGCGGGGAGCATCCAGATTGCCGGTACCGGCAATGTCGGAGGAATCAATATACAAAATTTCATGCCCGGCGTTGTGAATATATTCAAAAATAAAATCGCTAACGTTATCCAGGTTTCTCCGACACCCGGTCAGTTCCGTGCGATTTCTCTTCTGAATTTTAAAACTCAGGATATCGAACAAAACGAAATCAAGAATGTCGGTCCAGTGATGCCTTTGGCGACAAATTATGTATACGGCATTTTCATTCAGGGAGTGATTGCAGAAACGACGAAGATTATCAACAACATGGTATCGTTAGGGATCGGAATGAACAACGGATGTACCTACGTTGGGATTTTTGATGCCGGACCAAATCCCAATCCGTTGTACGTTTACCATAACTCTGTCTACATATCCGGTGTATCTAGCGGGATCGATTCGACGTATGCATATCGATGTGACGGAGTCTCAATGGTCAAAATTTTTAACAACATTTTCTCAAATGAGAGGGTGGGTGGTTCAGGGCACCACTATGCTATTGCAAACATGGTACACCCGCTAGGTTTTCTCCCCGGGTCTTCCAATTATAATATTTTTTACAATCTCGATAGTACAAAACTTACACGATGGCTGGGTCCATCTGCGACACTAACCGGCTGGCGGATGATGAGTATGTGCGATATGAATTCAAAGAATGAAAATCCACAGTATAACAATAAAGCTATCGCTAATCTGCACATGAATCCCGCTATCTATTCACCGGCTGATAATGCTGGATTTTCTCTTGCCGCAGTCGCAACAGACTTCGACGGAGAGTCGCGCGGACTTGCACCCGATATCGGAGCTGATGAGTATACGATCAATGCACCTCAGGTGTTTGCGCTCTTACTGCCTGGGAACGGGAGTATGGGTCAGCCTTTGACGGGGACGCTCACTTGGCAAAGATCACAGGCGGCAGGCAGGTACGACGTCTATCTCGATACTCTATCCCCACCGACGACAATTGTAAGCTCAGGAAAGGCGGATACAATCTATGGCTATGCAGGTCTTGATTCCAACCATGTATATTACTGGGCGGTGACAGGGAAGAATTCAAGCGGTAATACCGTTGCAACAAGTGCACCGTGGTCGTTCAGAACATATAGTGCCGGTCAGACGCTGGTTTCTACCAATGTTATGGATGGATGGAATATGCTTTCAGTGCCACTCATCGTGAATGATTACTCAAAGTCGATACTCTTTCAAAATGCTGTATCCGATGCATTCACCTATACCGGTTCATATGTTTCTGATGATACACTCGAAAATGGCGTTGGTTATTGGGTGAAGTACAGCGGTACACAGACCGTTACAATAGCAGGGACTTATGATGAGGAAGATACCGTGGATCTTACAAGCGGATGGAATATGATAGGTTCGATTACTTATACGGTGAATACCGACAGCATCGAAAAAATACCGGGTGACATGGTGCTGTCGAGTTACTTTGGATATAACGGAACATATGCGGAGGTCGACTCGATAGTCCCTGGTTATGCCTACTGGGTTAAATCAGATAAAGCCGGTCAGTTGCGGCTCTGGAAGCATGCCGCTGTGATCTCGCCTTCGAATGTACCACAGTTCGTTGATCTTTCCGTTGAACTGGGAACTCTTACAATCAGTAACTCGAATAGTGACGGAAAAAAACTGTACTTTGGAAGAATTGGAAATAGTGCTGTCGATCCGTTAGCATATGAACTCCCGCCAGCACCACCGAAGGGAGCTTTTGATGTCCGATTTGCCTCCGGGATGTATGTAGAAATATGGAGCGGAGACGAACGGAAAGATATTCCGATCATTATTTCCTCAGAGGCTTACCCGGTTACAATCGAATGGCAGGTGCCGGGTAGTTTTGATGGTGCACATTCTTTAATCGTAAATGGAAAAACACATCAACTCGCAGGTGCCGGCGCCATCACACTAAAAGAGGAAACTCCATCAGTCAAGCTGGTAATTTCGGCATTGAAGAATCCCGAAGTTCCGAAGATTTTTTCGCTTGAGCAGAATTTCCCTAATCCCTTCAATCCGTCAACGCTCATATCTTATCAGCTTCCAATAAACAGCCGAATGGCAATAAAAATTTATGACGTTCTCGGAAAGGAAGTTGCGAACCTCTTCGATGGATTCCAGGAAGCCGGATACCATACGGTCTTATGGGAAGCAAAGGATATCCCAAGCGGCGTCTACTACTGCAGGATGATTGCTCAGGGCTTTGTTCAGACGAATACCATGATCCTTGTGCGGTAGATGTATTATCGTTAAACAGATTTTTTTCTATATTTATCTCTTCTGACAGCCCACATAGCGGGGCTGTCAGATGTCTTTGAGCGTCGTATAATTGTTTTTATCATACCTGCATTAATCCACATTTTTTGCCTTAAAATAAAGTACAAATTAGGGTCATTTATCGGTAGGAATTGATGGTGTAATTCTCCGGAGAGCTGATTTTTCGGGCATTTTGTAATTCCAACGGAAAATTATTAAACTTTCCCGGTATTACGGTAGTCCAAGTATTGAAAACGGAGCAGAATGGCAGAAAAACAGGATGCTGAACTCGTTGATGCATTCCGAAACGGCGATGTTGAAGGATTCAACGAACTAGTTAGACGATACCAGGAAAAAGTCTATTGGATTGCACGAAGGATGCTCGGAAATCATGAAGACGCGGACGATGTGGTACAGGACGTTCTGATGAAAATGTATCAGGGCTTGAACAATTTTAGGGGTGAATCAAATCTGTTCACATGGCTCTATCGTATCACCGTTAATGTTTCCCTGAATAACATAAGAAAGAGGAAGATAAAGCAGTATGTTCCGTTTGATAATATTATCGACCACATTCTTCCGGGAACGACGCAAGCCGATGATCCTATTTTGCATCAGGAATATCAGACGATCCTTGAAAGAGCCATAGAGCAGTTACCAGCTAAACAGAGAGCTGTGTTCGTAATGCGTTACTACGATGAAATGCATTTTGAAGATATTGCAAAAATTCTACGGAAATCGGTTGGTGGTACAAAAGCTAATTATTTTCATGCTGTAAGGAATATATCGAAGTACGTGAAAAAGGAATATCGAACATGAAATGTAAAGATGTCAGAGAATTTATAATCAGATCGCATCGCAGTGAGCCGTCCGGCATACGCGATACGGCAATAGCGGAACACATGCAAATTTGTCCGCAATGCCGCGCCATCGTTGAAGAAAATGAAAGGCTGGATCAGCTCGTGAACGATTCCCCTGTATGGTCGCCGACTGATGTTTATTGGAATTCACTTCTCCCGCGTATTCACTTACGCCTTGATAAGAAGGAGGAGTCAATGATTCCGACATGGCTATACCGCAGTTTAGCTCCTGCAGCTGCGGCTCTGCTGATCGTCGTTCTGTCGCTGTCCCTCTTACGGCCCAGCAGCAGCGATCGTGATCTCCTGCCGACCGGCGTATCAAGCAGCGAGATTGCCAGCTACCTCGAGCAGGAAACCATTGTCAATCCTTATGCGGCTAATAACACCGGAGATGCAGACACTATAGGAAGCGATGATGCAACGGTGTTTCGCGATTTATTGATAAACGAAAATAGTGTTGCATCCTACTATGAAGATAAGGCAGGCGTGATACTCGAAACAGTAAGCGATGGTGAGGCGGAAAAACTCTTCGCCTTGCTCTACGACGATATTAATAACAATAAATGATAAATTGGAGAAATGCAGTGAGGTATATAATGAAAAATATATTATTTCCATTCATGGTTCTCTTGATCATTTTGGCAGTGACAGATACTCAGGCACAGCGTCGGCGGCAGAATGAACCGGGAGAAAAAGAAAGACCGGAGCGGTTGGATAAATACAGGAAAATGCGCCTTGTGGAAATTCTGAATTTACAGGAAGAGGATGCCATCAGATATTTCGCAAAAGAGGATGCGCAT
>CAYGZY010000027.1:0-26466 GCA_964354485.1 uncultured Chlorobiaceae bacterium | reverse complement strand
TCCTCTTCTATCTTCTTCCCAAATTAAATTACAATAATTGAGCCAGAGTTTTCACACAGTCTGAGGAGCTTGGGAACTAGAGAAACCTCCGACATTTTACCAGTGTAAACTGAGATAAATGTCGGAGGTTTTACTTGTAATAGACCTCTGCGTGCCTCCGCGATCTCAGCGACTTTGCGATTAAATTTCTAGCTTGTTCTTAAAAAAAGGGTAAAATATTACTTGGAGGGAATTTCCCTGAGAAGTGTTTTTTCGCGACAGTGATAAGTTCGCGAGTTATAATTTCTTTTACATTAACGGTACAGCAAAAGCTGCTTGAGCGTCCAGACTTCGTTTTCCCGTTCCGCCAACGATCGTTCGAGCTTGTTAATCTTTCGATTCATCGAACTGAGAGATCTTATTTGCTGGAAACGATCATTACGGGGAGCTTTTTCAGCAGGTTGGAAAACTTGCTGGACCCTCTGGCTTTTTTTATGCACGTGTAACCTCCATATATGTCATGGGATAACTTATGACAATTTACGATAATATACATCTCAAATCGTAAAAAGTCAATCTTTTTATGATATTTCTCACACGGATGTGGAAAGTTTGGGTGTCACCTAACATTTGTATACGTGGAAATCCTCCCAAAGGTTTAGGGGGATTTAAAGGATTAACATAGCACTCCTATACGGTCCGATTTGAGAATCGGACTTTACAGCATTACCCTCACCCTATCAGAGCCTGATCACAACAGGGGCTGTCCAATAAGTAAGCTAAAAGTCTTTGCGAGGAGCGAAACGACGAAGCAATCCGATAAAATTAGTGAATATTAAAGAGTCGGATTGCTTCAACGGGATTGTCTAAAAAAGATCCAGGCTGTCACTCCCGAACGATCTTGTCGGGAGTCCAGTGCTCAGATTATGCCAGATTTCTGGATTCCCCGCCTGACCGAACGTGCCCGCGCAATTACATCGTTCGGGTGAGGGTAAAAAGACTGACGGGCAAACCTTGCGAATGGCATTTCTGCTCAAATGTAGCAAACCTTCCAAGGTACGGGTTCACTCTGTACCCGACATTCTCATTAACACCTCGCTTCAGCGAGGTGACACTGAAAGGTGAAATACTATGTAACCGTTTTAACGGTTTCAATACCCTGAAGCTGTTGAAACAGCTGCCAAGAATCCCTCAGTTTGTTGCACACCGATGAATCGGTGTGTTAATGAGATGATTCTGTCATTCAATTCAATCGAGACGAACAGAGCAAACCTTGCGAAGGTGTCTGGTTAAAAAGCCAAGCAAACCTTCGCAAGGTGCAGGCGGCTACTCCTTCCACCCCGACATTATTACACCAAGAGCAATCGAGAGCAACTTAGCATCGCTCTTGTCTGCACGGGATGGGATGAGAATCGGAATCATGCCGCCTACAATTACATGCGCAAGGCGGAATCCGGCAAAGTACGTGGTGCCTTTTGCAAATATGTTTGCCGCTTCAATGGTGGGAAGTATGAGAATTTCAGCACATCCGGCGACAGGTGATTTCAACCCCTTTTCACCGGCAGCTTCGGACGATACCGCATTATCGAGAGCGAGCGGACCATCTACTATACAACCCTTAATCTGCCCGCGGTCGTTCATTTTTGCCAGTATCGCGGCATCAACCGTCGACTGCAGATTCGGATTAACAAACTCCGAAGCCGAGAGGACTGCCACCTTCGGATTTTCATTCCCGAGCGCGTGAGCGACTTCAACGGCATTTTTTATCAACTCCACTTTATCTTTCAGATCAGGCGCGAGCGTGAGACCGCCGTCGGTTATCATTATAATTTTGTTATCCTTCCGTGCCGGAAACTCAACTAGCATGACATCAGAAAGCAATTTACCTTTCCGGATTCCCGCTTCCTCCTGAAGAAGGGCTTTCATCATAGTTCCCGTATCAACTCCGCCCTTAAGAAGAACATCGCCTTTTCCCTCCCGAATGAGTTCTATTGATCTTTGGATAGCATTCCCCATCGCGCTCTCATGTAGTATCTCAACGCCTGAAGGAATCGATCCTCCCATTTTCTTTGCGATGATGCCTTCGTCCCCCACAAGGATAAACTTTGCAAGCCGGTGCTTACAGGCATCCGCGACCGCTGATAGCGTTTCTTCGTTGTTCGGATAAATGACAACGATTTTTTTCCCGTGGATATTTTTTGCCGCGGCCAACAGTTCATCAAAATTTTTAATCATGACTCAATACTCCTTCGCTTGTTCTTCACCATTAAGAATTCGCAATGCGCCCTGTGAGAGGGCAAGCATTTCATCTTCACCCGGATAAATGACTACGGGTGCGATGAAACTTACGCGATCCTGTATCCAGGAAGTCAGTATGGCAGAATTGGCAATCCCTCCTGTCAGAATTATCCGGTCTACTTTACCCTGCAAAACTGTTGCCATTGCCCCGACTTCCTTGGCAATCTGATAAGCCATCGCTTCATATACTTCCTGCGCATCCTTGTCGCCGCTACCGATACGTTTCTCGACCTCTTCAACGGAATTCGTACCGAGATATGCAACGAGTCCTCCTTTGCCCATGACAAATTTACGCAATTCCTGCTCTTTATACTTGCCCGACATACAGAGCGAAATAAACGGCTGAAGCGGCAACCCGCCGGTCCGTTCGGGTGTAAAGGGTCCGTCACTCGAAGCATCGTTTACATCAATGATTCTCCCTCCGCGGACGGGGGCAACCGAGATACCGCCGCCGAGGTGACATATAATAAATGACGTGCTTGCAAGAGGTTTGTTGCATTCGTTCGCGGCTCGCCGGGCTGCAGCATGAATGTTAAGCACGTGAGAAAGGCTTCGCCGCTTAATCTCCGGGTGACCTGAGTATCTAGCTAGTGGTTCAAACTCATCCACCGAAACGGGATCAACGGTAAACGCCGGACATCCAAACTCATTTGCAATCTCATGCGCCATAACACAACCAAGATTGGAGGCATGTTCCCCCTGCAGGTTTGATTTTGCATCGTCAAGCATTTTCTGATTTACAAGGTATGTTCCGCCTTCAAGCGCCCTCAACAAACCCCCCATCGCAACTACTCCGGAGCACTCTCTTAGATTCTCCTTAATCCATTTCTTTATAACATCCATCCGAAACTGATACTGATCCCAAATTCTGGGATATTTACTTAGTTCTTCTGTCGGATGCTGGATCCTAGCACTTAGATGCATTACTCCATTTTTATATATGGCAAGTTTTGTCGAAGTGGATCCCGGATTGATTACAAGAATCGTTGTATCCATCGGCGATGTAACCTCCTTTCCATAAAAAACTTATGTATTGATAAATTTCAGCCGTTCCGCCAATCGTGCTTCGATCGGGAGAACTTGAGGAACCGTCGGCGATGTTGTCATCACCACATCCGAATAGGGCGTAAAATGAGCTTTGCCGTCCGATGTAATGAATGTTCCGTCAATTCGACCAAGGGGCAGTGTTCGCCCTACAAGCTGATTTAGTTCCTCAGTGATATCCTTAACGGATCGGTATTCAACATCGTGCCCGACTAGAGAACAGAGGCGTTTCAGAATATCCAAAGCAGCCATCCCTGTCGGGGGCTCACCTATCGGATGGAGTTCCTGCTGTACCCCGCTCCAGTTTGTAAAATGCCCCCGCGTTTCCAGGTAGGATGATAGCGGGAGAAATACATCAGCCGCATTTACCGTTTCTGTCCGGAACAGATCAGCAACAACGAGAAATTCAAGGTTATTGATGAAAGAATTATATTCTTCCGTAACAGCCGGATTTTCACCGAATATCAGAGCCGCACGGATCTTATCCTCGCGTATTTTGCGTGATATATTTGTTCCGCCCGACTTTATGACGGATGAAATATCTGTTGTCCACATCTTTTTTACTTCATCGAGGATGCGCAGATTTGTTGCGGGCACACCGCCGGGTAACAGTCGATTATCAAAACCTGCCAGCTGCATGCCGGTGAAATTGCACTGATGTGAAAAGAGAGCGATACCCGAACCGCCGGTTCCGATCTTGCCCAGAGATAGCATGAGCGTCGCAAGGGCTTTCAAGTCCTCCGTGGAGCGTTCGGATCTGCTGTCCAGGTTATACCACGCTACGATTTTTTTATCACCTTCAGAAAGAACATCGACTATCGTCCCTATCACCTGCTTTGATACGCCTGTAATAGATGACACTTCAGCGATGTCGGACGCGGAGAGCTTTTCTTTGATTTGGTTGAAGTTAGACGTTTTATCGTTCACGAATTTACTGTCCACGCTTCCACGACGTATCAATTCCGCGATTATACCGTTCAATAGAACAGAAATGGTCCCGCGTCTGGGATCAGCCCATGCGGTTGCATGTCTGGTCAGATCGATGGCGGCAGAATTGATGACGATCGCCCGAGCACCCTGTCGTATTTTCCTCTTAATTCTCCATCCAAGAACGGGATTCTCGGCCGTAGGATTACTGCCAACGATGAGATAAATATCCGCACGCTCAAGTTCTTCGACTCCGACGGTTGAGTATGTGCCGCCGAGCATTTCATCAAGTGCGTGGTAGTCTGCACCACTGAGCATTTTGTAGAATGAATGGATATTGTTTGTACCGAGGGCGGCCCGTGCCATGCGACCCGTCAGGTATAATTCTTCGTTCGTGAGTTTGGGTGATGCGCTCACAAGAATCTGATCCGGAGTATGGTCTTCCAATATGCGCCGTAGACCTGCTTCGACAGCTAAGAAAGCTTCATCCCAGCTTACCGGTACAAGCTTTCCGGCTTTTTTCACCATAGGCCGTGTGATTCTACTCCCGTCGAGATACTGTTCATAGCCAAATCGGCCGCGCACACATAACTCGCCATAGTTGGGCTTCGTTTCATGAGAGGCGCCCGTTACGAAGAAAAGATCGGGCGTTTTGACTTTTAGTGTGATGTTGCATCCGACAGAGCAGTAATTACAGATGTTGTATATGGAATCCATCTCCCATGGTCCGGACCGCCGGAAAGGCATTTTCTCGACTATGGCGCCCGTGGGACAGACATCGATGCAGTTTCCGCACGCGACGCAGTTCGTCTCGTGGAGAGCCTTTTCAAGTGCAGGCTTCACGATGGTACGGAAACCGCGATTAACAAATCCGAGTGCAGAGACGTTTAGAATATCCGAGCAGGTATTCACACACCTGCCACAGCGGATACATTTATTTAAATCGATTTTTATAAACGGATGCCGCGTATCAACTTTGTACCGGTTAAATTCGCCGAGGAACCTCATCTGATCCACGCCGTACTCAGTACAATAGTCCTGTAGGGCGCATGCAAGTCCGGCATCACATCCGCATTCTGCGCACCTCAATGCCTCTGCCTTGGCAGTCTCATCGTCATAGGCATATTCAACTTCATCGAACGTTTTGATCCGCTGTTCGACCGGCAGTTCCTCAATGTGGTGACGCTCTGACTTCTCGATAACCGGGATGTCGGTCGGTGTTAATTTGTGGAAATTATCCCTGCGGCTCTCAAAGCGATTTGTGAGCGGTTCGATAACTCCGGTTTTAATGTATTTAACGATAGCGCGGGCAGCCAGCCGGCCTGCTGCGATCGCATCGATCGCATCGGCGGGTCCGGTGACGACATCGCCGCCTGCAAAAACTCCCGGGCAGCCGGTGTCGAATGTTCCTTCCTTCGCCGTAATTGTTTTCCACTTCGTCACCGCAATCTTTCCGCTGTTGTCAAGACCATCGAGGTCTGCTTCCTGCCCGATCGCAGAAATAACCCAATCACAATCAAGATCGTACTCCGAGCCCTTGACAGGGACGGGACGGCGGCGGCCGCTCGAATCCGGTTCACCGAGATCCATTCTGATACACTTTATGGATTTCATGCGGTTATCTTCGATGTTCACACTGACCGGTGCCGCAAGAAATTCCATGACAACACCTTCGTGCTCCGCAGCTTCAATCTCCATAACATTTGCTGGCATTTCGCTCCGCGTACGCCGATAGAGAAGTATAACCTCTTTTGCGCCAAGTCTGAGGGATGTCCGTGCGGCATCTACCGCTGTGTTTCCGCCGCCGACAACGACCACTTTACCGGCAATTTTCGGATTTGTTTTCATCTCAACTTGTTTGAGGAATTCGACACCGCTTAGGACGCCTCCAGCATCCTCGTTTTCCACCTGCATCGGTTTCCCTACCTGAGCACCCAAACCGATGAAAACGGATTTGAATCCCTGCTTGAACAGATCATCGATGCTAAAATCCTTGCCTAATTTTTTATTCGTTTCAACCTTAACACCGAGACCGAGAATCCAATCGATTTCTTTGTCAAGTACGTCTTTCGGCAGACGATATTCCGGAATACCGTATCGCAGCATCCCGCCCAGCTTCGGCAGTGCCTCAAAAATAGTCGGCTCGTATCCTTCGAGGACAAGATAATATGCACATGTTAATCCTGCAGGACCTCCACCAATGATGGCAACTCTCTCACCGTTTGGATCCTGTACTTCCGGCTGCCACATGTCGCCGATCATATCCTGATCAGCGGCGTATCTCTTGAGGAAATCAATGCCTACGGGAGTATCAACCAGATTCCTGCGACAATTGATTTCGCACTTTCTCGTGCAAACTCTTCCACATACCGAGGGGAGTGGATTCTTTTCCTTTATCAGTGCAATTGCCTCAGTAAATTTACCCAGGTGAATTAAAGACATATATCCCTGAATATCAACGTCAGCCGGGCAATTGAGACGGCACGGGCCAAAACAATCGGCGTAATGATCCGAGAGTAGAAGTTCAAGACATGTTTTCCGTGCCTCTACGATACGGTCGGACCGCGTAAGTACATCCATCCCCTCTGTAACTTTTGTAGAACATGCCGGAAAAAGGCGTGATTGTCCTTTAAGCTCTACGACACATAAGAAACACGATCCGAACGGAGGCAATTTGGGATCGTAGCAAAGTGTCGGGATGGCATCCAGATTCTGTTCTCTACACACCTGGAGGATCGTTTTTTCAGGTGAAGCGCTTACTTGTTTTCCATTGATCGTCAATGTTACCATCATCATCCTCAATTCTTCAGAACCGCATCAAAACGACAGACGGTATAACATTTCCCGCACTTTATGCATTTTTCCTGATCTATAATATGTAACTGCTTGCGCTCGCCGGTGATTGCTTCGGTGGGGCAAGCTTTTGCGCACACTGTACACCCGGTACAAGCGTCGTTGATATTGTATGTGAGGAGAGTTGTACAAACATGAGCAGGGCACTTTTTTTCTTCGATGTGCGCGACATACTCTTCACGGAAATACTTCAGAGTGGTAATAACCGGATTGGGCGCCGTCTGTCCTAGACCGCACAGCGATGCAGCCATGATTTGATCGCTTAACTGTTCGAGGTTAGTGAGATCAGCCATCGTACCCTGACCGATTGTAAGGCGCTCCAGAATTTCCAGCATCCTCTTCGTGCCGATGCGGCAGAATGTGCACTTGCCGCACGACTCTGCCTGTGTAAATCCCAAAAAGAACTTTGCAACATCGACCATACAGGTAGTTTCATCCATGACGATGAGACCACCCGAACCCATGATCGCTCCGGTCTTGTTAATCTGTTGATAATCGATAGGAATATCGCACATGACAGCCGGGATACAACCCCCCGAAGGACCGCCCATCTGGACGGCTTTAAATTTCTTATCGTTGAGGATCCCTCCGCAGACATCGAAAATAATCGAATTGATCGTGATGCCCATGGGAACTTCCACCAGTCCGGTCCGTTTGACCTTTCCCGCCATTGCGAAGACTTTTGTTCCCTTGCTATCCGGTGTTCCGTAGCTGGCAAATGCCGATCCGCCGTTCAGAATGATCCACGGAATATTCGCAAACGTTTCAACATTGTTTATATTTGTCGGTTTTCCCCACAGACCCGAAATCGCGGGGAACGGCGGCCTGAATCTAGGCATGCCTCTTCGTCCCTCTACAGACGCAATGAGCGCAGTTTCCTCGCCGCAAACGAAGGCGCCCGCCCCTTCTTTGATTCTGATATCAAAAATAAAGTCAGAACCGAACACGCGCTGACCTAATAATCCTTTATTTCGTGCTTGCGAAATTGCCTGCCGCAGTCGCGCAACCGCTTTCGGATACTCAGCGCGGACGTAGATGACTCCTTCGTCAGATCCGATGGCGTAGCCGGCAATCAGCATCCCCTCGAGGACGGAATGAGGATCACTCTCTATAACGGAGCGATCCATGAAGGCGCCCGGGTCTCCCTCATCAGCGTTGCAGATGATGTACTTTTTCGTGCCGGGTGCATTACGGGTAAACTTCCATTTCGTACCTGTAGGGAATCCGCCTCCGCCTCTCCCCCGCAATCCGGATTTAATAACCTCATCAATGACCTGTTCCTGCATCATGCTCCGGATCACTTTTTCAAGGGCAGTATAACCGCCTCTGCTTTTGTATTCGTCGAGCGAGCCCGGATCTATAATGCCGCAGTTTCTGAGGACTATCCGTATCTGATTTTCAAAAAATCCCTTCTCTCTTCCTTCGCCCCGCACCAACCATTCGTCGATCGTGCGTCCGTTGAGCACATCCTCTTCGATGATTCTCCCGACTTTTTCCGGCGTAACGTCGCCATAGAGATGGCCTGCCCGCCGAAGTTTGTCCGCGTCTACCTGTAACGTAGGCGAGCCGAGCGCTTCACCATTAATTACCTCGACAAGAACTTCACGGTAGCACATTCCGATACAGCCGGTCTCTTTGAGTACGAATGCTCCCGGGTGTTCCTTAAGTTCATTATGGAGCGCCTGAAATACTTTCTCGCCTCCGGCCGAAATACCGCACGTTCCCAAACCTACTAAGACGGTTTTCATTGTTGACCTCAATTACCTTCTTCTTTCGCAGTTGCACGCGCAATTTTTTTAGATTCGCGGAGAATCTTTCGCAGTTTCTGCGAGTTGAGCCGACCGTACGTTTCACGGTTGATGGTAATAACAGGGGCAAGAGAACAGCATCCGAGGCATGCGACAGACAGCAAACTGAAATTACCGTCGTCGGTAGTCTCTTCATAGTTGATGTTCAGCTCATCCTGTATCGTATTATACACTTCCTTTGCGCCATTGACATGGCAAGCGGTCCCGTTACACACCTTTAAGATGTTTTTACCGAGCGGTTTCGTTCGAAACTGCGCATAGAACGTCACCACGCCATAAATATCCGCAGCCGGTATCCCGGTGATGTGGCTGATGTAATCGATTGCCTTCTCGGAAACATAACCATAGGTATTCTGTGCAGACTGGAGAAGCGGTATCAAAGCTCCTGCATGGCCGTCGAATGTCCACAGATCAACGTTGAATGATTTAAAATCTCCGGTAGGTTCTGCCATCAATGCATCCTTCAGATTTGTTTTAAATTTATCACATCATCCCGCTTCACACGGAGGATGCCGTCGGCTGAATACATACGCTCGCGCACACCGGCATCGATCTGACCGATCGTCTCTCCGCCGATAAGAACCACAAAATCACATCCGCCGCTCGTTATTTCACAGCGATGCACAGCTTCCCATTCTTCCAGAAGCTTCCGGATTTGATCACGCTTCGTGCGTTCCGTCTCGATGAACAGATAGGCGTAACTCCATTCTGGATTCCAGGTTTTCGGTTGCCGGCACTCTTCGAGGATATCGTAAACGAGCAACACGTCAAGACCCTCAAGATTTTTTACTTGGTCAGGCACCGACGAAGATGATCCCTCAAGTTTAATGACAAGGTTAACGTGCCCTTCAACGGCGTGCCATTCAATCACGGAGGGTAACTCTGAAATGATTTTCAGCGCAGGAATAAGTTTATCTAACTTGGAAAAACGTGCCAGGATGTATGAATATTTCATTATCTGCAGACCTTATGAGTCAAAACGTATAAAATCACACTTCATTGTACGGGGCTAAATACTATTCGAGGGAGAATCCTGCGATTTCCCTGCCGAGGCAGGCGTACTCATCGGGGGTAAGCAGGCGTTTGACCATGGGAAATACAACTGCTTCCTCGCGTTCGATGTGATTGCGAAAGTACTCGACTACTGCTCGTACTGCTATCACAAGCTCGCGTATGGTTGTCCCGTGAATTTTTCCATCCTCTATGTCATTTACAGACATCATCAGCTCCTTGAACGATTGCCACATTTCCCTTCGTTCGTGACGAATCGCTGTCGGAGAATCTGCGGCACGTTTCTGAAGTCGCGGGTAGAGATGACGGTCCTCTTTTTCATAGTGATCTCTCATGTAGGATCCGATGAATTTTGCCGCTTCCGCTATTTTTTGAAAAGCTTCGGCTGTGAAACCATCTTTCTCAATAGAGTTCACCGCTTCTTCCAGAGCCAACAGCACCCCCATTCCTTTCGTGTGGTCAATATGCAGCATTTCGATTGGATCGGGACACTCATTTACTACTTTGCCGGGTGCGTCGGTGATCTGACGATGCATTTTCTTTGGTATGGCCTTTTCTTTATTCACGGTAAACAGATACTTTTTTTATTCTTACCATCAATAAATCATCAATTGGTATGCCATTGTATGCAGAATGAGACGCACCTGTTAATCCGGTAATGCCGAAAATTTCTCTGAAATCATAAAAATTACCGATTTATATGCCTCGCAGGTCTTTTACCTTATCACTCATGAAAATTTACTTCCCGCAGCCCTCTCACTCATGATAAATAACCATGAGCGCTCAGCACATCATATACCCGGAGAGTAATCCTATCGTATGAGAAGCATTTTTTGAAGGAGGGCTGTCGCAGGCGTGCTCAGTCTGTAAACATAGATCCCCGATGGCAAGTCGCTCCCGTCGAACTCGACCGTATACCGTCCCATTGTCCGCACATCGTTGATCACTGTCGCCACCTTTTGTCCCAAAACGTTGAAGATCTCGAGAAGAACGGACGACCGCCGGGGAATTTGAAATTCAATCAGAGTTGTTCCATTAAAAGGATTCGGATAATTCTGTGACAAGAAGTAATTTTGGGGGGACTGTTCTGCCACATCTTTCAGCAACCATCCTTGCCGGTCTAATTCGACTGCCCTGACGATGAATGGGACCGAAAAGACAAACTCCTGCCGGAGCGAATCATTGAAAACCGTTATCGTGGTATCATCCAAATCACCACTCAGTGTGATATCAATCGGCATTTTGAAGTAGGCAGGTTCGCCGCTATTTAGCTCCTGCGTCACGGTAACGGAAACAACATCATTCATACCTGCCCTCGCTGTACTCCACGTCATTGTGTAGCGGGAATAACCAGTACCATATATCCACTGATCAAAGAAGTATCCGAGATTTTTTCCCGATACTCTTTCGCATACCGACCGGAAGTCTTGCGTCGATGCAGTCTTATACATATATGCAGTATCATTTGCATATGAAAAGAGCGTTTGAAAGAATATGCTGTCGCCGAGTACACGCCTGAGCATGTGGAGGATCACAGCTCCTTTTGCGTATACGAGGTTACCGTCGAAGAGACCTCTGACTTCGGTCGTATCCCGTACGTACACACTCCCCTCCGCGAGACGTGCTCCGCTAATCTGACCGCGCATATAACTCCAGTATACGTCTGCATTATATTCGCGTTCCAGATATAGGGCCGTTGCATACTGTGCAAAACCTTCATTGAGCCAGACATCACGCCACGTCCTGCATGTTATCATATCACCAAACCACTGGTGAGCAAGCTCGTGGGCTATTACGTTTTCGGCATAGGTAGTCGTCGATGTTAATGTCTGATGCTCCATGGCACCGCCGCGTCCTATATCAGCATGACCGTACTTTTCTTTAATGAACGGATAGAGACCGAAAAGATCAGAGAATATTCTGAGCATCCCGACAGATTTGCTCAAATTTTCCTCTGCCGCCTGCACATTTACCGGCAGGACGTAATGGATCACATCCATCGAATCTGTCGTACCGTACCGGAACGACTGATGCAATTGTTCATATCTCCCGATGGCGATCGATATCAGATACGAAGCTATGGGGTAGCGCTCCTGCCAATGATGCGTTCTCGTACCGTCATAATTATTGCGTGTTGATAGCAATCGTCCGTTCGATCCTACAGTAAGGAGCGAATCACAGGTAATGATGATATCGGCGGAATCTGCCTTGTCGCTGGGATGGTCTTTGCATGGGAACCAGTCGCGTGCGCCATACGGCTGACTCAACGACCATATCCAAGGATAACTTCCGTACGATGAAAAAATAAAACTCCCGAATCCCGACGGCACAGGTACTCCCCTGTAAAAAACATCAACGGTGAGTTCCGTACCGGAATTAGACGGGACATCTAAGAGGATGGTGAAAGATGAAGTATCCTGCGTGTAGCTGGCAGTAATCCGATCGATTATCACCGAATCGATTTTCATTGTATTTTCAAGATCCAGCGTCAGGGAATCTTTTCCACTCTCACGGCAGATACCTCTGATGGTGGCATTACCCTTCAGGTATTGCGGATCGTTTGTGATCGTCAAATTCAATGAGTAGAATGTAACATCGAACCATTCACTGGCAAGACTACGGATTTGCTCCCGCCGGAAGTAATTCTGAAGACTGCTGATTTCTCTTTCAGACAGAAGGCTCCTGCTGTCCTGGCATTGCAGTAAGTTGCAACTGAGGAAATACAGACTAAAAGAAAAAAGGAGAACCCTGATCAGAAGAGCGTCTCTTCGCATCATATCGGATTCTCCTTCTTCATGGTTTACACCATGAATTGATTGTAAAAATTACTTCTTCCCCATTTTATCAAGCAGTCGTTTGCGCGTGTAAGGTATCAATCCTCCTGCATCAACGATTGCCTGACGGGCTTGCGGCAGCGGTTGAGTAGGGAATGATTTACCATTCGTCACGTTGACTACCTTATCCGGCAGTATTTCCAGTTCATCTCCCTCAGCGGCTTCAATAGTGGGGCACACTATCGTCCGCAAACCGAGGTTAATGGAATTCTGTAAAAATATGCGGGCAAATCCCTTCGCAACGATTATCAGTTCATAACCTTTCAGTGTCGATACTGCTTGCTCACGCGATGAGCCGCATCCAAAGTTCGTACCGGTGACAATCGTGCTGTTTGCCGGGATTTCTTTGTTCTTCAGCTTTTTATTTAGTTCGACACTATCGGCAAACACATACTGCGGTGTTTCCGTGGGCAGTACCGTTGCCATGAACCGACCAGGGTAAATGATATCTGTCGAAATATCGTTCCCGAGATTCGCTACAACCTTCGATGTATGATGTGTCATATAATTATACTCCTCTTGGATCAGTAATTACGCCGGTTATGGCGCTGGCCGCCGCAACTGCAGCGGAACAGAGATACACCTCCGAATTCGGATTACCCATTCGTCCCTTAAAGTTTCGGTTGGTAGTGGATAGTGCAACATCACCGTCTGCCAGAGCACCCTGATGGACACCGAGACAGCAACCGCAGTTTGAATTCATGATAATTGCACCCGCGTCAATAAGATCGGCGAGGTAACCCCTTTTCAACGCTTCGCGATAAATTTTCCATGAAGCCGGGAACACAAGCATCCTGACAGAATCGGATACTTTCTTGCCGCGCAGGATACCCGCCGCCGACTCAAGGTCATCAAGACGGCCGTTCGTGCAAGAACCGATAACGATCTGATTAACCTTCACATTTTTAATTTCCGTAATCGGTTTGACATTATCAACCGTATGCGGGCATGCGATCTGGGGCGTGAGGGAAGCAATATTTATTTCCATCACCTGATTGTAGGACGCATCGGCATCTGGAGTGAGAAGAGGACCCTTGTAGTCGACTCCAGCTTCCTCCTTCAGATACCTGACTGTCTCAGCATCGGGGGGAACAAGTCCTGATGTTGCGCCAGCTTCAACCGACATGTTGGCGAGAGTCAAACGTCCTGATGTCGACATGCGTTTTATTGTTTCGCCGTGGAATTCGAGCACTTTAAAGTTTGCACCCTCGGCAGTAAGTTTGCCGATGATGTAGAGGATGAGATCTTTCGGTTGAACACCTTTCGGGAAGTTCCCGTTGATATTCACTTTTATTGTACCCGGAACTTCAACGTTAAGAACCGTCCCCAGCGTCCAGACACTTGCCATCTCGGTTGCCCCGATCCCGAACGCGAAGGTCCCCAGCGCTCCATGGCTTGTTGTATGGCTGTCAGTTCCAACAATGACCGATCCCGGCAGTACGTAACCGTTCTCGGGGAGAATCTGATGACATATCCCACCTTCATCACCGCGGATGTCGTGGAATTTACTTACGCCCTGCTTTTTCACGAAATCACGGATCTTCTTCTGGTTAGAAGCAGTTTTTGAACTCTCGGCAGGTACGCGATGATCAAATATGATGGCAATTTTCGAGGGATCCCATACATTCGGTTCAATACCGATATCTTTATAGATTTCTGAAAACTGATTAATCACGAGTGCAGCATTCTCGTGTGACATTGCAAGGTCAACCTTCGGTTCAAGGACGTTTCCGACCTTAACGGAGGATTGTCCCGTGGCACGAGCCAGAATTTTTTCAACAAGTGTCATTCCCATGCGGGTTCTCCTTTATTACCATTTGTTATAAAAAAAAACTTATACGAAGATTCACACACAATATTTGTTCCGATCAGAAAATCCGTGTTCATCTAACTCAATATGTTCGTGTGCATTTTTAAATGACCTGTTTTTCCTTAAGACTCTTCAGGTCATCCTTTGTATAACCCAACTGGTTTAGGATTTCTTCCTGGTGCTGTCCTAAAGTAGGCGGCGGGGCATCAATCGAAGCCGGGGTGGCGGAGAACTTGGCCGACAGGTTGAACAACTTCAGGTCGCCCAGATCCTTGTCATTGATGCTCTCGATGGTTTTACGGTATTTCACCTGCTCGGAAGTCAGAGCCTTTTCCAAACTGAAAATGTCACCGGTGGGGATGCCTTTGGCGTTGAGCGTCTCCACCCAGTAGTCGGTGTTCTGTAATTTAAGCTTTGCCTCCAGCAGTGGTGTGAGCAATTTGCGGTTCTTCTTGCGGGTGTCCCGCTCCTGGAACCGGGGATCGGTTATAAGCTCTGGCATGCCAAGAGCGTTCGCCAGGTCCTCCCACTGTTTCTGCTGATTAGCCGCGATGTTGACATAGCCGTCCTTGGTGACGAATGTGCCTGAAGGCGCAGCGGTGAAATTGTCATTCCCCAAAAGCACCGGCTGTTGCCCGCCGATCAGCAGATTGGCAGCCACCCAACCCATCAGCGGCATGATCGAGTCCAATAGCGCGATATCGATGAACTGGCCCTCACCTGTTTTCTCGCGATAGTATAGCGCTGCCATGATGGCGAAGGCAGCGTTGAGGCCGCCGACCGTATCGCACACCGGAAAACCAGCCCTTAATGGATTCAGTCGCTCGTCGCCGTTAACCGCCATCACCCCTGACAAGCCCTGTATGATCTGGTCATATGCAGGTTTGAAGGCATCGGGTCCAGCCTGGCCAAAACCAGAGATGGCGCAATAGACGATTTTTGGGTTGATTTTCTGGATCTCCACATAGGAGAAGCCCAGCCGGTCCATCACACCGGGGCGGAAGTTCTCCACCAGCACGTCGGCGGTCTTTAAAAGCTTGCGGAAGATCTCTTTGGCTTCTTCGGCCTTGAGGTTGAGCGTGATGGATTTCTTGTTGGCATTTTGAGCCAGGAAAGATGTTCCCATCAGTTTTTGGTTGAGCGCTGGCACCGCGCCAAGCTTGCGGGCTAGATCACCGCCATCGGGATTCTCGATCTTGATCACCTCGGCACCTAAAAGGGCCATGTGTATGGTAGCAAATGGTCCGGACAGGACGTTGGTCATGTCCAGCACACGTATGTTCTGCATCATTTTTTTTGGCCTCGGTTTTATAAGTGAGCCGGACTTGAGGATTGCACCCGGCAGTTCGCGGTTGAAGAAGATGGAGACGTCCCTTGCGGTATCCAGCAGACGGAATAAGTCAATGTCATTCCGAATACCGGCCCGTTGCAGGGAGTGGACAAAATCCTCGGTGCAGACGTTTCCGGCTGCCACCTTGGTGAAGGGGCAGCCACCTAATCCACCCATGGCTGTTTCGATATACCTCACCCCGGAATTCATGGCTGCATAGCAGTTGGCCATGCCCAGCCCGTAGGTGTTATGGAAATGACAGGCAAGATCTACACCCGGGTCCATCTTTCGGATTGCTGAGAACAGTCGTTCTACCTGTTGGGGATTTGCGTGTCCGGCGGTATCGGCAAGACTTATATTTCTAATCCCGGACTCCAGGTACTGCCCGACCATAGCAAGCACTTTGTCATCGGGGATGGGGCCATCGAAGCCGCAGCCGAAAGCCGACTGCACTGAGGCTTGTACTTTCTTGCCGGCCTGGCCAGCCTTTTTTGCCATGGACAGAATCTGACTCATAGCCTTGACCGGGCTCATGCCGGTATTCTTCTGGCTGTGGGTCTCACTGGCCGAGACTCCCATGCAGAACATCTCAACTCCACAGGCCATGCCGCGCTCCAGTCCCTTCTCGTTAAGCACCAGCCCGGAGAGTATCACCGAAAGATTCTTTTTTCCGTTCTGCCGGTAGTGCTCGAACAGGGCGTCGGTATCGGCCATCTGAGGCACCTTCTCCTTATGGACGAAGGAGCCAAGCTGGATGATGTCCAGGCCCGATTCCATCAGGGCGTCGATCCACCGGATCTTAACGTCCATCGGCACAGACTGCTTCTCGATCTGCAGGCCGTCTCTTAAGCCTACCTCATGAATAATAATATCTGGCATCGGTCAATCTTTTAATTCATTGGTTGGCCGGAGCGAATTAAGGATCGTCCCGGCACTAAATGTTTTATAATTTCTTGGCGATGGCCTCGGCCATTTCCAGGGTTTTTGAAGAACCGCCCATGTCGTATGTCCGGATTTTGCCCTCCTTGATTACTTCCGCGGTCGCTTTCTCGATCTTATCCGCCTTCTCGGTCTCGCCCAGCCAGTCGAGCATCATCTTGACCGCAAGAATAGTTGCGATCGGATTTACTTTGTACTGACCTGCATACTTCGGCGCAGATCCGTGAGTAGGTTCAAAAACAGCCAGCTTCGTTCCGATATTTCCTGAACAGCCGAATCCCAATCCGCCCACCATTTGAGCACAGAGGTCTGAGATTATATCCCCATAGAGATTGGGAGCAACGAGGATATCATAATTGAAAGGATTTTTCAACAACCACATCGTCATCGCATCAATGTTCGCGTCGTCCATCTGAATGCCCGGGTACTGTTTTGCAACTTCCTTGGCTGTTTCCAGGAACAGACCATCCGTGGCACGAACAACGTTTGCCTTATGAACAACAGTTACTTTCTTACGTCCGAACTTCTTCGCAAAATCGAATGCTGCGCGGACAATACGTTCCGATCCTTTGTGTGTATTTATTTTGCATGAAATCGCGTACTGATCTTTGGGCACATCCTTGAAAGCGGCAAACGGCTTTGAGAGTTTACTTAGAGTATCAGCTAGTTCAGGCGGGACAGGTGAGAATTCTACGCCAGCGTACAGATCTTCAGTATTCTCACGGAATACGACGAGGTCGATCTTTTCTTTATAGTTAAGAGGATTACCAACGTACGCCTTACATGGCCGGAGACAGATGTAGAGATCGAAGAGCTGCCGCATCCTGACTATCGGTGAACGGTATACAAGTCCTTTGCCCTGTAACGACGGAATGAGTTCAGCTTCCGCAGCTTTTACCGGCTTGGATGTGATAGCGCCGAAGAGCGCTACATCGACTGTTTTCAGCAGGTCGATCGTTCTCTGGGGGAATGCATCTCCTTCCTTCTGCCAGAATTCCCAGCCGATATCGCCGCGTATATATTCTGCATCCAGACGCAATTTATCTAAAACAATTTTGGATGCTTCAAGGACTTCTATTCCGATGCCGTCTCCCGGAAGCCATGCTATTTTATAACGTGCCATGCTATTCCTCTCAAATAAATTCTGTTATAGATTGTATTTCGTGATTCGTATTTTTGTTACGTAAGAAGTAATCAATGCGGCCTTTCACCTACCATCGATACTTCAACTAACCGTGATAGAATTTTTTCCATGAGTATCTTTTCAGATTTAAGCTCCTCCTTAAATTCATGTCTTTCAGTTCTGTGGATTTCTTCCTTCGTATCGGCAACCGCAGAGGTCAACAGAGATATCAACAAATTGCACTCCGTGTGGCTTAATTGAACCGTCATATGATACCCCTTTCCGTTGAAGGTGATAGAATGGTGTATAAATCAACCTCCGTGCCAGACTCAGGTACATAGTACGCAAAAAACATCAATACCGAACAAGCTAAAAAGGGAAATTCACCCCTTATCACTTTGCAGAGGCACAATCATCACTGAATATATTTCAATAATGAAAAACCGCATACCCCTGATCTTCAGAATTGATAAATCCGGAACGGACTAAAACGGACGCTCTGTCCCGAGAACGTTTACCTTACCATTGATGTGTTTGGATTTATCTGTAATTACACCGGACGCGTCGACGATTCCGGTATGACAGCTTGAACATGCCGACACATCCTGATGACCGCGGGGCGGTAACTCATGGCAAGATCCGCATTCGGCTTCGCTCTCACCGCCGGTCCACGATGGATTATATGCGGCGCCGGTCATGACAGAATCCGCAAACGCCCAGTTGTTCGGCGAACTAGCCCGCCTTAACCGCCATGATCCATGACAGTAAGTTCCGCTGCAGCGTAAGGTGTTGTAGGAAGGATTCGGTTGAAACGTTCCGTCTGCAGTAATTAATGCTGCGAGTGATGGATTAAATATAAGATCAGCCGGGGGTGGTGAATCGAGATGACCCTCGAGAAAAACTTCGGATGGAACTACATGACATTGATTACACTTGACACCGTAAGAATAGTCCCCTGCTGCGAGGTGTGCCTGATGCGCACCCACACCGGAAGATGTATTTACGGTATCCCCGCTGAGTGAACGTGGCGGAGCCCACGATAATGTATCATCAGCAGCACCTCTAAATTTGCCGTGGCATGTGTTGCACGCTTCCGGAGATTTGGCATTACCTCCTGCATCTGTATGACAATCCGAAGCTGAACACGATATATTCACTCGTGCTCCCCCCAATAAATCAGTTCCATGGCAAGTCTTACACTCATTGAGCGGATAACCATTATTCTCCAAATAATTTTCATGTCCATCTTCACCAAAAAATTTTGTTTCATGGGGAAAGGAAGCGTGACAAGTAAAGCAGTTTTTACCGCTTGTCCCCCCATCATATAATGAACCATGGCAAGACTTACATTCTGTTGGATCCCAACCTTTTGATTGTAAATATTTTCCATGAAAACTAATGTTAGAAGTATCGAGATTCCATCCTGAAACATGTGGGAATGTAACATGACAAGTAAAGCATGATTTACCACTTATTCCACCATTATATGATGAACCATGGCAAGGTTTACACTCTGCATTATTCCAATCTTTTGATTGTAAATATCTACCATGGGCACCGGCGTTCCATCCCGGAGCATGTATTTGTATAGCACCGCTTATCGGCTCAGGCAAATTTTCCTTCAAATCCGCGCAGGCAATGATGAGCAAAAGGCTCAGTAGCATCAGCGGCAGGAAAAACTGTATGCGTTTCATTACCGTACTCCTCCATCCTCATCATGACACAGCATGCATGTCGGATCAGCTCCCTGCACATCGTGGCATGATGCACAATTTTCAATATCACGTTTTGCCATTTCTGCATGCCGGCCGCCGCCGCTTCCTCTGCCGATTGTAACATAGCCTGCCACTCTGTGGTTTTGCGGTTTAATTTTCCCTTCCTGAATTGTACCTGCTTGATGACATTCAACGCAGAAGGATTGACGATCATGGCAGATCATGCAATCAGATTCCCTAGAACGTGCGTCGATGCCGTGTGTAAACTTGTAATTCAGTGAGTGGGCATGCTGAACTTTCAACTGCCGGGGCGAATCCTTCTGAGGTACCCGAGTGATCGGATCACTCATCAGATCACGATACACGCCGAAGTCCTCAAGATCAATACCTGTATGACAATCCTGGCAGAAACTCTCGCTATGGCACGTTGCACAGGTAATTTCATAGCTCCCCAGCCGTGTCAGGCGTTTATGGTCTTTGCGGAATGATCCACGGAGGTGGTCGCCGGGAATCAGACTTACAAAATCAGAATGACATGTCCCGCACTCTTCGGAAACAGTCTTTTCGGTATGACATGAGACGCATGATGCCATCTCCGGCATATTTTCATCCGATGCATAGTCGACTTTCTCCGTTCCGGGATGGCACTGTGTGCACTCAACATTATTACCAATATGCTTTTCGTGGGAAAAAATCAACTCTCGTTCAGGATTTTCAATCTCAACTATATTCTCGGGATCAACGTGACAATAGGCGCAGTTGTCAGCGATCTGCTCCTCATGGCATGAAGTACAGCTCTCATGATCGCCCATAAGGTCATCGGTACTCTGCTTACTCGTCGCTGCCGCGTGGTGGCATACCGCACAATTCACACCCTGTTCCTGAAGGTGGAGCTTATGGCTGAATTTTATGACCTTGGAATGATCTCCCTCATTCCAGTATTCTACTAATTTTTCTTTCATCGCGACTGAAAGTGCGATTGCCGCTACGCTGATCAGGATAATACTGCCGCTTCGACCAATCATTCCACACCTTCTTTCTGCTGGTGTTTTGTAAATGTATGACTGAACCAATAACTCATTTTACCGAACGCACGGACATCATGACTGTAGATCCGGTTGTTTAACCATTGAATCTGCAGATCAACCGACAGCATCTGCATGGGCCTGACAACCAATCCGAGAATACCGGACACTGCATCCTCCTGCTGAGATGACGGACCCGGATATTCATATGCAGAATATGAAAACCCTGCTGTTGGGACAACAACCCTGCCTGCAATCGGATATATACCATCGACCGAGATGGAAGCCAACGATCCCACTGCCCCGTCGGTCCATGCAGCGGTAATACTGCCGTACTTAGTTGAAACGCCTGCGGTCAGACGTTTACCGTCATCATCGTCGTACTGTACGACGGCAAAGCGCCCGAAAGTTGATGCCCACGGACAGAGTTCGTACTCCAGTCCGCCTTCATATTCACGCACAGACTCTGAATTAAGCCGGGAAAAGATTGTTCTGTAAAAAACACGCGGTTCCCTGTGGATGACGGTACCGGTTACCGACAAATTTTCCATGACATCCGCACGCACGTTGATTTCCCCCCTTAATGCACGCTTGTGGAGGAAATCATAATCAAGCCGGCCATAGATAGAACCGAAGGTACTTTCATCGTAGAGTATATCAAATCCGAGCAAATGCTCTCTCCGGAGCGGAGGATTAACGAGTAAAGTGTATGGGTTATAAAAAGAGTCGGCGCGAATCGCATAATAACTTTCGGAGCTATGTTGACGGTTGATGTAGCTGATACCCGCTCTCAACTTTGCCGTCAGCCAGCCCGCGATCTGACCGCCGGCGCTGAAATTATCCCTGAGTTTGCCATTATCTTTGGTTTGAAGGGCGGAATTGACATTCATTCCGCCAAATCCCTTGAAGGTAAGCTTTTTCTGCAGAGTTTTTCCTTCAAACATCAGACCGTCTACCGTCCCGATGCCGACGCCCGCAAAAACCGGAATTCTCCCGACATTCACGTCTGCCACACCCGCGAGATTATTCCATCGGAGAAACGCATTATAGACGCGCACTCTTCCGTCGCTAAATATTCCTCCGGCGCTTCCGGCTGCACCGGTGAGGTACGTACGGAAAGATAAGGGCCCATGTGCAGCTTCCAGCTGTAAAGTTTGAACCATACGTACGAGAATGTCTGATTGATTTGCCGTATCGTACTTCTCCCATGCATATGCTGATGTCGACAGACGCCCGGATATTTTCTGGGCGTAAAGTATTGAGCACGACAGAGAGAGGGCAAATATGATTATTAATGTTCGGTTCATAGATGATCTTCCCTATTAAGGAACACGATTGTGTTTCGTTGGGAATATTGAAAAAATTATGATGAAAAGCAACGTACCGTTAAATTGCTCAGGCCGGCGGTAATGAGGATAATTTCACGTGCTCAGCGGAGGCCGAACATCGAAACGGATGCCTGAGCAACATCCACGAGGGGACCGAAATAGAGACCAAACAGCAGGGTCGGAATGAGAATGATAATAATGACAATGACCTGGCCGAAAGAAACGCTGAGCGACTCGGTATTCCCTTCAGGTGAACGGAGAAACATGTTGCGAATTATGCGGATATAGTAATACAGTGAAACGACGCTATTTAACACGCCAACGATAGCTAACCAGAACCATCGGGCATCAATCAGCGATGCAAAAATGTACAGTTTGCCGATGAAACCTGCCGTTGGCGGTATGCCCGTCAGGGAGAGTAGGAATATTGTCAGTGCGACTCCGATGAACGGGGCCCTGTAGCCGAGGCCCTTGTATCTGTCGATATCCTCACTCCCGATCTTTTCTGCGATTATCATAACCGAGTAGAATGCGCCTAGATTCATGAAGAGATAGACGACGAAGTAAATCAGTACCGCCGAAATTCCCCCGTTGCTGAGAACAACCACGCCCATCAGCATGTACCCGGCATGGGCGATGCTCGAGTATGCAAGCAGCCGCTTGAGGTTGTTCTGCCATAGCGCTACAAAATTTCCGATCGTCATGGAGAGTACGGATAGAACAGCGAGTATGAGATTCCAGTCAAATCCGCTGATGGTCGCTCTCACTCCTGCGCCGAGGTTACCGACGGTAGGATCATAGAAAGCGACAGTAAAAAAGCGTATGAGTATTGCAAAGCCGGCTGCCTTCGACGCGACGGAGAGGAATGCAGTGATTGTAATGGGCGCGCCTTGATACACATCGGGCGTCCAGAAATGAAACGGTACAGCGGATATCTTATAGCCGAATCCGACAAGAATGAGAATGCCGGCAATCAGAAGCGCGATCATGCTGACCTCGCGAATCATGAGAGCGCCGCTTATTGCGTAGATGTCGAATGTCCCCGTCAATCCGTAGAGAATCGATATACCGAAGAGCATCATACCTGAAGAGAAAGCACCGTAAATGATGTACTTCAGGGAAGCTTCACTTGAATCATCCGATTCCTTCGTATATCCGGTAAGGATGTAGGCGGAGATACTTGACAGTTCCAGCCCGAGGTACATCATGAGGAGATGCGCCGCGCCCGTCATCAGGAAGAGACCAAGCGACAGCGCCATTAGTAGTGCATAGTACTCACCGACATTTTGCGAGCCTTTTTTCAGCTCCTGCGACTGGAGTGAAAAAATTACAACCAGGAAGGTTGTGATTAAAATGAGAAACCTGAAAAAAATGGAGAATGAATCGAGGACGATCATACCGAAGAAGATAGCTTTTGATTCTGTTCCCACCTGCTGATACAGTACGTACGCCGTGACGAGTAATCCTGCAATCGCAAGATAACCGGAAATCGGACCCTGCTTCCTCTTGGTAAGCGCCGTCAGTATCAGTATACAAAACGTTACCGTGAGAACCGTCTCCGGTAAAAAAAGATTAATACTTGATGTTATGTGCTCGAGCATGGATAATTCGCCCCGATATTGTCACGGATTCAATAAAAACGTTCCTGCCGATTGTGTCATGATATTAACCAGGTTATTGATGGAAGACGTCATAAGATTGATAGCCGGTGAAGGATAGATGCCCAGGAAAATAATTATGACAGCTAGTGGTATGAGCGTGAATAACTCACGACCGTTAATATCCGGCAGATTTTTCCACCGGTCGGGCAGTGTTCCGAGGAACACTCTCTGGAGTGTCCACAACATGTACGCTGCTGTAAGAACTATACCGGTTGTTGAGATGATAGTAATAATCTTAAACGACTGAAATGCTCCGAGGAACGCGAATGCTTCGCTGATGAATCCGCTCAATCCGGGGAGGCCGAGTGCAGCGAAGAATGCAATGCTCATCACTCCGGCATATCTGGGCATCTGATTCATCAGACCGCCGAAATCATTCAATCCGCGCGTATGTGCCCTGTCGTAAATAACACCCACAATTAAAAAGAGCATTGCGGTAATCGTTCCGTGGTTGAACATCTGAAAAACCGCTCCGGTGATTCCCTGTGTAGTGAGTGCCGCCATTCCGAGGATGACAATACCCATGTGGCTGATACTCGAATAAGCGATGAGCTTTTTAAAATCTACCTGTGCCATGGCAACGAGTGCGCCGTACACGATATTGATTAATCCGAGAATCGCCAGAGGGATCTGGTAGTAAACGGCGGCGTCGGGAAACATCGGAAAGCTTATGCGCAGCAATCCGTACGCTCCCATTTTAAGTAAAACACCTGCGAGAATTACGCTGATCGCAGTCGGCGCCTCAACGTGAGCATCCGGAAGCCACGTATGAAACGGAAAAATAGGCACTTTTATCGCGAAACCGATGAAGAGGGCAATGAAAGTGATATACCTCCATGAAGTATTGAATCCGGACAGTATGGAACCTGCATCATAATTTGTGGGATTCATCATCGCAAGCATGTTAAACGTGTGGATCCTTTCACCGGTTGCCGGATCGAGGACCGATACGCTGAAAAAGAGCGCCAGTATCGCCAGAAGTATGAGAACACTGCCGAGAAGTGTATAGAGGAAGAACTTGATGGCGGCATATTCCCTGCGGGGACCTCCCCAGACACCGATCAAAAAATACATAGGAAGAAGCATCAATTCCCAGAAGACGTAAACGAGGAAGAAATCGAGAGAGACAAATACTCCCATCATACCTGTATCCAAGAGGAGGAGAAGCGCAAAATACCCTTTTAATGACTTCCCGATGTTCCACGACGCAAAGACAGCGATAAAGGAAATCAGAGCCGTAAGGATGACCATGAGTATGCTCAGGCCGTCGATCCCGACGAAGTACTCGATGTGAATCCGGCCAAACCACGCAACAGATGGTATGTCAATCCATGTAGCTTTCTCAACGAACTGAAAACCTTCAACCATGTTAATACCAGTCAACGCCCGGTTATAATTTATGTAGAGAGTACCGGCAAGGATGACCTGCAAGGCAGTAAAGAAGGCTGACGTCCAGCGTATCGTACCACTCCTGTCTTTCGGAAGAAGGAGAACGATCATCATCCCGATTATGGGAAGGAACGTTAACCACGTTAGTATCCCTATTCCAAGAAATCCCATTTAAACATCCTCGTATCTAATGAAACTCACAGTAGAATTATTATTATTCCGCACTACATTCACCGGAAGATATAGAACAGGATCATGAAACCGATAAGTACGAAAACAATGTAGGTCTGTACGCGTCCTGTTTGTAATTTCCGGAAGAGCATTCCAAAAAAACCTGAAAAATATCCGATACCGTTCACCATTCCATCGACAACGTATTTGTCAAATCCACCGGCGCCAACCCAGAAGAAGAATAATGTCAATCCGCTGCACAGCAGTCCGACGATGATGCCAGTTGCAATACTCTCTGTTGTCCACAACCACTGCCCGACCAGTAATCCGACCACGATAGAGACAAAAATCCCTACCGCAAGGAAAAGAAGAGCGCTCGATTTTTGTTCCTTCACATGTTCGGTGTAACCAAAAACCACAGCACGGGTCCAACTCGCCGATCCATTTACTATACCATCGATGATTACGTCGTCGAACCAGCGAAGGATACGGGTCATGGCGTGTAATCCGCCGACGATCACAGTTCCATACAGTTCATCGAAGTACCATTTTTTCTCTAAAAATGTATGGAGCCGGTGGAAACGCTTTGCAACGGCGTCGGCGCTGATCTTCTTCCAGAAATAGGTAGCGAAAGCGACGGCAATACCGGCGCCGGCGACTGCCAGGGAGAGCACGATGGCAAGAACGTGATTTCCGTGGACCTCGGCTTCGAACAGACTGGCACTCACTGCTCTCACATTCTCTGGTACCACGGATAAGGGCCGTTCGATCGCGTGGTAGAACCAGCCGGAGCTTGCGCCAAAAGGATTAAATGAGAAGAAAGCGAAGAAACTCAGAACTGCGAACACCACGAGAGGAATGACGATCGTCTTGGGTGATTCATGGAGATGATGCAACCGGCCGCTGTCGGCGTGATCACCGAAGAACGTGATAATAATAAGGCGGAACATGTAGAAAGCCGTCAAACCTGCAACGAGAAATCCTATAATTGGAATCGCATAATGTCCCGACAGATTCCCGTATGCAAGAGTTCCTGCAAGAATTTCATCCTTGCTGAGGAAACCTGATGTGAACGGTACTCCGCTGATCGCGCACGTGTAAATGAGAAATGTGTAAAAAGTAATAGGCATTTTCGAACGGAGCCCGCCCATGTTCCGGATATCCTGAGGGTCGGTGGTGTGATCACCCTGCTGATGAAGCGCATGGTGCATTGCATAAATC
>CAYGZY010000026.1:0-14673 GCA_964354485.1 uncultured Chlorobiaceae bacterium | reverse complement strand
AAAAGAGTGCATATGATATCAGCATTTCGGCAGATATCTGGTCGATACTCGACAGGCGAACTCCGGCAGATTCCTCGGTGACCGTCATGTCCCCGGAGCTGAAGGCGGATTATTCAGTCGCCATATCGAAATTTAGATTTACTGCAGGACTTTTATACGGCGGAACGTCGTTAAACTACGACCGCACTACAGAATCACCTTCACTTCTCGGACTGAATGCCGGGATCCGGTGGCAGGCAACGAAGAAATGGTCTGTGGAACTCGGCGGTCAGCTGCATGACGGTTCAGGCAGTGATGGCAGCGGCAGGACACTGCTTTCACCATTCGCGATCGCGCGATTTGAGATCGATAAGGACCGTCAGGTGAGTATTTGGACTAAGCCGGGTATGCGGTTAAATTCGTACGGCACACAGAGCGAACGCAATCCATACCTTGTTCGTGAGATCGTCCTCCGGCCTGAATCGGTTCCACTGAACATTGGCGGAGGATTCTGGTTTAATGGAGAAGTTCTTTCGATGGAAGTAAACGGTGAATTTTCAAAAATCTCAGATAAGACGGTAACTGTCGCCGATAGCGGATATCTCCGTCTTACATACGTTGATGCGGTACAAGCTGCAGTGAACATTCACGGAACTTTCACACCTGTGAAGTATGCCCGTTTAATATTTTCCGGTGCAATCCAGCCGACTTACAAAGAGGGCCAAAGTGTACAGCTCCCGATGATTCCGCTTATCCAGGGGGCGACCCGCGGAGAAATTTCGCTTCCGATACCGATTACGATGTGGATGTCACTTGAGTACTGGAGTAAACAGAATATCAATTTCAACAGTACAAATGATCTGGCATCCCGGTTCCTCGTGGGTCTTGGCGCTTCGACGACAATCATTCCGCGTACGGTTCTCTCAGCCGAGGTTGATAACTTGCTGGGTGATCAGTATGAATGGTGGAGCAGTTACGGAGCGCCGGGAATTACGTTCCGGCTGAACGCAAAAGTGAACTTCCGATGAAGCAGATTACAACTGTTCGTGAGATGCAGCAGACCGTCGATCTCATCCGCCGTGAGGGGCGAGCGATCGGAATCGTTCCGACTATGGGATACCTCCACGAGGGTCACCTGAGCCTCATCCGCGAAGCAAAACGGAACGCAGACATTACAGTGACGACGATTTTTGTAAATCCTGCTCAGTTCGCACCCGGTGAGGATTATCAGCGATATCCGCGCGATTTCAATCGGGACATAAAACTGGTCGATTCAGCCGGTTCCGACTACCTCTTCGCTCCGACTGTTGAAGAAATGTATCCCTCCAGTTTTTCTACTTACGTTGAGGTCGGAAGTATTACCGGAATCCTCGAGGGAAAATTCCGGCCAGCTCACTTCCACGGTGTAACAACAATCGTTGCAAAGCTGTTCAACACGATCAAACCGCATGTCGCAGTTTTTGGTCAGAAAGATGCACAGCAGGTCATCGTAATCCGGCAAATGGTACATGATTTGAACCACGATATTCGTATTATTGTTGCACCGATCGTAAGGGAAGCAGACGGACTCGCCATGAGTTCCCGCAATACCTACCTCTCCCCGGAGCAGAGGAAAGAGAGCGCCACGATCTACAAATCGCTCAAGCGCGGAGAACAGATGATCAATGAGGGTGAACACAATTGCGCTCGCATTATTGCTGAAATATCCTCATACCTTACAAGTCAGCCTTCATTAAAAATCGACTATGTTTCCGTAGCCGATGCAGATTCGCTCGAAGAGTACACTGTCATAAAGGAAAACAGCCGTATTCTGATCTCTCTGGCCGTTCGGGTAGGTGCCACCCGGCTGATTGACAACATAATTGTAACATTATAGAATGATTTATGCCTGAACCAGTGCGACAGGAAAAGCTTGCTGTTCTTATATTAGCCGCGGGTAAGGGAACGCGGATGAAAAATCCGCAAATGGCTAAGGTGATGAACACCATCAACCGGAAACCGATGGTAGAGTACGTAGTCGATCTCGCCGGCCGGCTCCGCGCCGACCGGATCATCCTGATCGTCGGATGGCAGAAAGATAACGTCATCGGACATTTTTCGGGTTCACCGTATCGGGTCGAGTTCGTTGAGCAGAGTCTGCAACTTGGTACCGGTCATGCCGTTCTTCAAGCAATGGAGCCGCTGCAAGATTTTTCCGGCGATCTCCTCGTCCTCTCGGGCGATGTTCCGCTCCTCACGGAAAAGACCGTCAAGGCTTTTATAGGTTACCACAGAACCAGTGGGGCTGCTGCTACGATCCTGACGGCGGAGGTTGAATCTCCTGAGGGATATGGCCGTATAATTCATAATGAAGACGGTAGTGTGAAGAAGATTGTCGAGCATAAAGACGCTTCCGCGGATGAACTGAAAATCACGGAAATTAATTCCGGTATCTATTTGTTTAACAAGGAGAAGCTCTACGAGTGTCTTCCGAAAATAACGGCAAATAACGTCCAGAAGGAATACTACCTTACGGATGTTTTTGAGAGTTTCTGGAAAAATGACTGGAAAGTTACCGCTGTGAAAGTTATTGATACGATTGAGGTTGTAGGAATAAATGATTTTGGACAATTGCAGAAAGTGCGTAAGATTATGGCATCGCAGACCTCCCGGTAGGCGGTTGACAAAGATATTGTTTTTCTGTATAATAGAAGAGAATAGAAAGGTTGGAGAATGAGGAAGATTGGATTTGTTCTGGTGTGTATTCTGCTGTTTTCAATTGCAGGAAGCGCTCAGTTTAAATCACAGGCGGAGCAGCCGAGTGTATCCCGTTCGCTTGTGCAGTCGAGGACAAGTATGACCAGTTTTTTTGGATTACTTAATCCTGACAATATCCGGATGCAGCACAATTTTTCGATGAGCTACTTCTCATTCAACGGTACGGGTATGTCGCTTGCCTCCTACACCAATAGTTTGTTCTATAAAATCTCCGATCCTCTCAATGTCCGGTTTGATGTCACACTGCAGGGATCACCATTCGGTCAATCAGCATATCAGGATCCTCTTAATGGCGTATTTCTCAGTCGTGCCGAATTGAATTACCGGCCATGGGAAAATTTTCTGATCAGACTGGAGTACAACCGCCTGCCCCTCAATTATTACGGAATGTACAATCCCTGGTATAATCCATTTTCTACACGTAATTTTAGGGACGACGAATAAAAAACACCGACCGATGTATTTCACGATGGCGCATTTCTCGACCGAGTTCGCTGCAGCGATAGAGGGACTCGGTTTTTCTTTAGCTTCACACGATGGTGACTGAGAAGAAGATAGAAGGAGAACCGGATCTGACACCGGCTCCTCCAGCGGCAAGGTGGAAAACCACAATGATCGTCCTGAACAGTATCATCGGATTGCTGGTTATTACCGTTGCTTATCTTATCTATACATCCTTTTTACTCCCTGCACCGCAAAATGAAAAAGAGAATGCCCAGAATCAGCCGGTCCGGGTTATCCAGCTTGATGTTCTTAATGGGTGTGGCGTTCCTGGTTTGGCTGCCCGTATGACCGATCTCCTCCGGCAGAGGGGATTCGACGTCGTTGAGGTAAAAAATTACGTTAGTTTTCAGGTCCCCCATACGATTATCATAGATAGAATCGGCAACCGCGGTGCTGCACGCAGAGTTGCTGCAGCTCTCGGTGTAGATGAACAGAATATTGTACAGCAAATCAATGCAGATTACTTTGTCGATGTCTCCGTGGTTATCGGCAAAGATTATTCCACCCTCAAACCTTCACAGAGTACTATTGTAAAGGAGAACGATTGATCCCCAAAACACTTGCTAAGAAAATTGCCGCACTGGCGTTGACAAAGAAAGCCTCTCGGGTCGTGATTATGGACCTGCGGAAGCTGACGGATATGACCGACTTTTTCGTGGTATGTTCGGGCGATTCGGATGTACAGGTGAAAGCGATCGCCGATGCGATCATCGACGGAACGGAGAATGCCGGAATCGATGTCTGGCATAAAGAAGGACTCAGCCAGCGGCAGTGGATTCTTCTCGATTATGTGGATGTGGTTGTTCATGTTTTCCACAAGGAAGCGAGAAAATATTATGCATTAGAAAAGCTGTGGGGAGATGCAAAGTTCGAAGAAATTCAGGATGAGCCTAAAGTCAAGAAGGCAAGACAGGTTTTAAAGAAAAAGTGAAAGAATATTTACAAATTCAGATCGCCTCGGTACTCCGGGCGCTCTCATTCGTTGATGTTGCCGAACCCTCTCTTGAAAAACCGCGCGCAGCCGCTCACGGCGATTTAACAACAAACATTGCTATGGTCGTCGCTCGGACCGCGAACGTCCCGCCCCGAAAAATTGCGCAGCAGATAATCGAACGTCTGAATCTGGATCCTGCCATGATCCAGAAAGTCGAAATCGCCGGACCCGGTTTCATAAATTTTTACTTTTGCGATCTATATATTAAAAAAAGATTGCGTGACATAGTTGAGGGCGGAAGTAATTTTGGGCGTACGAATATCGGTAAGGGTTTAAAAACGCAGGTGGAGTTCGTGAGCGCAAATCCGACAGGACCCCTCACCGTCGGTCACGGCCGCGGCGCGGTGTGCGGAGATACCATCGCGCGACTGCTCGAATGGACAGGTTATGACGTTACGCGGGAATATTACTTCAACAATGCAGGCAGGCAAATGCGCGTCCTCGGCGACTCAGTTCGCCTGAGGTATCTTGATATTTTGGGAGATAAGATTACATTTCCCGAAGATTACTATCAGGGTGAATATATCAGGGATATCGCCCTGCATCTCCGCGAAAAATACGGCGACAAACTGAAGTCAGAACCTGCCGAGGGGATCTTTAAGCAAACAGCGGAAAAAGAAATCTTCGACGACATCAGAAAATCGCTGGAACGACTGGGCGTTCACCATGACGTGTTTTTTAATGAAAATTCGCTCTATGAGACAGGGCAAGTAAAGGAGGTAATCCGTTTACTGAGGGAGAAAGATCTGGCATATGACCATGAGGGCGCAGTGTGGTTCAGGGCGACTGCCTTCAAAGGAGAGAAAGATAAGGTCATTGTTAAAAATACCGGCGAACCGACCTACCGCCTTCCGGATATCGCTTATCATCGTGATAAGATTCAGAGAGGATTTCAGCTCATTATTGATGTTCTCGGCGCCGACCATGTGGCAACGTATCCCGATGTGCTTGCGGGAGTCAAGGCGCTCGGATACGATGATTCTGTGGTAAAGGTGCTCATCCATCAATTCGTGACCATCATGCAGGGCGGAGAAGTCGTGAAGATGTCCACCCGCAAGGCAAATTTCATAACACTCGATGAATTGATGGACGAAGTCGGACCTGATGTCGTCCGGTATTTCTTCCTCATGAGGGGAATGGGCAGCCATCTCAACTTCGATCTCTCGCTCGCCAAAGCGCAGTCGGAAGAAAATCCCGTTTACTACCTGCAGTATGCGCATGCGCGAATCGCCGGCATCATTCGCCATGCAGAAAGTCAGGGTGTCGATCTCACGAAAACGTACGATCCATCAGTCCTCAAGGCGCCTGAAGAGTTATCTCTCATAAAAATCCTCACGGAATTTCCCGATATTGTTGAATCATGCGCAGCGACTTACGAACCCCATCGCCTGGCAGAATTTCTACACGAAGTGGCGGGAAGCTTCCATAGGTTTTACCATGAACACCGTGTTGTAACGGAAGATGCAGAGGTATCGAATGCGCGCATAGCTCTCTGCCGCGCCACTAAGATCGTCCTCGCAAATGGATGTTCCATCCTCGGAATCAGCGCACCGGAAAGAATGTGAATCTTAACCGTTTTTTACCCGTCGGTAATCGGCAGGTAAGTTGGATTTTTTATCCGATTTTACTACATTTTATAGATAATAATAACACCCCGTCGAGGTAAGATCCTGCTTTTTTGATACATTTTTAATGATTAATCGCGTTTTTCTTTGTCAACCTAATTGACCTTATTTTCATCTAATATATTTACGAACGCGGTTATATTGTAACACGTTTATTTTTTAACCTCTTAACAATATTGTGATGCATCATGACTGATATTAAGCTCCTCAACGAAAAAATTCAGCGCGATAGCGCCTTCGTCGATATGCTCCAGATGGAGATAAGTAAAATTATCATCGGACAAAAGCCCATGGTTGAACGTCTGCTCATCGGCTTACTGTCCAACGGTCACGTTCTGTTGGAAGGCGTTCCCGGACTTGCGAAAACTCTGTCGATCAAGACGCTCGCTGCAGCCATACAGGCAAAGTTCCAGCGAATTCAGTTTACGCCGGATCTTCTGCCGGCCGATCTCATCGGGACAATGATTTATAATCAGAAGAACAGTGAATTTACCGTGCGTAAAGGTCCGATTTTCGCCAACTTCATACTTGCAGACGAAATCAACCGCGCACCGGCGAAAGTGCAGAGCGCGCTCCTCGAGGCGATGCAGGAACGTCAGGTGACGATCGGTGAGAGTACGTTCAAACTCGACGATCCGTTCCTCGTTCTGGCAACACAGAATCCGATCGAACAGGAAGGAACTTATCCGCTTCCCGAAGCGCAGGTAGATCGCTTCATGCTGAAAATTAAAATCGATTATCCAAATCGTGATGAGGAACGACTCATCATGCGTCAGAACATCGCCGATACCCAGCCGGAAACGAAGTCTGTTGTGCATACTGCCGATATTCTCAAAGCGCGCTCGGTTGTCAAGGAAGTATATATGGACGAGAAGATCGAACGATATATTTTAGATATAGTTTTTGCAACCCGCGTACCGAAAGATTACAAACTCGATAAACTGACTAACCTGATCAATTACGGCGCCTCGCCGCGGGCGAGCATATATCTGGCACTTGGGGCTAAGGCGTTTGCATTCATCAAGCGGCGCGGGTACGTCATCCCCGAAGATGTGAGAGCGGTCTGCCACGATGTTCTGCGGCACCGCATCGCCGTCACCTACGAGGCAGAGGCGGAAAATATAACTTCGGAAAATATTGTTGATGATATATTGAATACGATTGAAGTGCCATAAAAGGTACTTTGTTGTTTGTACTTTGTTCTTTGTGTATAAAGCGTCAATAGTCATTGGTAATTTGTCATTGGGGAGGAAAAGTTATGACAGTAGAATTAGAGAAATTAGAGGTTTATCAATTATCGGAAACATTGGCAGATTTAATTTGGGATATTTGTGTTACATGGGATTGGTTTTCTAAAGAGACAATCGGAAAACAATTAGTGAAAGCTGTTGATTCGGTCGGTGCCAACATTGCAGAAGGATATGGACGCTATGCATTCAGAGAGAACATCCAGTTTTGCTACTACGCGCGTGGATCACTTATGGAAGTGAAGCATTTTCTTCAAAGAGCAAAAAATCGAAAGTTAATAAAAACAGAACAGGTTGCCAGAATTAATGAAATATTATTACCGTTGGGGCCTAAGTTAAATGCCTACATCCGCTCCATCAAAACTGAACTCAGTAAAACCCTGGCAATGACAAATGACAAATGACCAATGACATCCTTTTATGGAAACTTCTGAGCTCCTGAAAAAAGTCCGGAAGATCGAAATCCGCACCAAAGGTCTGGTAAACCAGATCTTTTCCGGCGAGTACCACAGCGTGTTCAAGGGCCGCGGTATGGCGTTCAGCGAGGTACGCGAATACCAGTTCGGCGATGACATCCGTACGATAGACTGGAACGTCTCGGCGAGATTCAATCACCCCTACGTGAAAGTGTACGAGGAGGAGAGGGAGCTGACCGTCATGCTCCTCGTCGATGTCAGCGGATCGGGTGAATTCGGCACTGTTCACCAGATGAAGAAGGAAACCGCCGTAGAACTCAGCGCTGTTCTTGCTTTCTCAGCTCTTAAAAATAATGACAAAGTCGGAGTGATTGCGTTCAGCGATACGATCGAAATGTTCATCCCACCGAAGAAAGGACGCACGCACACCCTGCGGATCGTCAGAGAACTCCTCGATTTTAAACCTTCCCACCGTCTAACCAATATCGGAGAGGGTCTGCGATACCTGACGAGCGCTATCAAGAAGAGGAGCATTGCGTTCCTAATTTCTGATTTCCTGGGAGACGGCTATGAAGATGCGCTGAAAATTGCAGCCCGGAAGCATGACCTAATCGGAGTCCGGCTTTTTGATCCACGTGAAATATCCCTCCCGAATATAGGACTCATGCACGTAGTCGACGCAGAAACTGGAGAAAGCGTGTGGGTCGATTCGTCCGACAGGCAGATCGTGGATCGCTATGCCGACTGGTGGAAGCGCAAAGGCGATGAACGCATAAGGATGTTCCGGAAAAACGGAGTAGACGCTATTGACATACGGATCGATCAATCGTATATCCAGCCTCTCGTTAATTTCTTCCGGGCAAGAGAAAAAAGATGGTAAGATTGCGAGATTCACTGATCAACATAATGTTTCAAGCATGACAGCGCGTGATCGAAATATATCGTGGATGATTTCGCGAGTTGTGCACGGTATTGCATTCGCAATCATTGTTCTGCTGGTTTGCCTTGTCGCCTCGCCGACCACTGTGTTTTCTCAGCAGGTCGAGGCGGTCGTGCGTGTCGATTCTCAGCATATCGCCATCGGTGACTGGCTGAGAGCAACGCTCGAAATCCGACATACCGCTGATATTCAGCTTTTCCCTCCCGCTCTCCCGGATTCGCTTGGGGGATTCGAAATTGTAAGACGTGAACAGCCCGCAGTGCAGGAGATGAACGGCAGTGTCCTGGAAAAGATACCTTTCATACTGACGTCGTTTGATACCGGCATGCAAATCATTCCACCCGTATCGTTCCGCTATATGGTGCCGGGGGATACGAATATGCATACCGTAGAAACCTCTCCTCTCGTCATTAATGTTCGTGGTGTGGCTATTGATACGACGCAGGATATCAGAGATATCAAGCCGCCTCTATCCGTACCTATAACGTTTGCAGAAGTTTTACCCTACATCATCGGAGCGATCATATTTGCGGGAGCTGTGTGGCTTGTACGGTACATCGTCATGAAGCGCAGGAGGGGTGAAAGGATCATACCTGAAGCGCCTCCGCGTCCGCCGCATGAGGTCGCGCTTGAAGCGCTGAAGTCGCTTGAATCTGAAAAACTGTGGCAGCGCGGAAAGGTGAAGGATTATCATTCACAATTGACTGATATACTCCGCGTTTACATCGAACGGCGCTTCCGGATCATGGCTATGGAAATTACTTCAGATGAAATACTCGACGGATTCTCCGGACAAGCTCTTCCATCCGAGTTGCTGGCACAACTGAAGGAAATTCTTTACCGCGCCGATCTCGTAAAATTTGCAAAGTATCAGCCGCTCGCTCAGGAACATGAAAATAGCCTCGCACATGCGTATAATTTTGTCCAATTAACATACCAGGACAAAGATGATACTGAGGTAAGGGTGCCTGCGGAGGAGATGGTCGCCGAATGAATGTAACGTTCGCAAATCCGGAATATTTTTTCCTTCTGCTTCTCATTCCTGCGATGATCGTCTGGTACTGGAAGAGGCAGAAGCAACAATACGCCGACCTCCGCGTATCGACAGTTCAGGTATTTCACGCAATTCCAAGAAGCTGGCGACAGAGATTTCGTCATATTCTCTTCATTTTCCGGATATCTGCCGTAACGCTCCTTATCATTGCCCTTGCCAGACCACAGGCAGCATCCAGCGGTGAAAATGTGTCGACGGAAGGTATCGATATCGTTCTCACAACCGATATCTCGGGGAGTATGCTCGCCGAGGATTTCCGTCCCAACAGGATCGAGGCGGCAAAGAGAGTTGCTATAGATTTCATAGACGGTCGTCAGACCGATCGCATCGGTCTCGTTATATTCTCAGGCGAAAGCTTTACACAGTGTCCGCTGACACTCGACCATGCGGTAGTGAAAAATCTTCTTTCCGAGGTCAAGAGCGGAATGATCGAAGACGGAACTGCAATCGGAATGGGACTTGCAACAGCGGTCACGAGACTCAAGGAGAGTAAGGCGAAAAGTAAAGTCATCATTCTCCTGACTGATGGGGTAAATAACCGGGGTTTCATAGATCCGTTGACAGCGGCTGGAATCGCAGAGCAGTATTCAATACGTGTATATACGATAGGAGTAGGTACTATCGGAATGGCTCCGTACCCTGTTCAGACGCCGTTCGGTGTGCAGTATCAGAATGTTCCCGTCGAGATCGACGAACAACTGCTTCAAAAAATTGCCGATCAGACCGGAGGAAAATACTTCCGGGCGACCGACAACAGAAAGCTTAAGGAAATCTACAGCGAGATCGATCGTCTTGAGAAAACAAAGATCGAGGTAACCCAATTCCGGAGGTACTCCGAAGAATTTTATACTGCAGCCGGAATAGGATCGATCCTCCTTTTGCTGGAAATATTACTTGCACAGACATACATGAGAAAAATTCCATGATGAACGAGTGATCTTTTTACAGTTGGAAGTGTTAATCGTTATACGAATATGATTCGATTTGCTCATAGTGAATACTTGATTTTTCTTGCCGTCCTGCCTATACTTCTCGGGCTGTTCTGGTGGTCTGTGCGGCGGCGCCGGATTTTTCTCGAGCGCTACAGTTCTGCGAAAATGCTTATGCACCTCATGCCGTCGAGGAGTGCGTATAAACAACCGGTGAAGTTTTTTCTCCTCTGGAGTGCGCTTGCCTTTCTTATTCTGGGTGTGGCAAATCCGCAAATCGGCACAAAGCTTGAGGAAGTTAAAAGGGAGGGAGTCGATATCATGATCGCTCTCGATGTCTCAAACAGCATGAAGGCAGAAGATATCAGACCCAACCGCCTCGAGAGTGCGAAGCAGGAAATATCCAACATGATCGAGAAATTCCAGAACGATCGCATAGGAATCATCGTCTTTGCGGGCGAAAGCTACCTCCAGCTTCCGTTAACGATGGATTACTCATCCGCCCGGCTTATTCTCAGCGCCATCGACGTGGATATCGTACCGATACCCGGTGCGGCGATCGGCTCGGCAATCCAACTTGCTAAGAAGTCGTTCGCCGCGGGAGAGAAAAAGCATAAAGTCATTGTTATTATTTCCGATGGCGAGAACCATGAGGATGATGCCATCGCTGTGGCAAAGGAAGCGCACGATGACGGCGTTGTCGTCCATACGGTCGGCATGGGATCACCGGAAGGTGTGCCTATCCCGCTCTATCAGAATAATGTCCTCTCCGGATATCGGAAGGACGGAGAGGGAAACACTGTCGTTACTAGACTGGATGAGCAGACTCTACGGCAGATTGCTGAAGCAGGCGGCGGTGTGTTCGTCCGCGCGACGAATCAGGAAGATGAACTGGATGAAATTCTTAGACAGGTACAGGCAATGGAAAAGAAGGAGTTCGGCGCCAAGATCTTTACCGAATATGAGGATCGGTTCCAGTACTTGCTCGCTGTCGGCCTTGTCCTTCTGCTTCTCGATGTATTTATATCCGAGAGAAAGAATCGATTGTTTACCAGATGGAGTTTTTTAAAAAACCGATGAAACCGGGATTTATAGTATTGCTGGCTCTTGCCGCATCGACGTTTGTCTTCGGACAGTCGGAGCGTTCGCTGATACGTGAAGGAAACCAGCATTACGGAAAAGATAAATTTACGGATGCGGAAGTGAATTACCGTAAGTCGCTGGAGAAGAATAAGGAGACAAAGCAGGGGGCTTTCAATCTGGGCGATGCACTTTTCCGGCAGGAACGGTATGGAGAAGCGGCTGAACAGTATCGGATTGCCTCCGAGAAACTGAAGGATGATGAGACAAAAGCTCAGGCATTGCACAACATGGGAAACGCTCTTCTTAAAGAACAGAAGTACCCCGAAAGCATCAATGCGTACAAACAAGCGCTGAAACTCAATCCCGGGGATGAGGATACCAAGTACAACCTCGAGTACGCAAAAGCGATGCTCCGAAAGCAACAGCAACAGCAACAAAAGAAGCAGGAGCAAAAGCAGGATAAGAAGGACGATCAGAAAAAAGAAAACAAGGAACAGCAGGACCAGCAACAGCAGAATCAGCAGCAAAATAAGGAAGATCAGCAAAAAAAAGAACAGCAAGCTCAGCAGAAGAAGCAGCAGCTCTCGAAGGAAGATGCGGAGAGAATACTCGAAGCCCTGAAGAATGAAGAAAAAGATGTTCAGAAGAAACTCAAGAAAAAGGTCCCTGCCAGAGTGCGGGTTGAAAAGGACTGGTGATGCCGGGCCGTAGAGTACATAGCAACCCCGGTATGTTCAGTATGATTGTCATCCTTTCCCTGGCATTTTATTGCTCTGTTGCATATGGTCAGGACGTTACATTTACTGCAACAGTCGACAAGAACATCATCGAGATGGGTGAGCAATTGGAAATTACGTTTGAGTTGAAAGGAACAAAAGGAGGAGGTAATTTCCGGGCGCCTGCATTCCCCGACTTTCTTACGCTGTCCGGTCCGAATCAGATGAGCAATATGCAGTTCATCAATGGCGCGATGTCGGTATCGACTTCCTACAGTTATGTTCTTCAGTCGAAGAGTGAGGGGAAATTTACTATCGGATCTGCAACGATCACCGCGAATGGAAAGCAATTACAAACGCAGCCGATCAGTATAGAAGTCCGGAAGGGCTCTGCTCAGCAGGGTCAGAGGTCGCAGCAATCGCAGCAGCAGACGGATATTTCCAAACAAATTGGAGATAATATATTTCTTCGGGTAGTCGTCGACAGAGGAAAAGTATATCAGGGAGAGCAAGTAACGGCCAGTTATAAACTATACTGGAGGATCACGCTTGCCAGCAATCCATCGATAACCAAAGCGCCGGCGCTGTCGGGATTCTGGAACGAAGAAATTGAAATGCCCCGGCAGGGCGGAGTCACCCGCGAAGTAGTCAACGGTAAACAGTATAACGTCGCTACGCTTAAGAAGGTCGCCCTCTTCCCACAGCGGAGCGGCAATCTTACGATCGATCCGATGGAAATCGACTGTATCGTTCAGGTTCAGGCACGGCGGCGTTCAAACGATATTCTTGACCAATTCTTCAATGATCCGTTTTTCGGCAATGTGTCAAATGTAAATCATAAAGTCCGAAGTCAGCCGGTTACCGTGAATGTCATACCGCTGCCGATTGCAGATCAGCCGGCGGAATATTCAGGTGCGGTAGGATCATTCTCAATAGAATCGTGGCTCGATAAACGGCAGGTGAAAGCAAATGAAGCTGTTATCCTGAAAGTAAAAATCACGGGGCGCGGGAACATCAAACTCCTCGAAGCTCCCCGAGTCACACCTTCCTCCGATATCGAACGGTATGATCCGAAAATCTACGACAACATCGCAAGGCAGGGTGACCGGATAGCGGGGAGCAGGACATTCGAATACCTCATGATACCCCGGTATCCGGGCGAACAGAAGATACCATCGTTTACGTTCTCGTATTTCGATGTCGAGAAGAAAAAATATTCAACTTACCGCAGTCCTGATTTTATTGTTGCCGTAGCAAAGGGGGTTGAATTGACGCAGACCTATGCCTCGGGTGTGAGTAAGGAAGATGTAAAGCTGCTGGGGGAGGATATTCGATTCATCAAGAGCGAGACCACAACACTCCATCGGAAAGGGGAATCGTTTGCAGGATCGACACTCTTCTTTATAATGACGGTGATACCCGTTCTGGGATTCATAGGTGTTGTGATAGTTATGAGAAAACGTGAAAAACTATACGGCAATGCTGTGCTTGTCAGAAACAGGAAGGCGCGGAAGATTGCCCGACGTCGGCTTCTCGAAGCTCACAGGCTTCTCCAACAGAAGAAGAACGAAGAGTTTTATACCGAAATTTCGCGGGCGTTGTATGGTTACCTTGGTGATAAACTAAGCATCCCGCAGGCGGACATAGCAATTGATAAAGTCAGTTCTGTTCTCCTTGAAAGGAATGTGTCAGAGGATCGGGTCGGACGATTATCGAAGGTCATCGAGGAATGTGAGTTTGCACGTTTTGCGCCGTCTGCCGATACTCAACAGATGGACACGACGTACAGCGAAGCAACCGAATTAATTTCTTCTCTTGAGAATCAGCTATGATACGCCGTCTCTTCATAATTGCACTTTTCATTTCATCATTGTGCTTTTCACAGGAAGCCCGGCTGCAATTTGAAAAGGCAAATCAGCTCTACAGGGACGGCAAATACCAGGATGCTGTGGAGATGTACGGACAAATTTATAGAAATGGTTTTGAAAGTCCTTCCCTCCATTACAACATGGGGAATGCATTTTTCAAGCTCAATAATATTTCCCGCTCGATTCTTTCCTACGAACGGGCGAAGCGTCTGTCTCCCGGTGATGAGGATGTCCTCTATAATCTCCGGCTTGCGAATCTGAGGGTCATTGATAAGATTGAACCCGTACCGAAACTCTTCTTCATCGGCTGGTGGGATTCGTTTGTAAATCTCATGCCCTCTTCGCAATGGGCGGTCGTGATTATCTTCTTGTTCTGGGTAACAGTCATTGCGTCGGCAGGATTACTTATCCTGAAGCGGATTGCTGTTCAAAGGATATTCTTATTTCTTCCCGTTATTGCGATTTTCTTCACAATAATTTCATTCGTCGGGATGTATCAACGGCTCTCCGATGAAAAAAGTGACACTCAGGCAATTATCATACATCAGACCGTATCGGTAA
>CAYGZY010000025.1:0-5179 GCA_964354485.1 uncultured Chlorobiaceae bacterium | reverse complement strand
ACTGCTATGCCGAAGATTGTCAGCATCGACCGAAGTCGATGCCGCAGCATGTTCTTTATGACGAGCTTAAGAATGTGCATTTGATATCAGTCTTAATCCAGTTCACCCTTGTCGAGATGCCTTATTTTGTGTGCACGATCTGCGGCGCGCGGATCGTGTGTTACCATGATGATGGTCTTCTTGAATTCCGTGTTCAGCTGGTCGAGCAGTTTGAGGATCTCCTCCGCCGATACTTTGTCGAGATCACCGGTCGGTTCATCAGCTACGAGTAATGTCGGATCAGTAACGATCGCCCGTGCGATTGCAACGCGCTGTTCCTGTCCGCCTGAGAGCTGTTTCGGGTAATGATCCATCCGGTCCTCTAGACCCACAATCTTAAGTGCAAATCCAACATGTTCGCGGCGTTCAGATTTTGAGAGCTTAGTGAGGAGAAGGGGAAGCTCGACATTTTCGAAGGCTGTGAGCACGGGGAGGAGGTTGTAAAATTGAAAGATAAAGCCGACGTGGTGTGCACGCCATTTTGCCAAATCTGTTTCATTCAAAGCGGTGAGATCCGTACCCGCTACCTGGATTTTTCCATTAGTTGGGTGGTCTATCCCTGCGATAAGGTTGAGGAGCGTCGTTTTCCCTGAACCGGAGGGACCCATAAGCGCCAGGAATTCCCCTTCCGGAACGTCGAACGATATGTTGCTCAATACGGGAATTTCCTGCGAATCCCGCCAGTATGATTTCGATATATTTTCGATTTTGACTATTGACATATATCTTCCTTGGATGAAGAATCAGGGTAGTACGCCAACAAACGGTATCACATTTTTCAGCGTTAAACGAATAAAGCGTCTCATTGTTTCACGATGACGGTCGAGCCTGATTGGAGCTTATCTGAAGGTTTCAATACGATCCGCTCGCCGGAAGAGAGTCCCTTTCGTATCTCGATGAGACGGCCGATAACATTGCCGGTAATAACCGGCACTTCATGAACCATATTTTCTTTCAGAACAAAAACGACTTTTTCATCGCGGCGTGTGGTGACAGCGGAAGGATCGATCGCAACCCTCGGTTCGTTATCGATGTTCTGGGGTGACTGCCGGCTCATAAAATGGACTTTTGCACCCATTTCAGGAAGAACGCGCTTGTCTTTGTCGAGGAACCGGACTTTTGTTTGTACGGTTGCTTTTGCACGGTCGGCTGTCGGAACGATTTTGTCAACAATTCCTCTGTAGCGTTTTTCCGGGTATGCATCAAGCGTAATTTCGCACGGTTGTTCAGGTTCAATTTTCTCTATGTTCGATTCGGAGACATCGGCTTCTACCTCCAGAGAATTCATATCGGCAATGGTCACTACCGCAACTCGTGAGCTCGCACCTGCGGCGAACGGAGCTACAACTTCACCGACATCGGCATTTTTAGAGAGAATGGTTCCGTCGAATGGCGCCCGGATTCGTGTGTTCTCCAGCGAGACTTCTGCCCCCCGAAGCGCTGCTTCACGTGAAGCGATAATTGCAAGGACGCGGTCGGATCGTGCTTTCGCAGCATCAAATTCAGCCTGTGAAATCAGCTTTCCGTCTAAGAGGTTTTTCGCTCTTTCCAACGATTGTTCCGCATCAATTCTATCTGCTTTTGCTACCTCAAGTTCTGCTTTTGCCTGTGCTAAAACAGCTTCAACATCTTCACTTTCTATCCGCGCGATGATCTGGCCTGTCTTCACGCGATCACCTTCCTTGAAACCGAGGTAAACCAGTCTGCCGGTCGCCTTTGAAGCGATGGATGCTTTACGCTGGGCAACGACATAACCGCTTGCGGTGAGGAGAGCATTTGCCTGGCCCGGGGAAATCAGTGTCGCCGTCGAAATCTCTACTACTTCATCCTTTGACGTGAACGTTCTTATCGCAAAATACCCGGCGACGATTATGAAAACCGCCGCACCGGTATATAGGAACAGTGAGGATCGGTTCCCCCGTGGAGTGGTTTCCGAATTTGAACCTGCGGTGGCTTCCCGCTTTATGCGTAATTTGGATAAATCAAAATGTTTTTCAGACATGAAAGCGAAATAGCTTAAAATAAATTGATGTTTAAGATAGTTAAATGGCATCTGCTTTCCAAATGAGAACATGAAAAAAACGAAAAAGATTTCACATGCCCAACGATTGTTCCCGCCGCACCCGCAAAATTCGTAGAGTCCTTTCCTCAGAAAGGACTTAATTCTTAGAAATGATCTGATCCTTGAATTTCTCCATCGGAATTTTTATATTTCGACCGTCAATTCAGGAGGCTTTATGAAAATCTCTAAGAAACCACCACGATATAAAAAAGATCATTCAATTTATTTTCTGACGTTCTGCACATTTAAACGGCACCCTTACCTTCACCGTAACGGTATTCCGGAAATGCTCATCGAAAATCTTAAAAGATATTCCGTTCGGATTGATGAATTGATTGCATACACAATTATGACCGATCATATCCATCTCCTCGTCAGTGTTAATACTGTTTCGGATCTTTCGATATTTCTGAGGGATTTTAAAAAATGGACATCGCTTGAAATAAAACGAATATTAAAAATTGAGGACCGCCATATCTGGCAACGTGGCACGATGGATCATTGTATTCGTTGGTCGTGGGAGAATAAAGATTTTGATAATCATCTTTATTATATTCTATCGAATTCTTTTAAACATCTCCATATCCAACCGATGGATTTTCCTTATCATAATTTCTGGGAATTTGTGAAGAAAGGGTGGGTAGAAGAGGATTTTTATGCGGTCGATGATATCGAGTTACCGAGATTCTATGAATCGTAAGTCCGTTCTGAGGAATGGTTTGAATCGGGTTAGAGTCCGTTCTGAGGGACGGACTCTAACTACGGTCTTATTGCGGGGATTTTCTCTGTTCCAGAAGTTGGATGAAAATCGCTTCCCTAATGTTGTCTTCGTTATGTGAAAAATAAAACTGTTTCAAATAAGCGTAATCCTGCATCACTTTTGTGTACGGGTATTCGCTTATTTTTTTTAAATACTCATCAATGTAGGATGGGATGTGAGTAAAACGAACTTCAGGGTAGCGGAGAAGTTTCGACATGAGCGCCTCGTCGTACGTGATGATTTGCGCGATGAGCGTATCGAAGAGGATCGCGTTCAGAGGGAATTCACCATGGGGAAGGGAGAGTCGCGGACCTATATAGAAATGGATCTTTCTGCGGAGCAGATAATCCATTGATGCGGGTTTTTCGTGCCCGGGCCGTCCGCGTATGCTCAGGATCTGGTGAGAGAGGAATGTGTCAGTCAGTCCTGTGCTTGTTTCGAGCGCATAGGGGAGATCAGAATAATATGCAGTTTTTATATACGCGGGTCCGAATGCCATCCTGACAGGGAGATCGTGCAGATATCGCTGGAGTATTTTCCCTTCATTCATTGCCCTCTGATACTGATTTTCAGTGTAAAACTTTGCCTCATCGACGACGTACCCGACATTAAGATTATTTTTATATATATCATTCCTGAAGATCGTGGTGATGATAATAAGTGCCGCCACTATCATGTAAACTCTTGCTTTGAATAAGCGTGTTAGCAGGTGTTCACCGATGAAGTAAAGCATCGGTGTGATCGGAATGAGGAAGCGAGCATGCATGAAGTCGCCGCCGATACGGACGATAAAGAACATGTAGGTGATGCAAAATAGACCTGCCAGTAGGACGTGATGAGGGAAGATACTATTTTCACGGAGTAATTCAAGGAAGTTCGACTGTCCGCGGAGCGGCATGATACTCTTTATCATTTTCCAAAAAGCGACTATAGCAAGAACCGCAATTATAATGAAAACGTAATTTACCTGAAAATAGAGTGAGAGGTAGTCAAAACCCTGAGAATAATACGGAACATCTATGGATTTTGCGTAGAAAGTGTTCGGGAAAAAGTAGCCGTAGTAGGAATATCTCCAGATCCAGTAAGGCGCAAAGAGAAAGATAGATGGAAGTGAGAACATGATGATTGAAGCGATCGGTTTTCTGTATGCAATCAGAATAAATACTACAGATGCAAAGAAAAATACCGCGCCGTCTGGTCGTGTAAGCATTGTGAGAACAACCATAAAACCGGAGAACAACAATCCCCGGCTCGATCGTGCCATCATAAGTGTTGCGAATGTTCCGGCTGTGAAGAAGGTGAACATTGATGTTTCTAATCCGCTGGTTGCGTAAACGCAGAAATCCCGGTGTAATCCCAGTGCGATGCTCGTAAGCGGTAGAAGGAAAAATAAAACATTCCCTTCGGAACGGAGTTTCCAGCTTAGATAAACAAAAAGAGTGAGCGTAAAGATGAAAAAAGTAATACCGAGGGCTTTTGATAATGAGACCGGATCAGCGGTGAGTAATGAGCAAAGCGCTATAAGGAGGGTCCAGAGAAAGTTGGTATACCCTTCAACGCGTTCACCGGCATTGTAGACGAGTCCATTGCCGACAGCGCGCTTCTCCGAATAGCGGCCCGGACTGAAAGCATCATCGTTCACAAACGCAAGAGAGATGGTATGTTGTATGCCGATTACAAGGGCGACAACTGCGAGGATCCAGAAAATTAACCGCAGATGTCGTGAGCGAGCATCCTGCACAGGTTGTGATATAGTTTCAGCCGATTCCATTTGCAAGATAGTCGAACGATTTAATGTTTTTCGAATACATACTTTGTGTGAAATAATAATGGATTTCCCATACAATTCCAAAATGATATTTCAGCTTGAAAATCAAGAATAGTTTTTGCTTATTGTACAATTATGAAAATACTGGGTATCGAAACCTCCTGTGATGAAACCTCGGCGGCTGTCCTGGAAGACGGACATGTCTTATCCAATATTATATCATCGCAGATTGTTCATCAGCAGTACGGGGGTATCGTTCCAGAACTCGCTTCCCGTGCTCACATGCAAATGATCATTCCGGTTGTTGAACAGGCTCTCAAGAATGCAGATGTTCGGTTGGAAGATCTCAATGGAATAGCAGTAACATGTGGTCCGGGCTTGATGGGATCTCTTCTGGTCGGAGTGAGCTTTGCAAAGTCGCTTGCCTATGGATTAAAAATTCCGTTTATCGGTGTGAATCATATGGAAGCGCATATATACTCGAACTTTATCGATGAACCAAAACCCGCATATCCGTTTTTATGCCTGACCGTCTCCGGCGGACATACGC
>CAYGZY010000024.1:0-16179 GCA_964354485.1 uncultured Chlorobiaceae bacterium | reverse complement strand
GGCGCAGGCAGTGTAATCTATCAGACTGCTACTGTGATTGCTCACTCTCACCGCCGTATCTGACGATGCTATGCGGGTTATCATTTCTATCTGCGCCACGGCAGAAATTGAAGCTAACGCCTCTCCCCTGAAACCGAGCGTGGTAATATTCTCAAGGTCATCGTAAGTTGCGATTTTACTTGTGGCATGGCGTTGAAAAGCAATCAGAGCATCATCAATACTCATCCCCGTGCCGTCATCGACGACCTGTATCAGACTCTTCCCGCCGTCCTCGATAATTACCGCGACAGATTTTGCCTGGGCGTCTATCGCATTCTCGATAAGCTCTTTCACGGCAGATGCCGGACGCTGGATGACCTCACCGGCGGCAATTTTATTTGCCAAGCTTTCGGGAAGGATTTTTATGGTTTGCGACATTGCGTTTTTCATTCATCAGCAGGGTTTAATTCCGAGGCCCGGCTCGGTTGGGAGTATAATTTTTCCGGAAGTCTGTTTCAGACCCGTAAACGGTTCGTTCGTTATGAGAAGATTACCATCCAGATCAGCGTAATCAACCAGCGGAGAGATGTGCGCAGCGGCAGCAATAGCCACTGAGCTCTCAATCATACAACCGAGCATGATTTTAAGACTCATCGCCCGGGCGGCGTGAATCATCTTCAACGCCTGACGCACGCCTCCGCATTTCATTAGTTTAATATTGATTCCATCGTAAACGCCCCGTAGTTCAGGTAAATCGTGAAGGGTACGAATGCTCTCATCGGCGATGATCGGAACATGGATGTGATTTCTAAGCCATGCAATTCCCTCTATATCCTGTGCGGGCAATGGCTGTTCGACAAGTTCTACACCCTGGTTTTCCAGCCAGAGGATTTTATCGCGCGCGAGTTCTTTCGACTTCCATCCTTCATTGGCATCGACACGTAGAGGCTTATCCGTGAATTTCCTTATTGTTCTGATAATCTCCTCATCCTCAGGGACGCCAACTTTTACCTTTAATACCGGAAATTCCTGAGCTTCCCGGATTTTTTCTTCTATTATTTCGGGTGTATCAATCCCGATTGTGAACGATGTGACAGGAGTTTTATCCGGGTTCAGTCCCCATAATTTCCATAGAGGGATTTTCAATTTTTTTCCGATGAGATCGTGTAGAGCAATATCTATTGCCGCTTTGGCTGATTCGTTCCCCGGGGCAAGGACATCAACAAAAGAGAGGATATCTTCCAGTTGAAACGGGTCTTTGAAAGCCACGAGATCTACTCTACCGAGAAACTTTAGAACGGATTCCTGATCTTCCCCGTACCGACCGGAGGGCGCTGCCTCCCCGTAACCGATGTCTGAACCGTCTTCTATCTCAACGAGTACATTTGCCTGCTGAGTCCGTGATCCGCGCGCTATCGTAAACGGATGGCGGAGGTTGAGCGTATATGGTTTGCATCGGAGTTTCACTGTGTATGCTCGCAGAGTGCGGTGACAAACGCCTGTTTATTGAACGGCTGCAGATCGGTAATCTTTTCTCCGACACCTATATATCTTACCGGAATCTGAATTTCCTGTGTTAATCCGAGAATTACACCGCCTTTGGCGGTCCCGTCCAGTTTTGTTAGAATAAGTCCGGTAACGCCGACAGCCGCATTAAACTGACGCAGCTGCTGAAATGCATTCTGACCAGTTGAGGCATCGAGGACAAGGAGAATTTCCTGCGGGATTTTTGGATCTATTTTCTGCAGAACCCGTTTAATTTTTTTTAATTCCTCCATCAGGTTCACTTTTGTATGGAGTCTGCCCGCCGTGTCGATGATAAGGACATCAATGTTTCGTGCTATCGCCGAGTTGAGAGCATCGAATGCAACAGCCGCCGGATCGGCTCCGTGTGCCTGGCGGATGACATCCACACCTGCGCGTTGCGCCCATATCTCGAGCTGTTCATTCGCGGCAGCGCGGAAAGTGTCAGCAGCTGCTATGATCACCCGTTTCCCTGCATGCCGATAGTTGTGTGCGAGTTTACCTATGGTTGTCGTCTTTCCGACACCGTTTACGCCGACAATCAGAATCGTATGAGGTTTGCCGTCTGTGACGGGTGTGAATAATTTCTCAGCATTCTCATCACCTCCCGCCAGCATTTTTTCTATTTCATCCTTCAGGAGACTTTCGAGCGCGGAAGGATCTTCGTACCCTTCTTCCTTCACGCGTTTCCGGAGATTGTCGATAATTGTCGCCGTCGCTGCTACTCCTACATCACCTCCGATTAATATTTCTTCAATACCCTCGATAACAGCATCGTCAATCTTCGATTTCCCCGCAATGATTCGCTGAATTTTGCCGAAGAGATTATCTCTAGTTTTGGATAATCCCTCCTTTAACCTTCCGAACGTTATCGAATCAAAAAATCCCATAAGTGCGCCAATGAATTATTCATTATAACTTATTAACTTCCATTACTGTAAAAAAGCGCCGGAGGTAGAGTGCGAACGATAAGACGAGTAAGAGCGTACTCAATGCGAGAAGTATTGTTGCGATCTCATTAAGACTTTCAAGATTGAGGAAGGATAAAATAAGGTAGACGGTCATGACAGCGGCTGCCCATTTACCCGTTGTATTCGAAGGAAGTGTTATGCCTTTTTTCCTCTGCAGATAGAGACCGCCCAGCAGAATCAGCGCATCGCGCAAGAAAACAGCGGTGAAGAACCAGAGCGGTATTTTATGTTGAAGCAGAAGGATGAAGCCGATTACTACAATACCGGTTTTATCCGCCAGCGGATCTATAACCTTGCCGAACTCGGTAACCTGGTTAAATCGCCGCGCGAGGATACCATCGAACATATCGGTAATAGCCGTTACGATTATCAGGGCGAGAACGAACCAGCGTTTTGATGGGTCATCCTGGAGGAGGAGCAGGGAAATCGGGACTAGAAGGAGGATACGCGAGAGACTTAATGCATTTGAGATTGTCCACTGTCCCCTGATCATACTACATTTCGTTCTCAACCTTGGATTTTCCGTTTTCAACCGGTGTGGGGAATATTCCACTGAAGCATGCCGTACAATAGGATTCGCCATGCTCATGCGGCACCGATTCGAGGAGGTTATCAAGTGATAAGTATCCCAGGCTGTCGACCTGGAGTTCCTGACGGATCTTTTCCACTTCCCCGCCGGACCGATTCGCGATCAATTCGTTCTCTGTCGGGAAATCCATACCATAATGACAGGGATATCGAATTGGCGGTGAGGTGACACGAAAATGAATCTCTCTTGCTCCTGCGTTGCGGATTAGCTTTACTAACTGCCTGGATGTCGTACCGCGAACGATGGAATCGTCGATGATGACCACTTTCTTTCCGTTGAGAACGCCTTTTACCGTATTGAATTTCGTTCTGACTTTCATTTCCCGGACATCCTGCATCGGCTGTATGAATGTCCTCCCGACGTAGTGACTGCGTATCAAGCCGATCTCGTACTTGGCTTTGTTGCCTAGTTTATTGCTTTGTGTTACAAAACCAAGAGTTGCAGTATTACTTGAATCGGGTACATTTATAACGACGACCGATTCCGTTTCATCGTCCTCGCGGACCGGGTGTTCCCGGGCGAGGGATTTACCCAATTTACGTCTGACTTTGTCGACATTCTCACCGAATATTTTGCTATCGGGTCTTGAAAAATATATGTATTCAAAAATACAGTGATGGGGCTGAGTCTTTTCGGATTTGATACGGAACGATTTAACCTCACCCGTCTTCAGAGTTTCCTGATCAAATACGAGTAATTCCCCCGGTGCAACGTCGCTGATATATTCCGCATTAATGATATCGAAGGCGCATGTTTCGGAGGAGACGACAAACCCATCCCCGAGTTTACCGACGGCAAGAGGCCTCCAACCGTGAGGATCGCGTGCGGCTACAAGTTTATCGTTGATTAAAACCGTCAGTGAATAGGCCCCCTCCACCTGTTGCAGCGCATCGATAATCTGCCTGATGGGATCTTTTTCCGCGCTCTTAGCCATCAGATGTAGGATGATTTCGGTATCTGAGGTCGTCTGGAAGATTGTGCCTTTGTCCTGAAGCTTTTTTCGGAGAACACGAAAATTTGTAAGGTTCCCGTTATGAGCGATGGCGATGTTGCCATCCCTGTAGTTCACTGTGAGAGGTTGGATATTCAGCCGGTTATCGGACGCGCCTGCCGTGGAGTAGCGATTGTGTCCGATCGCCGCGCAGCCGATGAGGTATTCTGTAAGAAGTGTATCACCTTTGAATACGTCGTTCACCAGACCAAAATCTTTATGAACGCGGAAGTGGAATTTCGAATCGGCGGCATCGTAGTATGACGTAACTATACCGGAAGCTTCCTGCCCGCGATGTTGCTGGGCATAAAGCCCGTAGTAGCTCATCTGTGCGGCCTGGGGGTGTCCATAAATACCGAAAACAGCACAATGATCATGGGGTTTGTCGTCGGAAAACCGTATTTCGGTTTCAATTTCAAATGATCGCATAGAGTATATTACGGAAAATATCGTTTGAACTCAACTCTCCCGCCATGAGAGAATCGTGTCGCATTTGTACTTTTCATCATTCCTGAGAGGGTAATCTGTTGTGAAATGTAGTCCCCTGCTCTCTTTTCTGCGGATCGCAGACCGAACGATTAAGTCTGCAACCGTTGCCAGATTCCTGAGTTCGATGAGACCTTCGGTAATTTTTGTTTTTTTATAAAAATTTTCAATCTCATCTCTTATCAGCTGTAACCGCCTACGCGCACGGTCGAGTCGTAAGTCTGATCTCATGATTCCGACATAATCCCACATCAGCTCCTGAATCTCGCGCTTATCGTGTTCGATGAGCACCCATTCTTCCGCATCGAAGGTTCCGCTCTCGTCCCACTGAGGTATAGTTGGAATTTCAGACTGATGGCTTCGGGGTCTATCAGAAATATCATTCCACGCTCTATGGGAAAATACCAGCGCCTCAAGCAGTGAATTACTCGCAAGTCTGTTAGCGCCATGGACGCCGGTCATAGCAACTTCGCCGCACGCGTAGAGATTACGGATTGTGGAACGACCGTTCAGGTCTGTTACAACTCCTCCGCAGGAATAATGTGCCGCAGGCACGACCGGAATCCGCTCATTGGTGATATCAATTTTATATTTCAGGAGACATGTTTCGTAGATGTGCGGGAATTTTTGCCGTAACGCTTCGCCGCCGAGATGACGAAGATCGAGGTATACGTGCGGATCGCCGTATTTCTTTAATTCCGTATCGATCGCCCGCGCTACAATATCGCGCGGGGCGAGTTCACCTCTCGGATCATACTGCTTCATGAACTCCAGCCCATTCATAGTCTGCAAAATTCCACCCGCACCGCGGACAGCTTCCGAGATAAGAAAAGCCGGCGAGCCGGAATTATACAGTGACGTAGGATGGAATTGAATAAATTCCATGTTTCCAATGAGAGCGCCTGCGCGGTATGCCATTGCCACACCGTCACCTGTCGCGATCGGGGGATTTGTGGTATGCAGGTAGACCTGACCTAACCCGCCTGAGCAGAGAATAGAGTATGATGCGAGGAATGTTTTTATTTTTGTTGCAGTCCTGTCGAGTGCATAGACACCCCAGCAATGGATGGGAACTTCTTGATTCTGAAGGTATCCGAGATGATGTTCTGTAATGATGTCGATGGCAAGGTGATTTTCGAATATGTGAATATTCGGATTACTCGCCGCCGCATGGAGCAGTGCACGTTCGATTTCCGCTCCGCTTCGATCAGATGCATGAACGATGCGATTTCGGGAATGTCCTCCTTCCCTTCCCAGATCGAGTAATTCACCCTTTCTGGTAAATTCTACTCCGATTGACATCAACTCTCTGAGCAGTATCGGCCCTTCCCGAACGAGAACATCAACCGCATCGGGATGGCAGAGTCCGACACCGGTATTCAGCGTGTCTTCTATGTGGAGTTCGTGGGAATCATCCGACGATACAACCGCGGCGATTCCACCCTGCGCATAGTTAGTATTCGATTCGGCCTTTTCCTTCTTTGTGATGATAGCGACCGTACCATGACGTGCTGCCTTTAAAGCAAATGACAGACCAGCGATACCGCTGCCGATAACTAGAAAATCGGTCCTTACATTCCCGGCGGACGATTTCTGTGTATCCGGTTTCATAAACTTTGCATCAGTAATCTGTAAACAAAGCGCGTTGACGTCTCAAGATCCGGGATCGTGCCGTTGTTTTGGATAACAAAATCTGCCATGGTTGCTTTTGTACGATTTGAGAGCTGGGACTTTATCCGTGCGTTGATGTTGGTCTCCGACTCGCCATCTCTGAGCATCATGCGACGGATCCGGACATCCCTGTCGGCATCCACGACAACGATGTAGTCGAATTTATTCTGGATACCCGCTTCAAAAATCAGGGCAGCTTCGATAATAACGATTTTATAAAGTCCGGAGCGACGGATATTTTCGATAGTCAGATTTATCTCACGAATAACCACAGGATGGACGATGGCATTGAGGATTTCCTGCATCTTCCGATTTTTGAACACTCGTCCTGCCATCCGTACACGATCAAGACTGCCGTCCGGAAAATAACTTTCTTTTCCGAACGTCTGAATGATTTTCTTCCGGATGGCCTTGTTGCTGTCTATTAGATTTCGGGCAACGCGATCGGCATATATGATTGCAGTGCCGCATCGCTCGAAGATCGCTGCTACTGTCGTTTTTCCACTGCCGATACCGCCAGTAAGGCCAACGGTGATGATACTGCGGTTCATTCAATCCTGCCCGTAAATAGTTCCTGCGGCTTCGTTACTTCGCGTACGCTATTGCGCGTTTTTCACGGATAACGACAACCTTAATTTGTCCAGGGTATCCCATTTCCGACTGAATTTTCCGGGCTATGTCGTTTGCCAGCATTTCTGCATTGGCATCGTCGACTTTGTCGTGCTCGACAATGACACGGATTTCCCGGCCCGCCTGGATCGCGTAGGTTTGTGCGACACCGTCAAATGATTTTGCCAGTTCTTCCAGCCGCTCGAGCCGCTTCGCATATGCTTCCACCGATTCTCTCCTCGCGCCGGGCCGCGATCCGCTTATTGAGTCGGCAGCCTGTACTAGGACTGCGATAGGATTTTCAGGCGGAAGATCGTCGTGGTGAGATCCGATGGCATTTACGATAATTGGATGTTCGCCCAGTTTCTTTGCGAGATCGTAGCCGATGAGAGCGTGCGGTCCTTCCATGTTCCGGTCGACAGTCTTTCCGATGTCATGCAGCAGACCTGCTCTCTTCGCCATCGCGCTGTCGAGACCCAATTCTGCAGCCATCAGGCCGGTCAGGTATGATACTTCCAGGCTATGCGCCATGAGGTTTTGGCCGTAGCTTGACCGGTATTTCATTCTCCCGACATGGCGAAAGAGTTCCGGATTTCCGCCGTGTAACCCTACTTCAAGAAACGCATTTTCACCGGTTCGGAGGAGTTCTTCTTCGAGGTCCTTCCTCACTTTTTCCACGATCTCTTCAATACGCGCCGGATGAATTCTGCCGTCGGCAATCAGTCGTTCTAGCGCTAACCTGCCGACTTCTCGACGCAAAGGATCAAATGCAGAAAGGATGACGGCTTCCGGGGTATCATCAACGATCACATCGACTCCGGTTGCAGCTTCGAACGCCCGGATGTTCCTTCCCTCCTTACCGATGATTCTGCCCTTCATCTCATCATTCTGTATTTGTAAAACGCTGACTGTGGTTTCGACACAGTGGTCGGTTGCGGAGCGCTGAATTGCCTGAATGATCACTTTCTGGGCTTCTTTCTTAGCTTCCATCCTCGAGTTGTCGCGTATTTCTTTAACCATCTGAGCGGCATCAGATTTCGCTTCGTTCACCAGATTATCAATGAGGAGTTTTTTCGCATCTTCCTTCGACATGCTTGACACTTTTTCCAGTTTCAGTGTTTCTTCCTGGATGAGTCGCTGGAGGTGGGATTGTTTTTCTTCAATCTGCTTATTTTTGTCTTCGATATTCTTCCTGGTTACCTGCAATTCCTTTTCTTTTTTGTTGATCAACTCCACACGACGTTCGAGATTGTCTTCCCGGTTTGTAAGTTGTTTTTCGAACGCCTGGAATTTGTTCCGTTTGGCGTTGGCATCCTGATCGAATTCCTGTTTCTTCTTGTACCATTCGTCTTTCACCTCGTTGAGTTTCTCTTTTTTGAGGGCGAGGGAATCTTTTTCAGCATCAGCGATGATTTTCTTTACTCGTTCCTTGGCGTTCGCGATGTTATTTTTAGCGATACGATTGTTGATAAACCATCCCAGTCCGAATGAAACAGCAGCAGAGGCAATAATTATAATAATCGTTAACAGATCGATTGTCATAGTCTTCTCCATTAGGTTATCATGCATTGTGCGGGTAAACAATAAAAAAACCGCACGCAGCCTTTTAGTCTTATGTATTGAAGAATCTCAATTCATACACAGTGGGTACTCGCCGGAACGTTTCTTACTTCCACTGTCTGCCTGCCGTTCCCTTCCGGGAATGACAATGCAAATCCTGCCTAAGCGGGATGAGGCCTGTAATAAGACGTCCTCGAGCCGAGTTCCCTATTAAAGTTACTTGTCAGATTCTTTAATATGTTTGACTATCACCCAGAGTCACGACTATGGGTTCGGCTGACGGTGCGGTTAATACGGTTATGCATTTCCCCACCATCCTTTATGGAAAAGAACATACGATACTACGACACTTCAGGATTCAGACATTGATCGAGGTACTCATTTATCTTCTTTAATTCAGATTCCACCATCATACGCATCGATCTATGCTTGTCACGTTCTTTGAATAAATCTTCGGTTATATTCAACGCTGACAGAACAGCAACAGTCAGAGGGGGCTGTTCAGGAATTTTTTCATGAATTGTACTGATCATCTGGTCCACATAACCTGCCACCTTGCGCGTCAGCTCTTCACTCTCACCGCGGAGGGGATATTCGGAACCAAATATCTTAACTTTGATGCCTTTACTGTCTACTGCCATATTGTGTTCTTTCTTTACCCTGAAGAGTAATGTTCTCTTCCTTGTCAACCATACTAAAGAAAATATAAGTTAACAAATTGCTTTACAAATGCGAATTAATTTTTGAGATTAACTCGCGAATACGATCCTTTAAATCCTCGCGCTCCTGGACTGATATAAAATCCGTATTCTGCGCGGATACCAACTGGTCATGTTCTGTACGCAGTCGGCGGTACTCCAGGTCTTTTTCATGTACCTTTGCCCGAAGCTCGTTTATTTCAGTTTCCAGCTGTTCGACTTGAGCTGTGAGCGTTTTGTTATCACTCCGGAGCTGTTTTACTAACTCTCCCAGCGCGCGGACACGGTCCCAAAATCCTTTTAGCAAACTATCGGTATTCTCGACCTCGTTTACGACACCAACCTCTGTTTCTGCCTGGTGTTGATTCAATTCACGTCTTCCTTCTTACGAATCGTTGCATTAAGTGATTTCTGTAAACTATCGCTTATTTTATTCATTATCAGTTCCACTTCATCCTGAACTAATGTTTGTTTATCCGACATGAAGACTAATGCATACGCATAACTTTTTTTCCGCGGACCGATCTGTTTGCCATGAAACACGTCGAATAATTCCACGCTTTTTAATAATTTTCCCCCAGCATGCCAAATTTCCTCTTCAATTTTATCCGAAGGAATCTCCACCCCTACTACAACCGCTATATCTCTCGTTACGGGCGGAAACTTTGGCAACTCCAGATACTGCTTTTCCCTGCTCTGCGCATCACTCAACACCGGAATCTCCAGCTCAGCACAAAAAACATCCTGCTCAATATCATTTCCAGCAAGAATATCTTTTCGTATTTTACCTAGATACCCGGCTCTTACCGTATTTATTTCAACGAGTATTCCGAGTTCAGTTAAAGCATCGGTAGTAGGATACGGAATAAATTTAATATTGTCAAGAAAAATTTTAGCGAGCAGGGTCTCCACTTCCCCTTTCAGGTCAAAAATATCGACAGATCGCGCATTTTCATTCCAAAAACGCGGCATTTGAGCGCCAGTCAGGGCAATAATGAGCCGCTCATACTCTGCATAGTCCGGGACGAAGACATTCTGCCGTTTTCCGGGTTCATGATGGTACACTTTTCCGATTTCGAATAACTGAAGATCACGCAATCCGTGATGGATATTGTATCGTATCACTTCAAGGACGGATGGGACAAGAGTGGTTCTGAGAGCAGACATCTCCTGACTTATTGGATTAATAATCCTTACGTAGTTACCCGAATATTTTGAAACAACATCGCTTGACTGCATGCTGTTTGTGATGATTTCAGTTAAACCATTACTTATAGCATGCTTGCGGAGTGTTTCATTGAAATCGGCAGATACCTTCTCATCCGAAAAAGAGATATGCGTTTCGTTCTTGGTTTCTATATTATTATAACCGAATCCGCGCGCTATCTCCTCGATGAGATCAATCTCCTGCTCAATGTCGGGCCGAAAAGTCGGTATTTCAAATTTTATGAGAGTATCCTTATCCGACTTGATGCTTTGAACATACTTAATATGATAACGGTTAAGTATTTTTATTATATCAGTTTCGGTTAAATTAACATCAAGAAATTTATTAGCATATTCAAGATTAACACCGATAACTTTCCCGGATATTTTATCGGGATATACGTCTATTGTATCCTTAAGTATCTCACCGCCGGCATATTTTGCGATTAGCTCTGCCGCACGGTTTACTGCCCATTGTGTTATATTCGGATCTGCGCCGCGCTCGAAATGCTGTGAAGCATCGGTACTCAAACCAAAATATTTTGAGGTTTTACGAATGCTACCCGGATTAAAGTAAGCGCTTTCGATAAGTATATTTCGTGTGCGGTCCGATATTTCGGAATTTTCACCCCCCATCACTCCCGCAATTGCAATAGGTCGTTCTTTATCGCATATCATAAGGGTGGTGGACGGTAACACACGTGACTTATGGTCGAGAGTTATGAAATTTTCACCCTGCAAAGCCGTCCTGACAATGACCGTATGGTCTGCCAGAGTATCATAATCAAATGCATGAAGAGGATGCCCACATTCCATTAAAACATAATTAGTTACATCCACTATATTATTTATCGGTCGAACTCCGATTGCTTTGAGACGGTTTTGCAGCCAGGCGGGGGAAGGTCCGGTTTTCACGTTTATGATTACCCTCGCGGTATAACGCGGGCAATTCACATTGTCATCGATAATAATCCGGGTAAAATCAGATATAATCTTCCGGCTTTCCTGGATCTCCGGTTGTGGGATTTTGATTTCCCTACCGAGGATCGCCCCTAGCTCCCGTGCGACACCGATATGGCTCATTGCATCCGGTCGATTTGGCGTTATCCCTATTTCAAAAATCGTATCATTCAGGCCAAAATATTCAGCGAGGGGACTTCCCGGTCGGGCATTATTATCGAGGACCAAAATACCTTCACGATCCTCACCTACTCCCAGCTCGTATTCCGAGCAGATCATTCCGTGTGATTCCACACCGCGTATGGAAACGCGGGAAAGTCTGAAAGCTTTATCACCGGAATCATGCTGATTCATGGGAATGATCGCATCTATAAGTCCGACAGGCACTTTTTGGTGCGGAGCCACATTAGGCGCACCGCAAACAATCTGGAGAAGACCGGTTCCCACATCCACCGAGCAGACTGTCAGTTTATCAGCTTTGGGATGTTTTTTAACTTCAACAACTTCGCCGACAACAAAATTTTTATATTTTTCACCCAAATGTTCAACAGATTCGACCTCAAGGCCGGCCATGGTTAAACGATCGGCAACCTCATCTGCCGAAACATCAACATTCAGGTAGTCTCTAAGCCATTGAAGCGAAATTTTCATAGCGTGTTCAGGTGTCAGAATTGTTTAAGGAGACGGACATCATTTTCATAAAGGTTTCTGATATCATCGATCCCGTAGCGGAGCATTGTAATCCTGTCGATCCCCATTCCGAAGGCATAACCTGAATATTTCCCGGGGTCATAGTTGACATATGAATAAACGTTAGGATGGACCATGCCGCAGCCGAGGATTTCGAGCCATCCTGACTGTTTGCACACACGGCAACCTTTTCCCCGGCAGAGAAAACAGGTGATATCCATTTCGGCGCTTGGCTCGGTAAATGGGAAAAAGCTTGGCCGGAACCGGTATTTAATTTCTTTTCCGAAAAATTGCCGCGCGAATGAGACCAGTGTACCTTTGAGTTCACTGAAAGTCACACCGGTATCAACGTAGAGACCTTCCACCTGTTGAAAAAGACAGTAACTCCGTGCGCTGATTGCCTCATTTCTGTAGACCCGGCCGGGGATGATGACTCGTACCGGAGGGCGTTTATTTTCCATTACTCTGATCTGAACAGGCGAGGTATGGGTTCGCAGCAACACTTTTTCGCTGATGAAGAAAGTGTCCTGCATATCTCTTGCAGGGTGGTCTGGTGGGAAATTCAGAGCTTCGAAGTTGTGATAATCATCCTCGATTTCGGGACCATAAGCAACATCGAAACCCATTCTGAAGAATATTTTTTTTATCTCATCCAGGGTTTGTGTAAGGGGATGCTTACTCCCGATCCATTTCCTGCGTCCCGGTAGAGTTACATCGATGTGTTCCTCTTCCGCCTGATTCAGATTCTCCAGAGAGTTCTTTTTATCATCGAAGAGTTTCTGTACCTCTGCGCGCAGGTCATTAAGAGCTTTTCCGATCTTGGGGCGATCCTCGGCTGAGACGCTCTTCACCGCGTCGAAAAGTTCTGTAATACGACCTTTACGCGCAAGAAACCTAATACGGTAAGTTTCAAGTGTTTGAAGGTCGGCGACCGCCGATATTTCCGCTGCAGCGGCTTTTCTCAACTGTTCAATTTTGTCCAGCATAGAGGTCCATAGAAAAACCGTACGTTTTGTGAAGTCAGCGTCGCGAGTCTGTACATATCCACAGACCCACGATGTGACAGTCACTTCATATCATGAAGAAGCAAATTTTACAACTTCCGCAAATGCTTCGGGCTTCGCAGCCGCCATATCGGCAAGCACTTTTCGGTTGATAATGACTCCCTTCTTCCTGAGGGAGTTCACCAACTTTGAATAGGTTGTCCCGTGGATCCTTGCACCTGCGTTGATGCGAGTTATCCACAACGCTCGGAAATCCCTTTTCTTCAAACGTCGATCACGGTATGCATGCTGTCCTGCTTTATCGATATGGTGCTTGGCAACCGTGAGGACTTTACTTCTCGCACCCCAGTAGCCTTTTGCGCGCGCTAGTATGCGCTTGCGCCGGCGGTGGGAGGCAACACTATTTTGCGATCTTGGCATAGTTGCTCTTTTCTCCTTTCCTCGTTATAGTTATTTTCTTTTTGTAAACGCCGATGTTACGATTGGATCAACATTTCGATCTTTTTCTGTTCCTGCTCCGAGATCAATGTGGCTTTCCGGAGATGACGTTTCCGTTTTGGGGATTTCGACGATAATATGTGGCTCCGGTAAGCCTTATGGCGTTTAAATTTCCCTGATGCGGTTTTTTTAAATCTCTTTTTCGCTCCGGAGTTACTTTTCATCTTAGGCATATTTGTTTCCCAAAATAATTATTGTGCTTCAGTTGATTTCTGTTTTTTTTCCGATTTCTTCTTTGTTCCCCTCTCGGGAGCAAATATCATAGCCATGCTTCTACCCTCGAGCTTGGCGATCTGTTCCACTTTTGCGATATCGGCAAGCCGTTCTTCGAGACGATGAAGCAGGCTTTCTCCCTGCTCTTTGTAGGTGATTTCGCGTCCCTTGAACACCACTGTTGCCTTGAGTTTATGGCCATCCTCTAAAAATTTTCTGGCGTGTCGTGTTTTAAACTCGAAATCGTGAACATCCGTATTCGGATGAAAGCGCAGTTCCTTGACATGAGTTACCTGCTGATGTTTTCTCTGCAGTTTATCCTTTTTGGTCTGTTCATATTTATATTTACCGAAATCCATTATCTTGCAAACCGGCGGACTTGCATTTGGAACGATTTCGATGAGATCCAAAGCCCGCTGGCGAGCGAGCTTCAGCGCTTCAGTCGGATTCATTACACCGACCTGTCCGTTTTCATCAATCACCCGAATCTGAGGATCCCGGATTTCCTCATTGATCCGAACACGATTTGATCCTTTTATGGCTGATTCTCCTTCTATGGTAATATTTTTTCGTTAATTTCTCTTGTAATTCTGCCGATGAACTCTCCGACCGGCATAATACCGGTGTCACCATGTTTGTGCTGACGGACAGCCACTGTCTGGCTTGTTCTTTCTTTATCGCCGACGATGAGCATGTATGGTACTTTCTTCACTTCCCATTCACGGATTTTATAATTGATTTTTTCATTACGGTCGTCGCATTCAACACGCACACCGGCATGTTTCAGTCCGTCGCAGACTGAGGATGCATATTCCCTGTGACTGTCGGTGATTGGGAGAACAACAACCTGAAGCGGCGACAGCCACAGCGGAAAAGCGCCTGCAAAGTGCTCCGTGATAATTCCCATGAAGCGTTCGAACGATCCAAAAATTGCGCGATGGATGGCGATCGGCCGCTTTCGGGATCCGTCTTCTGCGATATATTCAAGATCGAATTTCTCGGGAAGCATTACAAAATCCACCTGTATGGTGGCAATCTGCCATTCCCTGTGTAGCGCATCTTCAATCTGGACATCAATCTTCGGACCGTAAAAGGCGCCATCCTTTGGTTTCAGCGTGTATGGAATGTCAGTGTGTTCGAGTGCATCTTTTAAACTCTTTTCGGCCTCCTCCCATAATTCCGGAGCGCCCATTGCTCCGTCGGGTTTTGTCGACAGATCGTATGACGGTTTGAGTCCGAACACTGAATAAAAACTGTTAACCAGACGAATGAGCGAGTTAATTTCATCGAGGAGCTGGTCGGGCCGGCAGTAGATATGCGCATCATCCATGGTGATCTGCCGGACACGAAACATACCGCCGAGTGCGCCTGATATTTCATTCCTGTGTAAACGGCCGATTTCCGAATAACGCAGAGGAAGATCCCTGTAGCTCCGCAATCTATGGCGGTACACATACGTACTTTCGGGACAATTCATCGGCTTTAAACTGTAGGTCGTATCCTCCATATCGAAATAGAACATATTTTCACGGTAGTACTCCCAATGACCGGATTGTTCCCACAGATTTTTCTTCACCAGGATAGGAGTACTTATCTCCTGATAACCGTTGACGTCGAGTTCCTGACGGAGGAACTTTTCGAGTTCACGGAAAACAATCATACCCTTCGGAAGCCAGAATGGCGCGCCGGGTGCCACGTCATGAAAAACGAACAGATCCAACTCTTTACCCAGTTTCCGGTGGTCACGTTTTTTAGCTTCTTCCAACCGGAAGAGATAATCATCAAGCTCTTTCTGCGACGGGAATGAAATACCGTAAATCCTCTGGAGCATTTTGTTTTTTTCGCTTCCGCGCCAGTATGCACCCGCGACACTCAATATCTTCAAGGCTTTCAGACGTCCGGTCGATGGAATATGAGGACCGGAACAGAGGTCTGTGAAGTTGCCGTGGTGGTAAAAACTAATGTTCTGCCCGCGCAGTTCTTCAAGAAGTTCAAGTTTATATGGATCGTTTTTCTTACGGAAGTACTCGACAGCCTCTTCCCACGTCTTTTCTTCACGGATGTACGGTGTGTCTTTCTTTACCAGTTCGTACATTTTCGTTTCGATGCTCGCCAGATCCTCCTGTGACAGGATGTGAGCGTCTAAATCGAGATCGTAGTAAAATCCTTCATCTATTGCCGGTCCTATTCCAAATTTTGTTCCCGGGAAAAGCGATTCGACAGCTTCAGCCATAAGATGAGCGGAACTGTGCCAGAACGCTTCCTTGCCGCCTTTATCCGTCCATTTGAGAATTTTTACTTCAGCATCGGCATCAATCTTCCGTGAGAGATCCCATACTTCGTCATGGACCTGAATTACCAGAGCGTCACGGTGGAGGCTTTGACTAATTTCACGTGCAATAGCGCTGCCTGTGACACCGTGATCGAAAGTTTTCTGATGCCCATCCGGAAACGTTATGGTTATCGTTTTCATCCAGTTATAGCAATAAAAAATCGGATCTCATCCGATTTCAGAAATAAATTGTTTCGT
>CAYGZY010000023.1:0-7105 GCA_964354485.1 uncultured Chlorobiaceae bacterium | reverse complement strand
ATTCTAATCATTAGAAATAAACTGAACCGCAGAGAGAAGCTTACTACTCTTTTAACTCTGGTTCCCAAAGTCCTCTTTGGGAATCCCCACAGGCAAGAACAGTTGTCGTGAAGTTTGGACATTCCCAAGCGGGAGCTTGGGAACGAGGCGGGTATCTTTTCTCAGCATCACCCAAGCGCAACATCGAGCAGCATCATCACTGCAAAACCGAGCATTGATCCGATCGTTGCGATATGCGTGTTCTTTTCCAACTGCGATTCCGGTATCAGCTCTTCCACAACTACGTAAATCATCGCTCCCGCGGCGAATGCAAGCGCGTACGGCAAGAGCGGTTTTATGAGCAGTACCGCCGCCGCACCCAGAACACCCGCTACAGGTTCGACAAATCCGGACAGCTGACCGTACCAGAAACTCCTGAACCGGCTCATGCCTTCTCTCCTCAGCGGTACCGATACGGCAGTACCTTCCGGAAAGTTCTGTATACCTATACCAAGCGCAAGCGCAACTGCTCCTGCAAGCGAAGCCGACGGTATATCCGCGCTCACGGCACCGAAAGCCACACCAATCGCCAATCCTTCCGGGATATTATGGAGAGTGATAGCGAGTACCAGCAATATGCTCCTCTGCCATCTTGTTTTCAGACCTTCTGCTTCTTCTATCGGGAAACCGAGATGTAGGTGCGGCAACACACGATCAACTCCCCATAAAAATACTCCGCCCAGCAGGAATCCCACAACAGCAGGGAACCATCCGGGCAAACCGGATTCTTCCGACATTTCAATTGCCGGCGCCAGCAATGACCAAAAGCTCGCCGCGATCATTACTCCCGCTGCAAAACCTAGCATGCCATCAAGAATTTTTCTGTTAATACTCTTGAAAATAAAAACGACACTTGCACCCAATGCCGTAACGAACCATGTGAAACCTGTGGCAATAAGCGTCTGCCAAATAGGACTAAGGTGTACAAACCATTCAACTGTCATATGCATTAACCGGACGTTGTTCGATGCTTATTGAGAATGAAATTAAGTTAATCAACTCTATAAACAATTACACTTTTTTCATTGCCTGCCTGAAATCGCTGATGAGATCATCGATCCCTTCGATCCCGACAGAGATACGAACCATGCCGGGCGTTACTCCGTGTCTGGCTAACTCTTCATTGCTCATGTTAACATGAGACGAATAAACAGGAATGCTTACGAGCGTCTCAACGCCGCCCAGCGACATGGCATTGATGGCAATCCGGAGGTTATCACACAATTTCACAGCGGCTTTTACCCCACCCTTGAGATCTATTGTTACCATACCTCCGAATCCGCCATTCATCTGCCTCCGGGCGAGTCGGTACTGTGGATGACTTAGCAAGCCGGGATAAAAAACACGGCGGACTTTCGGATGTTTCTCAAGAGCTCTGGCAAGCATCAGTGCATTTTCATTCTGACACTGGACACGGAGCGCAAAGGTCTTTAAACTCCTATCAAGCAGGAATGCTGCAAATGGATCGGCACAGCCGCCGAAATACTTGGCACATTCTTTAATTTGCCGGATCAGTTTTTTATTTCCTACGGCGACACCGCCGATGAGGTCTGCATGTCCGCCGAGATACTTCGTCGAACTCTCTACAACTATGTCAACACCGTATGCAAAAGGATCCTGATTGAGAATCGTCGCGAATGTATTGTCGATAACAACTGTAATCGAACTTCCCAGCTCTTTTTCCACTTTTCTCGTCGTCGTCACAATTTTCTGAATATCCACGATGCTAAGTGTGGGATTTGTCGGCGTTTCGAAGTATACGACTCTCGTTCTCGGCGTGATAAGGTAGAGTAAATCTTCCAGTGAGGATGGATTAACATACTTCACGTGTATATTATAATCAGGCAGATGGTCCCGGAAGAACCTGTACGTTCCACCGTAAAGGGCCGGCGTGCTTACAATCTCTTCACCTGTATGACAGAGACTCAAGATGACGGTAGAAATCGCTGCCATCCCGGATGAGAAGAGCGCCGCGGCATCACCGCCTTCCATAAGAGCAATACGATCTTCGACTTCATTGACCGTCGGATTGTGATACCGTGTATACACATATACCGACGGGTCGCCTTGCGCGTACCGGATCGCATCGTGTGAATCTTCGAATCTGTATGTGCTCGTTTGATAAATTGGAAATGCAACCGGTCCTCTAAAGGCATGGAGGTGCTTGCCGTGGATTGCAAGGGTCGAGAGGGAAAGGCGTGGTTTCTTTTTCATAGATGTCAGTTGTCATTGGGGGTGGAAATATGTCATTTGTCAATGGTCAATAGTCATTTGGGTTAGGTGAAGTGTTATGTGTCATTTGCTTGCCCGCCGAAGTTCCTTCTTTTGGAGCGTAGGCGGTTCATTTGTACTTGGTACTTGGTACTTTGTTCTTTGTACTTGGTACTTTGAAAAAAGAGTGTCATTGGTCAGTGGTCAATTGTCATTTGGGAGTTGGTACTTTGTACGTTGTTATTTGTTCTATGCTCTTCGCTCTTCGCTCATTGCTCTATGCTCCTACCTCGCGCAGGTTTGTGCTCTGCCGCCGTCGATGCTGTAGCTTACGCCGTTAATCCACCCGGCACGATCGGAAGCAAGAAACAGAATAAGCTCTGCAATCTCTTCGGGTTTGCCGACCCTGCCGATGGGATGCGTTGATTTGCTGTGCTCAAGGAATTTCTCATACGAGTCCTCTGCCATACCGCTGTTCCTGTGAAGGTTCGTAACAACGACACCGGGATCGACAGCGTTAATCCGCACACCCTTCGGGCCGAGCTCAAGCGCCGCACAGTGCGTCAGCTGGTCGACACCGGCTTTACTCACACAGTATGCAAGCACATTGGGAAATGCACGAACGCCCGTGACACTCGAAACGTTCACGATGTTCCCTTTCTGTTCAATGAGAGAAGGAAGAGCAAGTTGGGTCAGATGAAACAGGGATCGCAGATTGACATTCATCATCCTGTCCCAGAACTCGAGCGTTGTATTTTCAATAGTACCACTGCCGATGATGCCTGCGGCATTCACCAGAACATCAATCACGCCGAAGCGTTCGAGCGTGCGGTTGACAACCCGCCGGCGATCTTCTTCCTTCGTCAGATCGGCAGGGATAATTTCCACTGCCCCGGCCGGGAAGCCAGATGCTACTGTTCGCAGTTCACTCTCCCGGCGGGAAACCAGAGAGATCTCTGCCCCGCGATCGACTGCCATGATAGCAGTTGCTCTGCCTATACCGCTTGATGCACCGGTAATGATAAAAACCTTATTGTGAAATTCCTTTTCCACTATTAGACCTTTTGACTAGTTGTCGTTTACCAATTCTATAATCACTGTTTTATATTTTTCTCATTGAGGATTACTTTCGCACGACGAAATACGCTATGAAACATTTTCTCCGTTAATTTTCCCGTAAATGTATTTTGCTGACTCGGGTGAAACGAAACCATTAGTATTAATCCGTTACTCATCCGATAACATTTACCGTGCGCGAAGACCGGATGTATTTCCTCGGCTTCCACGTTTATGCTTCGCAAGCATTCAATGACAGCTTCAAATGCCACCTTTCCCAGTGCGATTATCACCCGAAGATCCCTGAGAAGCCGGAGTTCCTCTATAAGATATTGCCGGCAGTTTTCAATTTCTTTCCTGAGTAATTTGTTCGCCGGGGGCACACACCGTGCAACGGCAGTGATATAGCAATCCAATAATCTCAATCCATCATCGCGTGAGACAGATGACTGTTGATTTGCAAAATCGAATTTGTGCAACGCACGATAGAGCCAATCACCGCTCCGGTCGCCCGTGAACATGCGTCCGGTCCTGTTACCACCGTGTGCTGCCGGTGCGAGTCCGATGATGAGCAGCCGGGCATCTGGATCGCCGAAACCAGGAACTCCCTTTCCCCAGTATCTCCACGCTTTGTAGCGTGCAACTTTCTCTTTCGCAATCCGACGCCGCCAACTGACCAGACGTGCACAACGCCTGCATCGCACAATTTCTTCATTCAACCTCCCGAAACCCGCTTTCGAGCAGGCATGACTGTGTGTATTTATCCTCATCTCAGAAAACGGTTAAAAAAATCTGATGTACATAATCAGAAAAGAGCTGGCTAATCTTACGGAACTCCCCGGATACACTTTCTGGAGAACATGTATGGAACATACTGAAATACTTTGAAAATTCAAACAAATTTTGCATTTTATAACCGGACAAGATTATCTGTAATAAGGGGAAATATGGTACGATCAATTATACTCTGGATACTGGCAGTACTCATCACCGCCGGAGCAGCTATTTACCAGCGGCGTACAGGACCCACGTACCCTCTTGACGGGAAAATAAATTTCGGCGGGAAAGAAATTCCATACCATTTCGAAAGGTCACACGCGGGACCAACAAATTATCCGATGAGCGTTGTGACAAACGACTCTGAAATTATCGGCACGTTAGAATGGAGATACCACAAGGGCGGTGAAGAGTGGATGGAGCTGCCAATGAAGTACTCTGACGGCACCATTTCAGCTGAACTTCCCAACCAACCCCCTGCCGGAAAACTGGAGTACCGTATCTATGTTAGGAACGATACTTTAAGCGCATTTCTGCCGGAAAACAAACCGGTTGTGGTACGCTTCCGCGGCGAAGTGCCTCTGATCGTTCTTATCCTACACGTTCTTGCGATGTTCGCAGGCATGCTGGTCTCCACCCGCGCGGGTCTTGAAGTAATCACTGGGGAAAAAAATCTCATGCAATACGCTAAATGGACGATCATATTCCTTTCTATAGGAGGACTTATCTTTGGACCACTAATGCAGTGGTATTCCTTCGGTGAATTCTGGACCGGTTGGCCCTTCGGGAACGACCTCACGGACAACAAAACCGCGATCGCTATTCTGGGATGGCTATTCACTGTATTCGCGCTGAAAAAATTCAAATACCCACGGCGGGTAGTATTCACTGCTGCCGTTCTGACGCTAATTGTTTACCTTATACCTCACAGCATTCTTGGATCAGAGCTGGACTATCCCCAGCAAAATCAGGAGAAACCGTTTTTCTTTATAGAAGGCGGTAAAAAAAACCCATAAAAAATGGGCGACTTTATCGGCAGGCAGTTATGTATGAGAATCCGTAATGGATACTGCGACGGAGAGTCAATATCTCCTACAGCATGCCATTCCTTTTACGCAGCAGCCACTCCAGAGCAAAGAGACAAACAATAAAACCTCCTAGGTATTTCCAATTCCATAGCTCGGTTTCGTTCGTTTCCGAGATTTCTCGCGCGGTGAATGATACTTCCTGCTCAACCGTCCTTATCAGTTTGTCCATTTCATCGATGGAGAAGTATGCGCCGCCTGATCTGTACGATATCTGTTCCAGAAGGGTCTTATTCATTCTTGTTTCAAGGAACTCGACATTAACCTCCCCGACAGTAAATCTTCCCCCTGTTTCCCCCAACAATCTTCCATGCCTGACCGCCTTACCGGTAAACCGGTAATCACCCTCAGGGATCTCACCTATGGATCCTTCGTACCTGCCGTTCCCGATGCTCTTTAATTCTAACGGAATCCGTTCTTCGCCTTTCCGCACCTCGACGGCGAACTCGGCGCCATCGACCGGTACCAGTCTTTCATCATATACCTCTCCCGTAAATTCAACCGGTTCAGCAGTCGTAAACACTTCTTTTGTCGTTCGGAGACGTACGGCATCCCTGATATCGCTCGTCGTGAGCCACTGAATAGCGCTTGTAAGGAATCGGGAGAGGAGTTGTTCCGTCTCTCCGCTTCCCTGTGTAAGGAGCTTCCACCTCCAGATTCCGTATCCGGCAACTGCTAGTGATTTCTGTCCGTTGATATTCCGTGTCGCAATGAGAGGTTCCTCGAGAGAGATATTCTGGAGCTTCGAGGATACTAGTAATTCTGCCTCGGGTTTTAAACGGAATGTTGCCGGCGATTTGTAGATCGGGGGTAATCGGACCCAGCTCTCTGCGCTCATCGCTCCATCGAGGATGACGAGAGTGTGCGTCCGCCGTCCTTCCGGAATAGAAGGAGTAACCATGATCTCCCCTGCCGGTGCACCCGCCCATGTAAATGGCAGGAGGGGAAGAAACGGTTGAAGTTTCGAATAATCGACCAGCCTATGGTTTATAAAAAGCATGGGAATCTTTTTCTGATCGATCCATTCTTTTAAAAACCGCACAGACTCTGTTCCGGTCGCCCGCGACGGAAATCCGACGAAGACGAAACAATCGGTACTATCTATTTGCGGTCCGCGTATTTGTCCTTCGTAGAATTCTCCGGCCCGCTTCTGAATGAATGACGTAACAGTATAATGCTGATCGCTCTCAATGATCTGTCTGACTGCTGAAAGGTCGGGGCTTGGCGCACCACCGACTATCACAATATTCAGTTTTCGCTTAAGCACTTTCATGAAGAACGTCGAAGAGTTATTCTTTTCCGTTATCTCCCCGGGAATTTTCGACACGCGAACTGTATATTTGTTCACGCCTTCCTGCTTCGGCTCCACATAAAATTTCACCGGGTATGCTCGGGTTTGCCTGTTAACGTTTACAAGCTCGTTGCCGATCACCGTTTTACCGTCGGATAGAGTTACATCGACAGTCTGATTTTCAATACCCGCGCCGGCGACGGTCACATCAACCGGTACACGGCTTTCGGCATACACGACCGCATTCGTCGATACTTTCTGAATGAGAATATCTTTCTGTTCGTTGGTATCACCGACACCGATTGTGTAAACAGGAATTCCCAGGGCTTCCGCTTCATGGATAGGGTTTTTTCCGGAGGTATAATTACCGTCGGAGACGAGGAACGCCGCCTGCACATTGTGCCTTTGGATATTTTCTTTCAACTTTGTCAGAGCACGGTCGATGTCTGTCTGTTCCCCCCGAAATAAAAGGGAATCCTCAATGTTATCATCAAGCTCCTTTACATCCGAGTCGAAGAGATAATACTTCTGTTCAACGTCCGACGAAATGCCATCCAATAATTTTTTACTCATGATGGTCTCCGATAACTTTGCATGGTCGCCAACCGTTCCATGTAGGACCATGCTCTGTGAATTGTCGACGAAA
>CAYGZY010000022.1:0-9292 GCA_964354485.1 uncultured Chlorobiaceae bacterium | reverse complement strand
TTTCGAGCATCGCCGTACCCTCGTCACCGGCACCGATTTTATTACCGTTGTTAAAAGTATAATTACCGGCGCCATAACCTGCGGGAAGATCGCCGGCGGCTTGTGAATTCGCCCAACTTGCACAACCATCCGAAATCACACCGACATTTATGCTGTCGCCTGTTACGTTCAGGTTAGTCCGAACCACATCAGCTTTATGCACGCTATCACCCTCGGTCGTGACGGAACCCGAATTAATTCCGCCTCCTGTGATCGGTCGGACCATGAGAACCTCGGCCAGGCCTGCCGTACTCTCAATTTTATCGATCGGCATGTAGACAGCTACAAGACCGATTTGTTCGAGATTAAGAACCACATCGCCGCCAAGCTCTTGTAGTTTCGAAATAAAGTCAGGAGTGATATTCTCAGCGTGGAGGTAAATTCCTAATCTTCCTGCAGGATCGAAACGACTGACCGCGGAATTATATTTCTCTGCGACATTCATAGTCGAAGCGTTTTTTGCCGTAATCCCATCCACCTTCAATTTTTCAATAGTCTGGATGACCAGGTAATTGATTTTATTGAGCGGAGATGGAGACTGACCGGACTGAGGATTAACTCTTGATACGGTCAATAGCAGAACAGACATGAGAAGAAACAGAAAAGAGAGAACCAGTTTGTTTTTCATACATTCACGCCCCTTTCGTGATAAGATGAATAAATATTGCAATCAGGTATAAAAGCGTCGCTATAAAAAGAAGTTTCCCGGCGCATGCTCTTCATTAATGAAGCTGTGATTACTTGCTCATGCAAGTGAAAATGTGATTCTGGTGATTGATGTTTTGGAAAGGTAATCAGACAGCGTGAGCTGTTTCACTCATTAGACGTACTTTATTTCTAGCATCCGGCGTTCAGAACATCAGCATCCGGATCATGTGAAAACCGAAACAGCGAAACAAGCTGTCGTGGCCACATTACCAATCAAAAGTACATTATTGTATAATTATAACCGATAAAAACTAAAAAGTCAAGGTATAATGCACTGAATATTAAGATTTCTCCAACCGCTGTCGATTATCGTACTTTGAGCGGAATTACCAGACAGCCGGTCGAATTCCCGGTGAAGGTTGTTATATGGAGAATATTACAGATTTTCCCTTAATTTTCGCCATAAATCCTTAATGTCTTCCGATATCATTTTTGTATCAGAAAGAATGGGCATGAAATTGGTGTCTCCCTGCCAGCGGGGTACGAGGTGGAAATGGACATGCTGGTCGATGCCGGCCCCCGCACTCCGGCCGATATTGGACCCAATATTGAAACCATCGGGGTGTGAAATCTTCTGGAGAGCGGAAATCATCTTGCGCAAATGAACCATGACTTCCAGGGATTCATCATCGGTGAGATCCGTCAGCGAGGGAACATGCCTGTACGGCACGATCATGAGATGTCCGCTGTTGTACGGATAAATGTTCATGATGGAGAAAGTCAGTTTTCCGCGGGTTATGACAAGATGCTGTTCATCGTCTGCGCTGGTTCCTGCGGTGCAGAAGATGCAATCATCCTTATTTTTATCGTAAAATGAGGCGATGTACTTGGATCGCCACGGCGAATGGAGTTGTTCCATATGTCAGGCTATATTGTTTTCACACAAGTGAAATAAAAAACCGAAACATTCCGTAACGCCCAGAATATTTCGGTACGCTTTATCGCGTCCAAAGTGATGCTCTCAGGTTTCATCTTCAACTTTTTGTTTCTGGTGCTCCGCAATAATTTTATCAGTAATTTCCCTGGGCATTTCTTCGTAATGATCGAACTTTTGCCGGTGTATTCCCCTCCCCTGCGTCATCGAACGTAATGTGGTTGAATAGCGAAACAACTCTTTAAGCGGAACGAGCGCTCTTATAACCTGATTCGAACTATCCGTATCCATGCCGAGGATTTTCCCCCGTCGGCTCGAAATATCGCCCATCACATCCCCCATGTACTCCTCCGGCACGGTAATTTCAATTTCGTATATCGGTTCGAGCAGGATGGGTTTCGCTTCCTGAAAAGCTCTTTTGAATGCCATACGTCCGGCAATTTTGAAAGAATGTTCGTCGGAGTCGACATCATGATATGATCCATCGAAGAGTGTGACTTTTACATCCACGACTTTATAGCCGGCAACAACACCTCCGACCATTGCCTCAATGATCCCTTTTTCTACAGCAGGGATAAAACGACCGGGGACCACTCCTCCGACTATGGCATCCTCAAATTCAAATCCGCTCCCGCGTGACATTGGTTCAAGCTTTATCCAGACGTGACCGAACTGCCCTCTGCCTCCCGTCTGTTTTTTGTGTTTGTACTCGATTTCGTTAGCCCGGCCCTTCACGGTCTCACGGTACGCAATCTTCGGCTCAATCATTTCAACCTCAACGCCATATTTTGCTTTAAGACGCTTGATAATGATGTCGAGGTGGAGCTCACCTTGGCCGCTTATGACTGTCTGACGCACTTCCGGATCAACGGTCATTACGAATGTCGGATCTTCTTCATGTAGACCGTGCAAACCTGTGGCGATTTTATCCTCATCGCCCTTCGCTTTCGCTAGAATTGCCATACTGATTACCGGTTCAGGGAATGGAATAGGCGGAAGTTTGACAGAAAATGACTTACTGCTGAGTGTGTTGTTGGTATGGGTATCTTTTAATTTTACTACCGCACCGATATCGCCGGCGAAAAGTTTGGCAGTTTCTTTCCGCTCCTTGCCATTCATGACAAAGATCTGAGCGAGGCGCTCTGCCTTACCGTTTGTATTGTTGACGAGGTCATTTCCGGGACTCACTGATCCCGAATAGACTCTGAAGAACGATAATTCTCCGACATGCGGCTCCGAAACCGTCTTGAAGACGAAGAGTACGGGTTGAGCATTCGGATCGCAGGGTACTTTGACCTCATTCGAATTACCTGCCATTGTTCCTACCGCAGGACCGACATCAAGCGGACTTGGGCAATAATCAACCAGAAAATCCATGAAGGAGGCCGCTCCGATATTGTGCGAACCTGCAGTACAGAGAACCGGAAATACTTTTCTGTCCCTGATTCCGATACGCAAACCCTCCTTCAATTCCGCTTCCGTGAGTGTGCCATTCGTGAAAAATTTATCAAGAAGTTTTTCCTCTGCTTCAGCGACCTTCTCAATCAGCTGTTCCCTCATCGATTGCGCTTTTGCCTGCAGTTCGGCCGGAATATCTGCCTCAGTGTACCTGCCCTTACCGTCACGCTCGTACTTCAGCACTTTCATTCTGAGAATATCAACTATCGATTCGAAATTCACACCCTGTTGAAGAGGAAATTGAATCGGTATGATGTCGTGCGTAAAACGATTGATAGCGCTCTGGAGCGTTTTATCGAAATCGGAATTTTCATTGTCAAGTTTGTTTATAACCACTACGACGCCGGTGTTCAGTTCTTTCGCCGACTTCCAGACGATTTCCGTACCGACTTCTACTCCCTCCACGGCTTTTAAGAAAACGACGGCCGTGTCAGAAACACGCAGCGAGGCTTTCACGTCGCCTGTGAAATCATTGTAACCGGGTGTATCCAAGATGTTGATCTTCGTCCCTCTCCAATCGTAATGGATGAGTGAAGCGTTGATTGATATCTGTCTTTCAATTTCGTCCGTGTGGTAATCTGAGATAGTATTCCCTTCTTCAACTCTTCCAAGACGCGTCGTTCCTCCCGATGAGTACAGGCAAGCTTCCGTCAGTGTCGTTTTACCGGATCCGCCATGTCCGATAAAAGCGACATTTCGGATTGTATCAGCAGTATACTCTTTCATAAAACTTACTTCTCCTTAATGATATTGCGTACAAACCAACTTTATGACACGAAGGAATCGCAGACGATATTTTGCACCGACGTAAAATTACGTGGAATGCATCGTCCTCCTCTGTTGTGTTTGCGTATTCTTGATAAAAAGGGATTTACTTCTCTATGCCCACAGACGGGAAAAAAACGCCCGTACACCTTTTACGACGGCCGCTACCGCACCAATACTTTCAAAGACAGGTTCTTCTATGCTGTTCTGAATCCTTCGCTCGAATCCAACAATGTTGTCGGCAACTTCCTTTATTGCCCGGATCGATCCCTTCACTATCTCGACCTGCTCATCGATATTTTCCGTCACACTGCGAATTCTATTTGTAATGATATCAAGATTATCCAGTATGGGGATCGCTCTAGTGCTGAATTCTTTGAGATCGGCCTCGACGATGTTGAGAATATTACGAACCCTGACAATTACTGTTACGAGGTAGATGCAGACGACAGTGAGCGCAAGAAGCGCAAGGATCTGCACAATAACGAGAATATTTTCCATGAGATGGCTCTTTCCCTCGGTCAATAAAAACTAGGATACATCTTTATTTTTTTCTGTTTTATAAGCATCTACCCCCGCGCGGAAGGCATTCTTCAGACGGCTGCCCTCACTCCCTGCACGTTCCCGTATATCCGAGAGCATCCTCTCCGCGTCACCGAGTATGTGCTCAGCTTTCTCTTTAGTTTCCGACACGACCTGCTCCGAACGACTCTTTCCTTGCTGGACGAATCCGGCTCCTTTAGTTTTGGCGACTCTAATGAATTCACCCGCATCCTCTGCAAGATCGGTAGCTTTACGCTTTATATCGGAACGTAATTCCTTACCGCTCTTCGGCGCGTATAAGAGCCCTAATATAGCTCCTATGACACTACCAGCAAGAAATCCGATTAATAATCCCTTTGCTACGTTGCTTTTTTCATCAGCCATGTCGATAACTCCTTATCACGGTGGAAATGAACAAACTTATAGCTAATATTACCAATTATTTGCTTAAAAATCAAGTAATTCGCAGAATCCGTTAAATATTCGGAATGATATCTTCCTCCAAAGCGTTCAAGCTGTAGATATGAATCTGATATCGCGATTACGTTCCGTTTAATTTGTTTTTCACCCTAACTTCGATACATACCTCATTTGAATATCGTATGAATACAGTGAACGTGAATTTACAATTTCCCAAACAACATACGTCCATGCGCGTGCGAAATTCCGGCGACTCCTGCCGATTGCCAAACACTAATCGTAATACTGATATCTAATTATTGTATTCTTGAACTTGTCAATCACTTTTCAATAAACATGGGGGCAGTAAAATTACCAATTATCCCATCTCGTTCAATCTTCTGAACGACCGCATCGAAAAAGAGCATGTCGGAAATCGTGACATCATTCGGTACAAATCCCAGATACCGTTCCGCCTGATCTATGACGTAATCTATAGTCGCACAGGAATACACTTCATCATCCTTCAATTCGGCTGAGCCGATGAATACAGAGGCTACCCGATAGCCGCTGCCGTGCCGTTCCCACGTACACTGTACATTTGCAAAGCCCAGCGACATGTGTCTGTTTTTCAGAGATCCCACATACTCTTCGATTATTCTCCTGAGATCAGTTCCACTGATGCGGAAAGTGCAGATGAAATTCCGAAACGGAATTGTTTCGTACACATTCATTTTCGTAACAGGTCCGGCAGGGATATCCCTCCGCAGACCGCTACTGTTGATAATTCCAATGTCAGCGCGTGCAGCGCTGCGAACAGCTTCAGCTACGTAGGTCCCTATGATTGTTTCTTCAGCCCTTGACCGCTTCATCGTCATTACAGCTGTACCGATGACTCTTCCGTATTCACTATCCAGCTTCGCCGCGTATTCATCCACCATGTGTTTAAGCGGAGTGTCCTTCGGATCATGACGCACCCAGAGCGGATGGAGCTTACCCTCGTATGATATCACAGCATCATCTTCAACACTTAGTTCAAGTTCGCCGAGATTCTCACAGTAAGCGCCGGCCTGGGCGATAATAACATTATTAATCAATCTGGGCGTGTTAAGGCGCGTGTGGCTGTGCGATCCGATAATGACATCGATGCCGGTTACCGTTGCGGCGAGGATGGAATCCTCTTCATATCCCTGGTGTGTCAATGCAATGAGCAGATCGGTGATATTGTCCAAACTGTCGACCATCTTTTGCAAAATCTCTTGTGCACCGAGGACGCGTAAACCCTCGAGGTTTTTTGTGTTCGTAAGACGGAACAGATCCTTCGACATTAATCCCACGATTCCGATCTGAAGTCCGCCGCGTGTGATGACAACTGAAGCATGATGATTGAGGTGATGATTTCCCATCGAATCCACGAGATTCGCGCTGAGCGCAGGGAAGGCGGCGATCTTTGTCAAATGTTTCAGATTCTCTTGTGACACATCGAGGTCATGATTGCCTATCGTCCACCCGTCATATCCGATGAAATTCATCATCTCGAAAAGAGCGCCTCCTCGCGAATCCTTGTACTTCATTTCCGCAATCGGATTTCCGGTCATGACATCGCCACCGTCGAGGAGGAGTACAGCAGACTTTTTCTGCCTGATGCTGTCGATGAGCCACTGCAGTTCTAAAAAACCTCCTATGCGTGGTTTGGGATCTGAGAGAACCCATGCTGCCTCGTGAGGCATAAACGATCCATGGATATCGTTCGTGTGAAGGATGCTTATTGTTTTGGGCTGAGTAAAGCAGACGAACGTTGAAAAATGTATGCAAAAATATCCGCAGATTAGGCGGGCAAACATACGAAAAGACATCGGAAAAGCGCTGAATTAGTGAATGTGATTGGGACAAACCTCAGGGTCTATCACCGCGTTCTACGGTTGTCCCGACAGTGGCAGCCATCCCGTATCGAATGATGCGGGATGGCCCGCCGACCATTAACGGTTCTTCTTTTTATGTCTCATTTTTCTGAGACGTTTCTTACGCTTGTGAGTTGCCATTTTTCTCCTCAAGCGTTTTTTACCGCTCGGCATGAACTGCTCCTTCTAAAGTATGCACTTTATTGGTTTGTTTTGGATTATGCAGGTAACGACGACTGTCTTTTCTTTAAATTTTCATTCACGACGGACTTCAATTCTTTTGAAACTTTAAAGAACGGAACAAAATGTTCTTCAACCTGAACCTGTGCTCCGGTCCGGGGATTTCTGGCCATTCTCCCCTTCCGCTTTTTCGTTTTGAAGCTGCCAAATCCGCGAATTTCAATATTCTTGCCTTCCTTGAGGGCTTCGATGACAGTTTGAATGAACCCATCAACCACAGCTTCAGTTTCAACTTTTGTTAAACCTGTACCGGAGGCAATATGGTCAACAATATCTGCTTTGGTCAATGTTGGTCTCCTTGTAATGTGATAGATAATCCGTTCTCCTCGAACGGCCTGTTATTTTCAATAACTTTCAATCATCCGGTACTGCAGGATGGTCTGATCGAGCAATTGATCTTGCAGTCCTAATAAACCGGCAATTCTTGAGCGCCCGAAAAGCTGATCGAATATTGATAATCCTCTTTTCCGCTCCTTTACAATTGAAGGCTCTCCTCGTATCCCTGCCAAGTTCGCGGTTATCATGACGGCATCCTCGTATGTGCCGATCGTATCGACTAATCCGAGTGTCAGCGCCTGTGTCCCCGTGAAAACCCTGCCATCAGCTAATTTCAGAACGGATGAGTGGGTCAGCTTGCGTTCACTTTCGACTGCCGAAATAAACTGACGATGGACATCGTCCATGAGTGTCTGAAAATACTTTTTATCGATATCATCCATAGCTCTGAAAGGATTGCCCGCATCCTTGAACTTCCCGCTTTTAATCGTATTTACCTCTACGCCGATTTTCCCCAGCAGGGAATCATAGCGTAAGAATTGTGAAATGACTCCGATGCTCCCGGTCAGTGTTCCCGGATTTGCAACGATCCGATTTGCCGGGCATGAGACGTAATACCCGCCGCTCGCTGCAAGTGAACCCATTGAGACGACAACCGGTTTTCTATCCCTTGATTTTTTAACTTCTTCAAACATCTCCTGACTCGCAACCACACCGCCCCCGGGAGACTCAACACGGAAAAGAATTCCTCTGATCGATCGATCCTCACGATACTTTTTAAACTGCCGGACAATTTCTTTCGAATTGACTATGACTCCATTAAGCTCGATTACCGCAATCTTATCTCCCGAACCAAATACCTCATCCCTTTCATCCGCGGTTATTCCTGTCAGGAAGGTGTATAAGAAAAGAAATGAAAAAAATCCGAATAGAGCCAATCCGGAAATTATGATTATGAACCACTTTGTCGATTTATCCATAAATTCGATAACTCATTGATTTTCAAGCGTATTATACGAAACTCTATTACAAAAGTCAAACCAAAAAAAAGGATGATCACAAAATGATCACCCCTATTACTTGCCTTTGTGGAAAGTACCTAAGAAAAAACCTTCAATGTTTTCCCTATAATACGTGTTTACTTCACTTTTACATCGATTTCTTTAGGTTTTGCCTCTTCTACTTTTGGCAGACTGATGGTCAGAACCCCGTTATTGTACGTAGCATCGATCTTATCGGAAGCGATCGAGCTGGGAAGGCTAAATGATCTCTGGAACGTTCCGTAACATTGTTCAATACGGCGGTAGTTCTCACCTTTTTTCTCCGATTCCATTTTTTTCTCCCCCTTGATCACAAGGACGTCATCGTGGACAGTGATTTTTACATCCTGCTTTTCCACGCCGGGGATCTCGATTTTAATGTGATAATCGTTTTCCCGCTCGAGTATATCGACAGACGGCACCCACGTTTTTATTGTGCCATCATCGGAAACGCCGCCTTTGAACCGATCGAACATCCAGTCGATTTCTTTCTGCAGCTGCGAAAATTCCTGATTTAATTCAGCAGTCGCATGCCATGCAGTTACATCTCTCAACGGATTCCAACGTATTAATGTCATGATATCAATCCTTTCTGTGTATTGTTCATCTTAAATTCATTATTAAATACTCACCTATCATTTTTACAAAGTCCATGCCATACATGAAATTTGAAAAAACGTCAAAAATTTCAGAAATACTCAGGAATAGAGCAAACCATCAAGACTTTTTGACGTGTCAATATGGCATACGATTGAATTCATTCTGCCAACATGACATAATACTGTCATTTGTCTGAGTGCTCTCGGGAAAAATAAGGTAAATTGTTATGGGGAGGATGGAATCAGTATTGCTCCGATTCGTAAAATGATTTTTTTTAAACAATATTTTATGTGTGGATGCTCTCGAGGTAACGCTCCGCATCCATAGCGGCCATGCAACCCGATCCGGCCGCGCTGACAGCTTGCCGGTATACAGGATCAGCCACGTCGCCTGCAGCAAATACACCGGGGATATTTGTGAGAGTAGAACCCGGTTTTACAATGACATAG
>CAYGZY010000021.1:0-3335 GCA_964354485.1 uncultured Chlorobiaceae bacterium | reverse complement strand
ATCTGGTCATTATCTGGAATCATAATTTGAAGCAAAATGAGTATCTGGCTTCAGTGTACAAGCAATATGGTGTGTTGAGCAGCAAGAAGAATATAAGGATTCTCGACAGAAATAGTGGTGCTCAATTATGGGAACGATCTTTCGAAAATGAGATTCGCGGGATGAGTATTGGTGCGACACTGACAATCTCATTTGCTAATGGCAAGAAAGATTCACTTGATATACGTACTGGCATATCCAAAACGAAATAATTATTATTATCATTGTAATGATTCTCTATAGGAAGGATGTATAAATGTCCTATCGTATTTGTATCATTCTGTTGTTATTTTCATTCCTTGCCAATGCGCAATCCCAGATGAGCAAGGATCAATTATCGAAATACGTTGCTCAAAAGTCGCAGGAGATATCGGCATACTGGCAGAAATCGAAAATACAGGAAGCTGTCGCTATACTGGAAACACTTTACACAATCCAGAATCTCAGAGAAATCGATTGGGCCTGGACCAACACTCTGTACAACCTTGCCTGCGGACATTCATTGCTTGGCAATAAAGAAAAATCAATTTCATATCTCTCTGAAGCGGTTCAAGCAGGTTACTCCGAGTACGAGCAGATTCTAAGGGACAGCGATCTAAACAATATCCGATCTACTCCCGGTTTCGAGCAGGCGGTGAAAACACTTAAGATGAGCTATTATAAATGGGAAAGTCCGTCTTTTTCGACAAAGTATCAGGACGATCTTACAGAAGCAGAGAAAGTAGCAGGCTTATCGAAAGTTTGGTCTGAAATCAAATTCGGCTTTGCTTACTTTGACTGTGTCCCAACGTTAGACTGGGATAGTCTATACATTGTTAACTTATCTGCCGTAAAAAATACAAAGAGCACACGTGACTACTACCGTATACTTCAGAGGATGTGCGCACAACTTAAGGATGGACACACGCGGATAGACGTCCCGAACGAACTGTTCCGGGAACTCTACGCCCATCCGGCTATTCAGACCGGCCTTGTTGACGACAGGGGAGTCGTTGTTAAAGGCTTCAGTGATAGCCTGGAAAAAACCGGGATTCATCGCGGTCTGGAAATTCTGAGTATCGACGGTATTCCTACCAGGCAGTATGCTCAGCAGTTCGTTGAACCATATGCGAGCGCTTCTACATCTCAGGGGCAACTGACAAATACGTACGAATACTATCTTCTCTGTGGATCCAAAGACAAGTCAGTAGAACTTGAACTAACGGATAATGCCGAAAACACTTTCAAGCGGACGTTATCACGGAACTATTACCGGTTTCAGGGTTATACGGATATTATTGAATTCAAACAAATGGAAGGAGGCATTGCATATCTTGCACTTAATACATTTGGTGACAGAAACGTCGTTGTGAAATTCGATTCACTCTTTCCATTTATCGAAAAATCAGAAGCGCTTATCCTTGACCTGCGGGAAAACTCGGGAGGCAACAGCGACAATGCCTATGAGATACTGGGTTACCTTGTGGACAATCCGTTCAAAATCGTTCAGGGTAAAAGTCGAAACTATTCCTCATTTTTCCGTGCGATGGGCAATATACAGCAATGGTCAGATTATCCATCAATTGAATTACCTGCACATTCTTCAAAATCATACATGAAGCCCGTCGCCGTTTTGATCAGTTCCCGAACCGGTTCTTCCGCGGAAGATTTCTGTGCTGTGTTCAACGATCTGAAACGTGGGAAACTCATCGGTACACCATCTGCGGGCACTACAGGTCAGCCGTTAATGTACGGGTTACCCGGAGGTGGTACCGGCGTTGTTTGTACAATGCGCGCAATGTTCCCGGACGGGAGGGAATTTGTCGGAATAGGTATCGAGCCGGACATCACCGCCAATCAGACGGTAGCCGATATAAAATCAGAAAGCGATGCCGAACTGCGTGTGGCGATCTCGATACTCAGCAACCGGGGTAAGTAAGAGTAAACTGATAAAGTTTTCATATGCTCAGTAAGTAAGAATACCTGTCGCTTTACTCTTCCGCCTTGACCTCCAGCAGAATAATTTTAAATGATCTATAGATCTCCATCGCGTAGAATACAACACCGATAAATACACTGCACATCCCTACGATAAATATTAATAGCGGCAATACCTGTAAAAAATTTGTGCTCACGAATAAATTGAATGCAATAAAAACAGAGGAGAGCACGAACAGACCGACAGCAGCCTGCATCGATAGTATCGCGTTGCGAACATACCGGCTCCGATGGAGAAGCTCTTCGCGCTGTTCCGTTATGCTCATGAACCGAACGTTATCGGGGTAGGGGAGCTCGCCTTTATCTCCCAATTGCTTTGAGAGTTTTCTCCGTTCATCATTGAGTAAACGAATGCGGTTGATGATCGTCGAATACCGGTTGCTCAGACTGAGGATAAGCAGGCCGACAGCTGAAATTCCAACCGCCGGAGCTAGAATTGCCTGAATTGCCTGTATGGCTGTTACGTGACTATCTGGCATGATTATTCCCCGTGTAATGTTTCTCTTATGTTAACTAATGTAGATAAAAAATATATTAAGAGAAAATTTGCGCTTCTATAACAATTGTCTCATATTCAATCACTGACGTGAATCACAAACTGGTACGTCTAATTTTATTATGATATGATTACGCATTAAAAATATTAATGATAAATCACGGAACGCAGAGATACGCAGAGAAGATTAAACCTCTCCCCCTGAATCCCCCTCTCCACATCCTTCGACCTCGCTCAGGACAGGCAGTGGAGAGGGGGACAGAAGGCGAGGGGGTGAGGTAGATATGACTATCAGAAAATGAGACATGCTTTGCATACATACTACTTCAGTATTATACTTTGCATGATTTCTTGCACGACGATTGGATTTTCGCAGGTCAGGTATGATACGTTTATCACCGTGACTCATAACGATAGTGTTGATGCGGTTTATTTTTACCCTAATAGTTCACCGCCTCCTTCAGGTTATCCTGCTATTCTGGATGTTCACGGATTTGGCTTATCGAAAGAAACTGAAATACCATTTTGTACTATTTACGCAGCAAAGGGATACGTAACTCTGGCATATTCTGTGAGAGGACACGGTGCGTCTTCAGGACTCTCAACAATCATGTCGACAAACGAGAGGAGCGACCTTACATACGTCCTCTCATTTCTTCGCTCATTACCGGATGTCGATACGAATTCCGTCGGTATCGTAGGAAGTTCTCAGGGAGGACTCCACGGATTGTGGGCGGCGGCTGATCAACTGCCCGTGAAAGCTATCGTCAGCGATGCCATCGTGCCTGCGTGGGCAACCGACCTGTTTGCCAATGGGTGTATT
>CAYGZY010000020.1:0-9188 GCA_964354485.1 uncultured Chlorobiaceae bacterium | reverse complement strand
GAGGCGGTGCTCAGCACGGAAAATATTAACATTACCGCTGGTGACATACCGGTCATCTGTGCCGTATCCCGCGTTGAACCGGCCAAACTCTCCCTGGCGCCGCTCTTGCCGGGTGACGATGTTCATAGTTTTAACCGATTGACCGTCGTCGAAGCCTGTTAGCTGAGCCTGATCGCTCAGCTTGTCGAATACCTGAACTTTTTCGATAACCTCGGCAGGTAAATTACGGAGCGCGAGTGTCGGGTCGCTGCCGAAAAATTGCCGGCCGTCTACTAAAACCTGCTCTACTTGTTCACCTTGCGCCTTCACGGTGCCACTCTCCACAGTCACACCCGGCATTTTTGTCACAAGCTCCTCGGCAGATGCGTCAGGGTTTGTCTTGTATGCTTGTGCGGTGTACTCGGTCGTGTCCCCTTTCTGCTCTACGGCTGGGATTCGCCTCTCGATCACAACTTCGCTCATCGGTATCGTCGTGTCTGACATTACCAGCGTTCCCAAATCGATGTAAGATTTATCAGCTGAAATCGTTCGCCGGAGAGTGCGGTAACCGATGTGTACTGCCTCAAATATGTATGTACTGTTAAGCCGTAGATTGGAAATAGCAAAATGCCCAAGTGTGTCAGTTACCAGGAAATATTTTTCTGTGGTGTCGGCTTGATTTTTAAAACTGACATAAACACCGGGGATGGATTCCTGTTTACCCCTGGCAGCTATTTTTCCTTCGATAAATGTGTTTTGTGCACACAGGGTTTGTGTAATTAAAAGTGGGAGTAAGATAATCCGCAGAATTCTCATGATTGGGTAATTGATTTGTCTATAATAATAGTTACAAAGGAGAATTCATAATTCCCTGAGTACTTGTTACCCTCACCCTACCATCCCATTAACATAGCATCCCTCCCCTGCATGCGGGAGAGGGATTATAGCCCGCCCGAACGACCGAAGCCAATACCTTTACTCATTCGGTCGGGCGGGGGAGAGGGTACAAGAACGAGACTCCGCGATTAAAGAATTAGCCACAGGGATTAAGGCGCCTCAATATAATTGGACTGCCATTGCATGTAAAGGTTTAATCATGGGTAATATATCCTTTTCGCGGTTTGCTTCTAACGAATAGCTTTAATACTTTTACAGATATCCCAACTCTGAATAGCTTGTGGTCAGATGATCACTGAGACATCAGCTTAAAATAAAAACACTAAACAAACTATGGTTCCGATAAAATTAGTATTTTCACTCCTGGTTTTTTTATCCTGTATGAATTCAGTTCTACAGCATCAAAGCCTGATCCCGCTCGATCTGTCAAATCAGGTCTCCCGCCAGGTAGTCGTCGACAGAGAAAAAGGTCAGTACCTCGGTCACCCGACAACGGTTCTCCTGGAGGACGGTCATAATATTATTACCGTATACCCGATGGGTCACGGCGGCGGTCAGATCGTTATGAAAAAAAGTACTGATAGCGGGAAAACGTGGAGCAAGCGGTTGCCGGTACCTGATAACTGGTCAACATCAAAAGAGGTTCCAACAATTTTCCGGACAATCGATTCTGCAGGAATCAAGAGACTCATCCTCTTCTCGGGACTTTATCCGGCGCGGTTATCGGTTTCGGAAACCGACGGACAAACATGGACTCCTCTTAATCCGGTTGGGGACTGGGGCGGCATTGTCGTGATGGGGAGTGTCGTCCGGTTGAGTGATGGCCGCTACCTTGCAATGTTCCACGACGACGGGAGGTTCTTCCGGCAGAACGGGAAGGTCTCAAATTGGATGACTCTCTACAAATCATTTTCCCGGGATGGCGGACTGACATGGTCGTTTCCTGAGGAAGTGTTTAAAGCCGATACCGTCGCTCTCTGCGAGCCCGGCGTGATCAGGTCGCCAAACGGAAAACAGCTTGCCGCTCTCCTGCGTGAGAATTCGAGGAGACGAAATTCTTTCATCATCTTTTCGGATGATGAGGGAACAACCTGGACCGCACCGCGCGAGCTTCCGCTTTCCCTCACGGGTGATCGCCATACGGGCAAGTATGCCCCCGATGGAAGACTGCTGATTTCCTTCAGGGACATGGCAAAGGATTCCCCGACGTTCGGTGATTGGATTGCCTGGGTCGGGACGTACGATGATCTTCTTAATAGAAGCGACGGGCAATACCGGGTACGACTGATGGATAACAAAGTCTCGGCTGACTGTGCATATCCGGGTGTTGAAGTTTTAAATGACGGCACTTTTGTACTGACCACATACGGTCACTGGATAGAGGGCGAAGAACCGTTTATCGTGAGCATTCGTTTGACTCTGGAAGAATTAGATACTTTCGCACAGTCGCGATAAGAGCAAATGCTTCATTTTAAAGGAATATTGCTGTGATCCAATTACTCCTTGCTGGCGTCCATCTAAGGCCATGGAGAAGAGGCGATGAGGAATCGCTCGTTCAGTACGCCAACAATCGGAACATCTGGGTAAATCTTGATGATCTGTTCCCCTTCCCTTATACAATGGAAGATGCGCGCATGTGGATTCAGCATTGCGTCGTGGAAAAACCTGCCAGGCATTTCGCAATCGTTGTTAGAGGACAAGCGGTCGGTGGTATCGGCATATTACTCAAGGAAGGGATTCGACGTAAAACTGCGGAGATTGGTTACTGGCTCGGCGAAGAATACTGGAACAGAGGAATCACAACGGAAGCTGTGAAGGCAGTGACAGAGTATGTGTTCTCAAATTTCGATATCTGCAGGATTCAGGCAACCGTCTTTTCTCTCAACATAGCTTCGGGAAGAGTTCTGGAAAAAGCCGGTTATACCCTTGAAGCGTCCATGAAAAAAGGCATCATTAAGGATGGATCCATTATCGACGAGCTTATCTATGCAGTCGTGCGGTAACCGCGTCGGTAATAGTTCTCGTTCGCAAAGGAAGCAGGTAAGCCGCCTGTGCGTTTAGTCCTCATTCAACCCCCGCTTCGTGCCGGGGACTCTGAACAAAATTGTAAAGTGATCGAATCATTAATATGCTCGGTCAGGGATTCGATTTTACCCGATGATGTTATTCTGCTCCCCGAGCATTTCATGTCTGCGGATGATCCAAAGATCTACGATTCATTCATGAAGCACATTGCCGGCCGGGCAGGGTGTGTGATCGTAGGCGGATCGCACCGACGGATATTTATGGATAAGCGTGTCAATTACGGTTCAGTCTGGGATGCGAAGGGCAGTATCATCGGCGAGTATACGAAACTTCGTCCGTACTTCAATGAAAGCAAGCATGTCTCACCAGGTCAACTGCTGGGCGAGGTAACAATCCATAAAAAAAACATTCTTATCCTTATATGCGCCGATTTCTGGTATAGCGACATTTTCTTTAAGACCCAAAAACTGCCCGATGTTGTTCTTGTCCCCGCGCTTTCAGTAAGTCGGAAACCGTCGCTTGAATACTCCCGCTCCTTGTGGCGTAACTTTGCCATACAGCGCTCCTATGAATTCGGTGTGTACATCGGTATCAGCGACTGGCACGCAGATTCCATTTTGCCGGAATACCGTACTTGCGGAGTCGGAGGTTTTGCGGATCCTGCTACGGCAGATCCGAAAAAATTGTTTACGGAAATCGGTGAAAAGAACATTAGTTTCTTCGATCTGGATTTTAACGCGCTTGAACATTTTCGTAAAGATCGAAGAATTAGAGGATTTTTCTGGAAATAATTATATATATAATAGAGAGATAAATATGCGCCTTGCAGTTGTACAAACAAATCCGGTTTTTGGGGAAATCAAGAAAAATATAGCATCTGCTATAGAGATTATGAGCTCGAAGAGTGCGGATCTTTACGTTCTTCCGGAACTTTTTAATACAGGTTACAATTTCAAGGACGTGCAGGAAGTGCAACAACTAGCCGAGCCACAGGATGGAGCGACCTGCCGAGAGTTGCTGAAGTTTGCGAAAGGAAATTCGTGTTACATAGCATACGGCTTTGCTGAGAAAGCCGACAAGCTTTATAACTCTGCGATTCTTCTGGGTCCTGAAGGTATAATCGGGCATTACCGCAAGATACATTTGTTCTACAGGGAAAATTTGTTTTTTACCCGCGGCAATGTTGGCTTTCCGGTTTTTAAGATACCCTTCGGCACGGTCGGATTGATGATATGCTTCGACTGGATTTATCCGGAGGCGACACGGACACTCACATTGAAAGGTGCGCAACTCATACTCCATCCTTCGAATCTTGTTCTTCCTCACTGTCCGGACTCAATGGTAGTGAGGTGTCTGGAGAACCGTATCTTTACAGTTACGGCTGACCGGGTGGGGCGTGAAAACCGGGGTGGGATCGATCTGACTTTCATCGGTCAGAGTGAAATCGTATCTCCCCGCGGAGAGATTCTTGTCAGACTCGGAGGTGAGGAACCTGAAATCGCGATTGTCGATATTGATCTTACTATGACAGATGATAAAAAAGTAAACGAGTACAACGATTTGCTCGGTGATAGGAATGAGGAGCTATATTTTTAAGTCCGAGTAACCTCTCCCCCTGAGGGGATGATGTAAAAGCATGTAGACCGTTGAAACGGTTATGGGATAATATTAAACCAGATACCTCTCGTCTGAGGAATACGGTATTCACCGAATAATTGTCTATGTTCTACACATGCTGTATACTTCCCGGGTGGTAGCGATAAGAAACCTCTCTCAAATGTCCAAGGGGCATGCCAAACCTGTTTATAAATCTCTCCGGCTTCGATTGTATCGCTAATCCAAATCGGAATAAAGGCCAATCCCTCAAAAGGTGTCGCAATAAGACTATCGCGCTGTCTTATCTCAAAACGCAATGGTTGTTCACCGTGGAAATATATGATTGTTTTACCAGTGTTATTTTTTACAGAAAAGGAAATAATAAACTCCTCACCAGTATGAAATGTTGTTTTTGGCGACCAGTTGTATCGGTTGTTTTGAAAACCGTAATGAAATCATCATTCTTCGAGGAGATAATTCTATCCTCATCACAGGCCGAAATAATTAATGTTGAAATAAGAATGAGTGAAATGTATTTCATGATATACCCTTTTGTAAACAGGTTGAATTTGTATTTATCGTATCAATAATAATTTCTTCGTCTCGCTGAAATCTTTTGTATACAGTCGGTAGTAGTACACTCCGCTAGCAAATCCTTTCGCGTCAAAATTAATCGACTTGTACCCCGGTTCTTCGATGCCATCCACAAGTGTTGCGACCTCGCGGCCCATCGTGTCGAATACTTTGAGAGAAACATCACACCGTTTCGGTAATTGGTAAGAGATAGCAGTGGTGGGATTGAAGGGATTAGGATAATTTTGATTAAGGCTGAATTCTTTCGGGAATTTATCCTCTGATGACAGCACTGCGGTAATCATTTCTGTCAGAGGTCTTCTCCATACACCATACCAACCACCGGCATAAAGGTATGTGCTGTTGATAGCGAGTGAACGGACGTATCGGGCGCCCAACCCAAAACTTACATCGGTCCAATTTGATCCGTTGTCATAAGATATAAAAATACCGTCAGAGGTACCGGCGAATAATTCACCGTTGGCTGCAAGTAGTGTGTGGACTGTATCGTTCGTGAGTCCTGAATTTGCCGGATTCCAACTTGAACCGTTATCGGTCGAACAAAGTATTCCACCGCCCTCTGTGCCTGCAAATATATTTGAATTACTTTTAGCAAGGGCGTTGATCCAAAAGAAAATAAGATTATCACTTTTATTTATCCATGTAAGTCCGTTATCAGTCGAATGATGGACGTTCCATATTGTTCCTGCGAACAGGTTGTTTTCTTCAGCCACAAGAGAATAGACTGGATCGAAGTAAAAATATCCTCCATCGATCCTTTTCCAAGAAGTGCCATTATCGGTAGTGAGATATACACCATTTTCATCTGTACCTGCGTATAAATTTATTCCGGATGTCGCCATTGAGTAAATAGCGGGGAAGGAGTAGCAAAGATATGGACCAGTGGAACTCCACGTAATCCCGTTATCAAAAGAACGAAATACACCATAACCCCCCATAGGACCGCCAGTGCCGGCAAAGAGAATTTTATCCTTGTTTATCAAAGATAGAACGTGTTGTTGAAATCCCCAGACGAGATTCTTTTCCAACCAAATTGTATCATTTTCTGTATATCGATATACACTTCCGTTTGCGGTACCGGCAATAATAGCAGTATCGTTCGTTGCAAGAGCATACACGCATGTGCCAATTAAATCATGATTCGTTGCTGACCACCTTACACCGCCATCTATTGAGCGGTATACACCTCCGTTCCATGTTCCTGCGTAAAGATCCGCACCAAAGTTTTGAAGTGTCAGGATATGTAAATATCCAAATCCCGTACTCAGTGCGGTCCAATTATCTCCAAAATTTGTGGAGAGAAAAATATTCTCGTCAGCAACAGCAAAAATGTTTGTACCACTTGTAGTTAGCTCATGAATGCTTATCCCCATCACGCCAGTATTTATGGGATTCCAGATGGAACCGTTATCCGTTGATCTAAAAAGTCCTGCTGCGTACGTCGAGGCAAATAGTATGGTGTCTATTCTAGCGAGAGCTTTGATACAAGTATCCGGTAAGCCAGCATTATACGCTGTCCAAGTGGCGCCATAGTCTGTTGAACGAAAAAAGCCATCACCACATGTACCCATAAATATATTTGACCCGCTTATAATAAGATCATTTGGAATTAACTTGGTCAATTTTGACCAATGCATTCCACTATCAGTAGAACGAAACAATCCACAATTTGATCCAACGAACAGGTCTGTATCGTTAAATGTGAGTGTGTTAATAAACACCCAGTATTCATCACCGGGAAACCAAGAAGGAATTAGCTTCGTCCAACTTTGACCACAGTCGGTTGAGCGGAAAAAGCTATTAACATAGTGGCCCATGAAGACAAGCGATTCACGCGCGGCTAATGTAACAACGTCTGTACTAAATATACCAGAATTTGCTGGCATCCAACTCATGCCGTTATCAGTAGAACGAAAAACTCCGCTACCCCGCGTTCCCGCATAAATGTTTGTACCGGTTTTGGCGAAACATGAAATAGCTCCACCTTCGGGTCCGTTGGTTTGCACCCATTGCGTTAAGCCGTTGTCTTTGTTTAGTAATAGCGTGATAAGAATAGCTGTAAGCCGTATAGAGTATTTCAGCTTCATACTCCTCCAGGTACCTGAAAGATCTTTTTGCAGTAATCCCTTATAAATAATCTATTAACATTTTATCGCAATGTCAAGGAGCGGGGTAAATGGACGATGTAAAAGCATCTCATTAACACACCGATTCATCGGTGTGTATTGAACTAAGCGAGAGGGTAGACAGCTGTTTCAACAGCTTCTAAACCGTTGAAACGGTTACTCAGCATTAGATGGTTCAAAGTCACCCCGCTAAAGCGGGGTGTTAATGAGAATCCTATATCAGAACCGCGGATTGAGGTTTCGCTCCTGACGGAGCTTTTATATTTCTTTTTCTTGAGCTAAAAACATTTCGTCCCTACGAGACTTCTCAAAACAATATAAAACTTTGTTTCAGCAGCTCCGTAGGAGCGACTTTGCTTTTCAATTTTAACTTTCATAAATTTCCCCAGATTTTAAACGTCATTTTCCCAACAAATTTGGAGGGGTTATGAATAAAAAATTGTGGCTCGGTTTTATTGTAATTTTTATTGCAATGGCTATTACCAGTTTCATCGTCCACGGCGTCATCCTCTCATCATACTACCAGTCGGATGAAATGGCGAATGTCTGGCGCACCGATATGAATCAGAAAATGTGGATATACTATCTTGTCTATATTTTCATTTCCTTCTTCTTCGTTCTTATCTACTCAAAATGGTACAAGGGAAAGGGGATCATTGAGGGAATTCAATATGGTGTCTACACAGGATTCATGATGTCGGTGCCCGCTGCCTACAGCACTTATGCGATGATTGCGATGCCGTATTCGATCGCGTTTCAGTGGTTTATTTACGGTATGATTCAGTATATCATCTACGGTATACTAGTGTCGTTGATTTATGGAAAGAAATCTCAAGAGAGCACGACGCCGTAAATCGTTATAACCGGAGAGTAAGGTGTTCGCCTATTTTTTTCGGGCGAGCACCTTTTTCTTTTTACGGATAAACTCCATGACAAGTTTGTGAATCTGCCCGAGATCTATCATATCAATACATTCGAGATTGTAGGGGCACGCTTTTTTCCAGCACGGTGAGCAGTCGAGATTTTTCGGAAAGAGTTTAACACCGCGTCCGTACAGATCAATTTCCGTCCAGCATGACAGACCGAACCATACAATAACATGCTTTCTGAGAGCGATAGCGAGGTGCATGCCGAAACTGTCGCCTGTGATGACCAGATCGCATATTTCCATAAAGCAGGCACCTTTCCGGATACCCAGTTCTGTTGGTGTTGAGATTATCCTTTTCCGTTCAGTGCCCGAAAATTGTTTCATCATCTGAGCGTTGCGTTCTGTGTCTTCCCTCCCTCCGAGCAGGACTATCATCACGCGCCTGTCATGAAGAAGCATGTGGATGAGCTGCACGTGCTGTTCTACGGTCATTTTTTTATTCGGAAAAAGAGGCGCGCACCCTGTGTTCAATCCGATATAAGTATAGTCTGGTTTGTACCTTATGCTCTTTTTATATTCTTTTATAAATTCAGTTTCATCATCAGAAAAACTGAAAATATATTCATCATTTTTGAACTTCAGTCCGCACGTTTCATGAAGAATATCTATTCCGGTGCGTTTATTTTTACGGAACTTAAGTTCATCATCGACTCCCATGCGATAGTTGTATAACGCGCTCTCGTTTGCAGGTATAATAATTCCATCCTCATTCAATAAAAATCCCAGTTTTTGTTTTGCCGTAACTTCCATTTCGAAGGCGCATGCGTGGATCGATTTGTCCGGGCTGATCAGAATATCGTAAGCGATATTTCTAACTATCATTCGCTGTTCATCGTTCCAGATGAATATTTTATCAATAAATGGATTGTTCAATAAAAGCGGCTGAGCGTTTGCCTTGGCGATCCAGTGTATAGTGCTTGCGGGATATTTACGTTTCAACGCCTGCAGAATTGTTGTCGCGGAGATTACGGCGCCTAGTCCCTCAAGCGCAATTATCAGTATTTTTATGCCGATGCGGTTCGATGGAACATCATCCTGACAGC
>CAYGZY010000019.1:0-4726 GCA_964354485.1 uncultured Chlorobiaceae bacterium | reverse complement strand
CGATGAAGCTTTAAAATCGAATACAATTAGTAAAGAATTCAGCTTTATTCAGAATCCAAATGAAATAAGTAGCCTATCCTACCAGAATAAAATCGGCCTGATCGGTACAATAAATCTTGCAGCAATTGGATACAACAATCTCTACGCAAAAATCCTCACAAGAACGGGCGCGAAAATCGGCATCGTGGATCGGGGAGCTCCATTTGCACAGGAAAGTACCGATGTTCACCGAACGCTGAAGACGATTTCAGACGGTGGAATGGCTATTTTCCTAAACGATCTCCCCACGAACGAACTCACGAACGTGCTGATGCAGACTGAAAAACCGCTGGGGATCATTTCATCCGACTTCAAGACGGTTCCGACCGACGGGAAAGCCCGTACACAATCGGGCCGCCACCTTTTTATCTACCGCATTCACAACGATGTCGCCGTTGAAAATATTATCGACAACATTTCATCACTCCGGAAGCAGTGGGGGGATGAAAATTTTGCCATAACTCTGGAAGAGTACAGCGAATCTTCGACCCTGAAATTGCAGGAGTTGTACGTAGCTTTAGAAAAGAAATATAACGATACTGAGTTCACCAATAAAGTATTTTCCGGCAATATACGGCGATTTCTCCAGAATGCTCTGCAGGAATCACAACAAACGGTTTCCAGAGGACGACCATTTTAAACATCGTATAACTATATAACAACGACGGATTAAAATATATGAAATCCATATTCTACACCATCGCTGCAACGCTTCTTCTCGTAGCTACCATCTCTCAACTTCATTCTCAGGAGAAAAAACACCTAAGCTACGAACAAATATTCAAAAATGCGGAGCCACGGCTCACAAAATCTCTCCCCACCATCATCGGATGGACGGATGATAACCATTATCTGGAAATGAAGAAAAAAGATACCGATTCAGTCCAGAAGGTGTATGCCGTGGATATGATAAACGGAAAAGATAAAGTTTTCCGGGACCTCAGCATTTATAAACATTTAGTCGGAGAAGACATTAATCCGAGTGCTCCCGAAACTCACAACGACACCTACACAAAGTTAATCTATATAAAGGAACATGATCTCTACTTTTTGGATGCATCAAAGAAGATATTTAAGCGATTAACGGAAAGCGAAGCGGAAGAAAAAACCCCAATAATGTCTCCCGATGCCATGTTCGTGGCATTTACGCGAAATAACGATCTCTATATTATCGACCTGCTCACAGGCGAAGAGAAAAGGCACACGCACGACGGTTCAGATGTGATCTACAACGGATGGGCATCGTGGGTATACTATGAAGAAATATTCGGCCGTTCATCGGAGTACCGCGCCTTTTGGTGGTCGCCGGACAGTCGTACACTCGTATTCTACCGATTCGACGACTCAAAAGTTCCTGTTTTCCCGCTCTTTAGTTCAGAAGGAGTGCATGGATCTTTGGAAAATACCCGTTACCCGAAGGCAGGTGATCCGAATCCAGAAGTCCGAATTGGTATTATTCATCCCGGAGATTCGCAGATCCGATGGGCAGATTTCAATGAAAAACTTGATCAATATTTTGGCGCTCCAATCTGGATACCAAATGGAAAAGAAGTCATCGTTCAATGGATGAACCGTCAGCAGGACACACTGATCCTCTATTCGATAGACCCACAGAGCGGCCGGAAAAGAGCGATCTACACAGAACATCAACAATCATGGATTGATTGGTTTGAATCGATTTATTTCCTCAAGGACAATAACCGATTCATTCTTAGGAGCGATAAAGACGGATGGAGCCATCTCTACATTACGAGTATGGACGGAAGTGTGAATCGTCAGCTTACTTCCGGATCCTGGAATGTATCCAGTCTGCTCTTCGTTGACGAGAAGAATGGCTTCGTCTATTTCACCGCTCGAAAGGAAGCTTCGACACAGACTGACTTTTACAAAATTACATTAGATGGGCAGAACCTCGCGAGGCTCACCTTCGGAGAATCAGATCATTCGGTTCGTCTCTCCCCTAACGGTAAGTACTTTATCACTACATACTCAAATCTTAGTACTCCATCGAAAATGGCGTTGTTCACAACAGGCGGAAAACTCGTGAGAGATATCGCAGACAGTAAAACTAAAGAATTCGATGATTACCATATCGCATACACTGAACTCTTCCGGGTAAAAACACCCGATGGTTATGATCTTCCCGTAACGTGGATTCTTCCGACAGATTTCAAAGAAAATAACCAATATCCGGTTCTGATTAACATTTACGGGGGTCCGAATTCCGAAACTGTTTCCAATTCGTGGGGCGGCTTGCGATCACAATGGCTTGCAATGGAAGGAGTCATTCAGATTTCCATCGATCACCGCGGGTCCGGACACTTTGGAAAAGCCAGCGTTGCACTCATGCATCGGAACCTTGGTAAATGGGAAATGAACGATTACATTGAGGTTGTCAAATGGTTAAGGGAAAAACCCTTCATAGATTCGACAAAAATCTGTATTACGGGTGGAAGTTACGGCGGATATGTCGCATGTCTCGCTCTCACTTACGGTGCTGATTACTTCACACACGGTCTGGCCCTTTTTTCGGTAACGGATTACCGGTTGTACGATTCACACTACACCGAAAGGTATATGGACACGCCGGAAGAGAATCCCGAAGGTTACAAAAACGGATCAGCGATGACTTACGCCGACCGATATAAAGGAATGCTTCGCATTGTCCATGGAACGATGGACGATAATGTACACATGCAGAACAGCATACAGCTAATAGACAAATTACAGGACCTCAAGAAACATTTTGAATTCATGATTTATCCCGGTGGTCGTCACGGTTGGGGTGGTCCGAAAGCAGCTCATCTGAGGAGTGAGACCTATCGTTTTTATTACACGTACCTGTTGGAAAAAGAATTCCCTGAAAATCTGTTCAAGTAGAAACTCTGGTGGTCGGTGCGGAAGGTAGTTTTCCGCACCGATTATCCCCGCCCAAAAAAACGATTTCCCATACAAACAAAGAAACTAACGCGGTTTGTTTATCGTATATTATTGAGCTAGATCAGCAAGCCGAGGGATATGAAGATTCCATGAGTCATTTGTAAAGTATAGCCGGGAAAGATAAAAGCTAATATAATAGAACCATAAACGACCTCGGTTCAACCGTAATTATATGATTTTAACGTACTTATGGGATTTATACGATAATAATTGATATTACAGTGGGAAGATTTTTTTATTTTATTGATCCTAACGGTGGAATTTCTTATATTTAATATATATTATTCGGAGCGTTCCCCGGTCTCTCTCAATGTCCAGAGTGACAATTGGCAATGCAAATCCCCATTGGGAGGGGTGTATTCCCAGACGCGCATAATAGAACACTTATAAACTTCCATAGAGAGGACAGCCTATGGCTCGGAGTAAATACATGGAACAATTTTGTACATTTTGTAATAAAGAAACACGAATGGAGATTGTAGGGTTGATGGAGGGGATTCAAGGGAAAGCTTGGTTTAGGTGCACTCGTTGTCACCATACCAGCTTACTCCAATTTGACAGTCAGGGTGAAAAAACTCACCAAAAGATTGATCCATTAACGGCGACGCCATATTCGCCACTCATGACATTCAAAGTCGGCGATGCTATCTACCACAATGAATGGAATGATGTAGGAAAGGTCGTCAGCAAAGCGAAAATGTCGGATGGCAATCAATCAATAATCGTATCGTTCGAAAAATGCGGGAGCAGACGCCTGATTGAAAACGCCAAACCCGAAACCGTTTCAGAAGTACAAACATTGGAGTAATATGATTTTATCTGTATTGGAAGGGGGTGAATACGATGGTCGGCATCATCATCCAAGAAAATGAAAATATCGATCGTGCAATTCGACGATTCAAAAAAAAATACGAACGATCGGGTATCCTGAAGGAAGTTAAGAAACGTTCCTACTTCACTAAACCTTCGGTAAAAAAACGCATGGAAAAAATCAAAGCTGTCCGTCGTGCTCAGCGCACAATGATGGAAGAGATGTAATCCCCTAAGGTAAAGAAAAACAAGAGGGTTGGTCTTACGATCGACCCTCTTTTATTTTTATCACTCCTATCTTATCGACTGATCCGTTGTCACGTTTTTATTGAACTTTTTCTTCCACCAAGGTGAACGTACGACACCGATAACTATAAATAGACCTGCTATGATGTAACCGATTTGTGATACCATATATCCCGTCGTGTAGGTAGATGTGGGAGAAAAGGAAAACACGACCGTATGCTTGCCCTGCGGGACAACAACCGAACGGACGACATAATTTGTCTGATAGATTTTCGTTTCCTTACCATCAACGAATGCCTTCCATCCGGCTGGATAGTAGGCATCACTCAGCACAAGAAGCGATTGATCAGTGCAATATGTCTCAAGGATGATCTCCTGTGACCAGTTCTTCATAATATCAACCGAAGTGGATTCTGATCGCATCACTGGTTGAGATGGTAATTCCTCCATGACCGCAGTCGTTGCCGGGTTCCAATCCTGAGACCGGAGCGTTCTGAATACATCGGATTTCGACTGTGCAACCTGGAATGTATCAACGAAGTACGCACGCGGTAAAACACTTGGATTCAAATAAGTAACCATCTGCTTTTGCTGATCCGCATAAACGATTGACATCGTAACATCGGGAAGCTGACCGGGAGAGACAATATACTTCACATTGAGCATGCTCAAAATGTTCATATTAAGCGGG
>CAYGZY010000018.1:0-2294 GCA_964354485.1 uncultured Chlorobiaceae bacterium | reverse complement strand
GAGGAGCTGGCTAGCGCATGCATCAATCGTCGATCCCGTTGTGATCACATCGTCCACCATAATGAAGGATTTTCCTTGTACGGATGGTATAAAGGTACCAGGCACAATGAATGTATCCTCAACATTGAGGATTCGTTCCTCTAAATCGAGGTGAGTCTGAGTTTGGGTATATCGTATCCTCTTCAGTAAAGACGGTACGACCGGAATTGGCATAATCTGGTTGATACCTTTGCAGAGGAATTCGCTCTGGTTGTATCCCCTTTCTCTCTTCTTACGTTTGTGAAGCGGGACCGGTACAAGATAGTCGGCCTTCACAAGCTCCGGAAGTCCTGACATCGCATCACCGATATCGCGGCCGAGTTGCACTCCCAGGGATGTCATCCCACGGTATTTGAGTAAATGAATAACTTCCTGTAAATTCCCTTCGGGTTCAAAGAGGTAACACGAGAGGATGTCGTCCACATTCCCCCTGTTCTTAAATTTGGATTTAATTTCGATCCATGTAGGATTTGCGGGAGATACGGCTGTGAAGGTACTCCAGCACGATGAGCACACCGGTAATTCTTTTCTTTCCGACAGTTTTTGGCAGAGACAACAGACCGGCGGATAGATAAAATCTATTATCGGATGAATAATATAATTCAGGAATTTCATTGCCTCCTTTCTATTTCGGGGTCGTCCAAAAAGTATAAAAAGGGTAATGTCATTCCCGAATGCTCTTATCGGGAATCCAGAGATAGTCCCATGCTCTGGATACCCCGCCCGACCGAACAGGCTCGCGCCATTCATCGGTCGTTCGGGCGGGCCACTAGAAGCATGTGGGTATGACAAACGGGGCAGTTGTTATTCCCGCCATCTATCTATAGCGAAAATGCATCAATCGAGAGCGACTATCCGGATCTTTTTGGTCGACCCACTATTTGATTATTATTTCCAATCGCGTTATTTCATCCCTCAGTTCCGCGGCGCGCTCAAACTCTAAATCTTTGGCTGCCGTGCGCATCTGCACTTTCAGCTCATCGAGCATATCGATTTTCTGTTCCCTCGTCATATAGCGAAAGATCGTATCTGCCACCATCGGTACTTTCTGACGTTCGCGTCTTGCATCACGTGCTGCCTTGATATCCGCAACGGCAGTACTAGCGAGTATTTCTTCAGTCGATTTATAGATAGTCTGAGGTGTGATCCCGTGCTCCCGGTTATAATCAGTTTGTTTTTCCCTCCGTCTCGCCGATTCCTCGAGCATTCTCCTCATCGAACCGGTTACCTGATCGGCGTATAGAATCACTTTACCATTGACATTCCGTGCTGTCCTCCCGGCAGTCTGTATCAATGAACGGTCTGATCGTAGGAAACCCTCTTTATCCGCATCGAGTATTGCGACAAGCGATACTTCAGGTAAATCCAATCCTTCACGAAGCAGATTCACTCCGACGAGCACATCAAAATTGCCCAGGCGAAGATCACGAAGGATCTCGACACGCTCGAGTGCATTGATTTCCGAGTGAATATAGCGCACCCTGATATGGATATCACTGAGATACTTGGCAAGATCCTCAGCCATGCGTTTCGTCAGCGTCGTCACGAGGATCCTTTCCTTTTTTCCGGAACGCTCGCGGATTTCCATTATGAGATCATCAATCTGATTGCGTATCGGTCTGATTTCTACATCAGGGTCGACGAGTCCGGTCGGACGAATAATCTGTTCCACGACGACGCCTTTGCTCTTATCAAGTTCATAGAGGCCCGGGGTTGCGCTCACAAAAATCACCTGCTTGATCATCCGTTCCCATTCCTCAAAAGTTAGCGGGCGATTATCGAGCGCTGAAGGGAGACGGAATCCATACTCGACCAGCGTACTCTTGCGTGCGCGGTCGCCATGCCACATGCCGGCAATCTGCGGTACAGTAGCATGGGACTCATCAACGATGAGAAGGAAGTCGTCGGGGAAATAATCGAGAAGGCAGTACGGGCGCGAACCGGGTGATCTTCCTGCGATGTGCCGGGAGTAATTTTCTATTCCCGAGCAGTATCCCACTTCCAGCATCATCTCTATGTCGAAACGTGTCCGCTGCTCAAGTCTCTGAGCTTCGAGAAGTTTTCCGTTCTGGCGGAGATGTGTTAGTCTCTCCTCCAGTTCTACTTCGATGTCCTTGATTGAACGCTCGAGGGTGGCAGGTGTCGTAATAAAGTGTTTTGCAGGGTAGATCACTTCCGCACTTGTCTCTGAGATGAAGTCGCCGGTCAGCGGGTGGATGTAAGCGATTCTTTCAATTTCATCGCCGAACAATTGT
>CAYGZY010000017.1:0-8277 GCA_964354485.1 uncultured Chlorobiaceae bacterium | reverse complement strand
TGTCATGTGGAGGAGCAGAGCCGCATCACTCTTTTTCACTCCACAGGACGGGATGAACGTCATCGCGCGCGGAAATGTTACCGTGTACGAGGTGCGCGGGCAGTATCAAATCGACATAGTTGAGCTAATGCCGAGAGGGATTGGTGAGTTACAGCTCGCATTCGAAAGACTCAAACAGAAGCTGGATGCGGAGGGATTGTTCGATCCACGGCACAAAAAGCAGCTTCCGAAGTATCCCAGGCGCATTGGCATCGTGACATCACCCACCGGAGCGGCCATACATGATATTATCAATATTCTTACACGCAGATTCCCGTGCCTGGATGTCCTGCTCTACCCGGTTAAAGTTCAGGGAGAGGGGGCGGCTGAGGAAATCGTCCAGGCGATCAACGATTTCAATACATTCGGTGATATTGAACTAATGATCGTGGGGAGAGGGGGCGGTTCTCTGGAGGATCTCTGGGCGTTTAATGAGGAAATTGTTGCAAGAGCGATCTACAACTCTAAAATCCCCGTTGTGAGTGCGGTGGGTCATGAAATTGATTACACGATTGCCGACTTCGTTGCAGATTTCCGTGCCCCGACACCCTCGGCTGCCGCGGAACTGATAGTCCCCGACCGGCGGGGAGTGATTGAATATATTCGTAATTTTTGCTATAATAATGAACGGTTAGTTGAGAATTTAATTAAGTCACAAAAGCAGCGTATCTCATCATTGCTCGTCAGTTACGTTTTTAATCGTCCCAAAAACATGTTGCAGCAGCACAATCAACGATTGGACGATCTTCAGAGATCCCTCCAGCAAATAGTGTCTCACACGATATCCATCAAGCAGGAACAGTATAGTTCGCTTCATCATAGAATTATCTCTCTGAATCCTGCAGCTGTTTTAAAAAGGGGATACGCCATAGTTTACCGTAACGGTGTTGTTGTAGATCGTGTAAAAAAGCTACAACCAAGGGACAATGTCAGTCTTCATTTTCACGACGGAGATGCGTCTGCGGAAATCAAGAAGGGCGGCTCATGAAAAAAACCAAGAATGCGGGGTGGTCTTTAGAAGCCTCTATGCAGCGACTTGATGATATCGTTGAGAAACTTGAAAGCGGCGAGGTATCTCTCGACGATGCAATGAATTTATACGAAGAGGGTATGATTATTTCAAAACAGTGCATGGAGAAGCTGTCACAGGCTGAATTAAAATTGAAACAAATCCGCAAAGATATGGATGGAACTTTAAAGCTCTCCGATGGAATCGATGAACAGTGAAAATAAGGAGGGGGGATTATATCCAATCCTCTCACAAGTAAACATACCGGAAGACCTTCGCAAATTGAAGGTGCCAGAGTTGAAGAATCTATGCGATGAAATCCGAGAGTTCATCGTCGATACCATATCCCATACCGGCGGTCACCTCGGAGCGGGTCTCGGAGCCGTGGAACTTGCGGTTGCCCTCCACTATGTATTCAATACGCCTGTTGACAAGCTTGTCTGGGATGTGGGGCATCAGGCATACCCGCACAAAGTTATAACCGGTCGTAAACAAGTTTTTCACACTCTCCGTCAGCTTGGAGGCATAAGCGGCTTTCTCAAGCGTACGGAGAGCGAGTACGATACATTTGGCGCAGGTCACGCGAGCACGGCAATATCAGCAGCTCTCGGAATCGCCACAGCGCGGGATCTCGCCGGAGCGAAGTACCGTGTCGTTGCGGTCGTGGGCGACGGAGCAATGACAGGCGGCATGGCATACGAAGCAATGAATAATGCGGGCTTACAGAAACGTAACCTCATCGTCGTGCTCAACGATAACAACATGTCCATAGGACCAAATGCATGGGCAGTGTCAAATTATTTCACGGAACTCATCGCGAATCCATCCTACAACAGATTTAAAGCAAATGTATGGGATCTGACCGGGAAGCTTGATACACTGGGTGATAGGATTCGACGGCTTGCCTCACGTGTTGAAGAGGGAATTAAAGTCGTTGTCACACCGGGTATTCTCTTCGAAGCTTTGGGTTTTCGGTACTTCGGACCGATCAACGGCCACAATATTAACCAGCTTGTAAAGATATTTACAGAAATTAAAGATTTTTCAGGTCCCATCCTCGTTCATATTATTACGCGAAAGGGCAAGGGATACAAACCTGCGGAGGAGGATCAGCAGGCCCTCCACGGTGTCACACCGTTCGATAAAGTAACCGGACTCTCGGCGAAGAAGGAGGGAGGAATACCAACCTACACGGAGGTATTCGGAGAAACGCTCGTGCATCTGGCAAAGGAGAACCGGAAAATCATCGGTATTACAGCGGCAATGCCAGAAGGTACTGGCCTGGATAAACTGCAGAAGGAAATCCCGGATCGGTTCTTCGATGTTGGCATTGCAGAACAGCACGCTGTAACTTTCGCCGCCGGTCTGGCATCAACGGGGTATTTACCTGTTGTCGCCATTTATTCAACATTCCTCCAGCGGGCTTTTGACCAGATAGTACACGATGTAGCTCTGCAGAAACTGCATGTCATATTCTGCATCGACCGCGGCGGACTCGTCGGTTCGGACGGACCCACCCACCACGGTGTCCTCGATCTGACGTTCCTCCGTGTCATTCCGGACATCGTGATCATGTCGCCGAAGGATGAAGAAGAACTGAGACATATGTTCTACACTGCCGTGAAGAATGTAGCGGGTCCCGTGGCTCTGCGATTTCCGCGGAGTAACGGTGTCGGAGTCAAAAGGAGTGAGGAATATAAGACAATGACGATAGGTGAAGCGGAAATAATGCGTTCGGGGAAAGATATTGCCATACTCGCCATCGGAAATATGGTATATCCTTCTCTGAAAGCCGCCGATGAACTCGTTAAAAAAGGGATTAACGCGGAAGTCGTCAATATGAGATTTGTTAAACCGCTCGATGAAAAATTACTGTTGAGCATCTGTGACCGCTTCCGTCACATTCTCACGGTCGAGGATCACTCCATTGTTGGCGGTTTTGGCAGCGCCGTCACTGAATTTATTACTTCCCGTGGCTATAACACGATACATATCAAGCGCCATGGGATTCCCGATCATTTCATCGAACACGGAACGATACCGCAACTCCATTCGATGCTGAAGCTCGATGCACCCGGCATCACTGAAGTTGCAGAAGAACTTTTTAACTCCGCAATTCACCAATCCACTGTCATGGAAGAAGCAGGCGCTTATGGAAGGAACTCATCCGAAAAAACTTAAACTTGGAGTAATCGGTCTTGGCTGGGTGGCACAAATATTTCACCTGCCGATACTAAAACGCCTCGAAGATGTTGAAATTGTTGCACTCTGCGACAGAGAAAAATCGCGCGCGAAGATGATCGGGGAACGTTTCGGTGTTGAGCATATTTACACCGATTACCAGCAGATGATCGAACAGGCAGGAGTGGATGCAGTCGATATCTGCACGAGCACTGATAGTCATCTGCAAGTTACAATGGCGGCGCTGGAGGCAGGCAAGGATGTTTTTGTCGAAAAACCGATCGCACGCCATTACGATGAAGCGGTTAAGATGACTGAAGCCGCAAAAACGCATAAACGGAAACTTATGGTAGGCATGAATAACCGGTTCCGCCCGGATATGATGATCCTTAAAAGTTTTGTCGAAAAGGGTGAAATAGGAAAAGTATTTTACGTCAAAGCCGGATGGCTGAAGAAACTATCATCCGATAACCGCTGGATGACACAGAAAGAAAAATCGGGAGGAGGTGTCTTCATCGATCTGGGTATAGCACTACTGGACCTCGTTCTCTGGACGCTGAACTTTCCACCGGTCATCCGGGTAAACGCGAAAATGTATATGCATAAAACAAAACACGTGGAAGATTCCTGTGTCGTTTTCATTGAAATGAAGTACGGGACAACCCTTACCATCGAGACCAGCTGGTCGTTCCAGGCGGCGCACGACTTCTTCTACTGCGATATCTTCGGTTCCGAAGGGAGCACAATGATCAACCCGCTCCGCATCCATAAACAACTTCACGGCAATCTTGTTAATGTCACACCGGTTAAAGTGGAAACGCCTCTTCATATATTCCGAAAGAGTTACGAAAACGAATTAAAGCATTTTGTCGGCGCTGCCCGTGGACTGCATCCTGTTGTTTCCACCGGTGATGAAGCCGTTCAGAGGATGAAGGTTGTAGAAGCCATCTACAAATCTGCCTCGAAAGGCAGAGAAATCCGTCTGTAATGAAAGCTTCGCCAATCATTGCATTACTGACCGATTTTGGCTTAGGCGCCCCTTACGTCGCGGCGATGAAAGGACAAATCCTCAGTATTCATCCTCGCGCAATTATCACCGATATTTCACATACAGTCACTCCTTTCAACATAAACGAAGCTGCTTATGTACTCTGGAGCGCCTGCCGGAATTTTCCTAAAGGAACGATATTCGTGGTTGTGGTAGACCCCGGTGTCGGTGGTTCAAGAAAAATCCTCCTCGCCGAATCTTCACGTTATAAATTTATCGCTCCGGATAACGGAGTCCTTCGGTTTGTACAAAATACCCTCCCTATAATTCGGATACGCGAAGTAAGTAATGATGCGTATTTTAACAAACCTGTCAGCCAGACGTTTCACGGACGCGATATCTTCGCACCCGTAGCCGCGCACCTCGCACGCGGACTTTCGCCGCAACGTGTTGGTCCGATTATAAGGCCTGTCAGTAGCGGCATGACGAGTATTTTCCGGTTAGGCGATAAGCCTGGTCGTTACCAAGGCGAGATTATTCATATCGACGCTTTTGGAAATATCATAACAAACGCCATTTTAAAGAAAAGACCTTCGGCAATCTCCGTCAAAATCGGGAAAAGAATGATAAGTCTTTACTACGATACTTATGTCCAGGCTCCTGAAGCGATACCTTTTCTCCTCATGGGCAGTTCACAGTTATTGGAAATATCAATCAAAAACGGGAGCGCTGCGGGGTTACTGCATGCGAGACTCAATCAGAGAATTTCAATTCACGTTCCATGAAACGGGACAGCCGGATAGGGGAAGATCTTTCTTTCATGAGGGAGGTACTTAATCTTGCCCGGAAAGGTGCCGGTTCTGTAAGTCCAAATCCTCTTGTCGGTTGTGTCGTCGTGAAAAATAGCCGGATCATCGGTCGGGGCTATCACCGGTACTTTGGCGGACCGCATGCGGAAGTTTATGCCATACGATCTGCCGGTAAACGGATTCGTGGTAGTACGCTTTATGTGAACATGGAACCGTGCAATCACTATGGTAAAACTCCGCCGTGTACGAATCTCATAATTAAAAAAGGGATTACGCGTGTCGTGGTAGGACTGCGCGATCCCAATCCAATTGTTTCCGGAAAGGGCATCGCACAACTCAGGAAGGCACATATTCAGGTGGATGTCGGAATCCTTCAGCATGAGTGTGAGAAATTGAATGAGATGTTTACAACATTCATAACACACCGCCGACCGTTTGTCACATTAAAAATTGCCCAGACGCTCGATGGAAAGATTTCCCTTCCTCATGCAAGATCACGCTGGATCACAAACGATACTTCGAGGCATATTGTGCATGCACTGAGGTCTGTGTATGATGCAGTCCTTGTCGGCGCAGGAACTGTTCGCATAGACAATCCAAAACTGACGGTAAGGCATGTGCGTGGAAGGAATCCGGTCAGAGTTGTACTGGACGGCCCATTGTCGGTGAATGTGAAGTCTTCAGTCTTCTCGCGTAGTGCAAAGACCATTCTCTTTATATCAGAGCGCGCCGCAAGGGAGAAGCATGATAAGGTAAGACTCCTTCGAAAGAAGGGTGTTGAAGTAATCGCGGTTGCGGCTCATAGAACTTCCGATATCCCATTAAAAAAGATCCTGAAACTGCTTGCCGGACGGGGTATTGCATCGGTTATGGTTGAAGGGGGAGCCGAGGTTTTTCAAAATATTTTAAAAGCAAAGCTCGTCGACAAGCTATTGATATTCATAGCTCCGATCATTGCGGGGGAAGGAACCCATGTAGTTGCGGCTGGTCATGGTAAGCCTAATACATTCGGACGGTTTAAGGATGTGAAAACATGGAATCTCGACGGAGATATTCTCGTCGAAGCGTATTCGTAAATTAACCGGAGTAAGGAATGTTTACGGGAATCATTGAAGAAATCGGCACTGTCAGAAGGGTGAGGAAGAGCGGAGGAGGAATGAAACTCGAGGTATTAGCGCCAAAATCTGTTAAGGAATTACGGATAAACGACAGTGTTGCGATTAACGGTGTATGTCAGACGGTCATCGCAAAATCCACGACGACATTCACTATGGAAGCTGTTGAAGAGACACTGAAGAAAACTACTTTTACAGCTCTGGAGGGAGGCAGGAGAGTAAATATTGAGCTTCCCCTTCGCTTTCACGACAGGATAGGCGGGCATATGGTATTGGGGCATGTTGATGCCGTAGGGAAAGTTATAAAAATTCAAAAGAAGAAGAGCAGTTGGCTTGTAACCATATCGTTTCCGGTGGAATTTTCAAAATACATTATTCCGGAAGGATCAATCGCCGTTGACGGTGTAAGTCTTACGATTGCCACGCACCATGCGAATGAATTAGTGGTATCCATCATTCCGCATACAATGGAAAATACCATCTTTTCAGAATATAAACCTGGATCCGGAGTAAATCTGGAATTTGATGTAATAGGGAAGTATATCGAGCGGCTTACTACGAAGAAGGAGCATCCTCAGAAGAAATCCAACGCAGTAACAGAAAAAGAGCTGCGGAAAATGGGATTTTAGAAATGGCAAGAAAATTATATTACAAGGTAGCCGACGACGGTCATAACGTACTCACTGATGAAGAATGGGATCAGATCGCACGTCTTCAGCACTGGTACAACTCTGAATTCATATGGACTGCGGGCAAGTTAGGATTCAGGCTCTTTGCTGTATTTCCGAACACGGGTAGTTCCAAAGAGAACGATGTACTTATCAGACAAATCCACGAGCGTCAGAAAGAATTACGGCATTCAGGGTTTTCTGAAGCTGATACGATTCGCCGGATGGAGGCAGAGGGATTGATCATTTCTCAGAAGGGTGGGTATGATACAGAATGTATTGCGAGCGGATTCACTCGTATTGCGGGCAATGAGTATAACGCTTATCTCGTTTGTGAATTTCTGTTGAAGGCATCGCGCATAGCCCGACGGGCAAAAATTGATGTTCGGGACGAAGGCGAATTCATAAAGACAAAATCAGCGGTATTTTTCGACGGGTCTGTTTATGTGAACGGGAGCGAAGCATGCAGTACAGATTACTGCAGGCATCTCATAGATTACCGGCAGGTGTTTTCGATCGTCAATCCTTCCAAGTACGATGATCATCCGTATTTAAGGAATAACATTCCGGATTTTGAGAAAATGGATTCAGAAGAGAGGAGAGCGGTTGTAAGAGACTGGAACTGGCTCGGATTTGGCGATAACTTTGATGAGGAAGGAAATGACAGGGAAGGTTTAAATTTGAACCAGAAGGTAACCAATTTCTTCTTTCAGGCATACGAAAAACCTTGAAATTGGTTGATATTTTTTGTATTTTACGAAGTTGTGAAATTTAATACTGGAAGGTGACATAATGTTTAGTTTTTTAATTACACTTGAAATATTAATAAGCGTAATATTGATGGTTGTAATCCTCATGCAGTCGAGCAAGGGCGGAGGATTAGCCGGCTCTTTTGGTGGGAGCGGTGTGGGCACCGTATTTGGGGTCCGGCGGACCGCAGATTTCTTAAGCAAATCGACTACGATCCTCGCGTCGATATTCGTTGGTCTGAGCATCATTATCAATCTTTTCTTTTTACCGGGAAAAGCTACGAATGTAGAAAGCGTCATACAGTCGGGAGGCACGCCAACTTCTGCACCTCAGGCGCTTCCGCCTGTAAGTCAGCCTGCAGCCACACCGCAGGAACAAGGGAAGTAATCCGTAACCTTGCGAAGGTTTGCATGGCAATCCTCCCGGAGGTTTGCTGTGATTGAACCGAGTTAACCTCCGGGAGGTTTATTAGTACATTAGGGAGGTTAGTTAGTATATCAGCTGGGATTGCTAAAAAAGTGGGGGTAGTAATTCAGAATCCAACCGATTTTACATTTCATATTAAATCAGATTCCTTCTAGGAGTCTGTCCGAGTAACAGATCTTTTCAAAATTCTTAGGGACACATCCCCACAAGGAATGCTATTCGTATGAATTACGAACTTCGTTCCCCCTGTTCGATGGATCAGCGGCAGAACTGAGCAATGAATCCCCACTTT
>CAYGZY010000016.1:0-11502 GCA_964354485.1 uncultured Chlorobiaceae bacterium | reverse complement strand
AAAAATCAATTGATGCTCAACAAACTTGCTGCCCTTTTCCTCTTTACTGCACAGGGTCCGATAATGATGCACGAAGGCCAGGAGTTCGCGCGGAGCAAGGTCATCGCACAGACTTCAGCGCCCGATCCTCTCGTCGGTACGATCGACCACAACAGCTACAACAAGGATAACGAAACCAACTATCTTAACTATGCTCATCGCACTATCAACGATGAACTGTACAATTATTATAGGGGATTGATCCAGATCAGAAACCGGTATCCGCTGCTCTGCGATGCACCGCAGGGAGCGGTAGAATTCATCAAGACGAAGAATGACTTCCACATCGCAATGAGAGTAAGAGAGTCGGCAGTTAAGGGTGTGTCGAATAACAATGATTTTCTCATCATTCTCAACGGTCATTCTGCCGATACTCTGGATTTACAATTACCAACGGGAAAATGGCAAATTCTTGCCGACGCCAAAGCGGTGTCGGTGAAGAATCCAAAAGTCGCAACCGGAAAAAAGGTCTCTGTTCCGCCGACATCCGGCATGATTCTTAAAAAGACAGTCATACCTGCAAAAGATTCAACAGGTACGACCGCGCCGCGAGCATTACCGGATTCAACAAAAAAACGGTAGTGACGCACGAGTGACAGAGACAAAGGCAGTTTTTCCTCTCACAATTATATTACAATTCCAATGCAGATTGAATTCTGGGGTGCCGCTCAAACAGTAACCGGATCGATGCACCTGGTGTACGCAAACGACAGCAGGATCCTACTGGACTGCGGTCTCTTCCAGGGGAAGCGGCAAGAATCCAATGAGAGAAACAGAGTTTTTCCCTTTGATCCCCGCTCAATAGATGCTGTAGTCTTATCGCACGCCCATATCGATCACTGCGGAAACTTACCGAACCTGATTAAGCAAGGGTATGCGGGACCTGTGTACTGCACACCGGCAACGCGTGACCTTTGTGAGATCATGCTCGCCGATTCCGGTCACCTGCACGAGAAAGACGCCGAATTCCTCAATAAAAAGAGGCAAAAAAACCACGAACCTCCTATGGAACCGCTTTACACGTACCAGGACGCAATCGCGACCGTGCCTCATCTCCGGGGAATTCCCTACGGGCAGGAATTCAAAGTCGCGAATAACGTCACAGCAAAATTCACGGATGCGGGTCACATTCTAGGTTCTGCTTCTATCTCCCTTACTGCTTCACATAATGGAAACCGCAGAATAATCGGCTTCAGCGGCGATGTCGGCAGGTGGGGTATGCCGATCATCAAGGATCCCGCAAGCATGGGAAGGGTGGACGTTCTCATGCTTGAAAGTACATACGGCGGAAAACTGCATGATCCGCCCGAGAACATGGGTGAACAACTTATATCAAATATCTCACGCACGATCGATCGCGGGGGAAAAGTGATCGTCCCCTCATTCAGCGTCGGCAGGACGCAGGATATTGCATACACACTGCACACACTCTTCGACGCAGGGAAAATGCCGCGAATCCCGATATACATTGACAGCCCTCTCGCCGTCAATGCAACAGAAATTTACCGAAAGCATCCCGAATGCTTTGATGCGGAAACGTACCTCCATATCACACAGCACCATGATCCGTTCGGATTGCAACAGCTCCGCTACATCCGTAATGTTGAAGAATCAAAAGAACTTAACAACAGAGATGAATCTGCGATGATTATCTCTGCATCGGGCATGTGTGAAGGGGGTCGGATTCTCCATCATCTTGCCAACAACATCGAAGATCCCCGGAATACGATACTCATCGTGGGATACTGTGCAGAACACACGCTCGGGAAAAGACTCGTCGATAAAGCAACTGAAGTCAGGATTTACGGCAGGATGTACGCGCGGAGGGCAGAAGTTGTCGTTCATAATTCATTCAGCGCGCATGCCGATCATAATGAACTCATTAGGTACGCCGGTTTTTTCAACCCAAATGAACTGGAGCAGATAATCCTCATTCACGGCGATCCCGCGAGGCAGACAGCCCTGCGCGACGGTCTCATCGGCAAGGGATATCAAGACATTCAGATCCCTCAGCGGGGACAACGAATAACCGTGTAAATTCATGGTTTGCCATGCGGCAATCTGATAACGGAGCCACAGGTTTAGAGAGCGAAAGAGGAACACAATTGTCACTCATGCAAATGCAGATAAGAACGATGCGTTCCAGATCTGCAGCTTGTATGAAGGGAAGCGGACTCATTGTAGGATTAATTTTAATACTTTATGGCCAGCTAAGCGCCGACGATAACCAGCGGAGTGATAAGAGAATCGTACGACTATCGGGCGATGTCGCGAGACCCAACACATTTTCAGTCTCCACAGAGAAATCGTACAACACCTATCACTGGAACGGGATCGTTCTCTATAGAAATCTCCTCGGTCCTCTCTACCTCGATGTGAGTGAACAATTTTCCTCATCGCTTATCCGGACAGACCGGAAATTGATAACGGATCAGAATTTGTTGAATCTCCAGGCGCGATTCCGACTCAGTGATGCAATTGCCGCGGCATCGGCGATTACATCATTTGCCCTCTCTGATAACAGAAGCATAGGCGGGAGTATCGGAAAAGCATCGTCCCACGGATTCTACGGGGGTATTGCCTATACGCCGTTCGAAGGTATGGTAATCGAGCCGCTTGCCGGCATCCGTTTTGATAACCAGCTCGACCGGTATGACAGGGGACCTTCGTACATTGTAGGTTTTGAACTCGACACTGCTACATATTCCGGCTACCGGACGTCTCTTGCAGGGTTGCTCCAGTATGATGCCATCGCTCCAAGAACGCTCGAGACGCATCGTGCTGCACTCGGTCTCAGGAAGAATTTTTCAGAACAAGCGGATAATAATCTCCACGTCAGTTTTTACCGTAACCGCAGGGACTTTTACCTGTCCGCCGATTCATCCCTCCGGCAGATACACAACATCGTCTATAATATTGAATCCCGTGCCGACAATATACTCAGCATCACGGATTCACTGCGGTATAATACGGGAAAATCAATGCTTTGGACTCTCCACGGTAATCTTTTCAGCCGGATGATAAAACGATCATTTCGGTACAAAAACATAACCGATCCCGAGAAATCGCCGTTCAACACGGCGATCGAAGAACTCAAAATTGAAGGAACGATCCGTGGCGTTTACCGAATAAGTAGTGTCATCGCATCCACTCTGGCTTATTCCTATCTTGAGCGCGACGAGAAGCACAGGATTGATGAGGATAATTCTGCCCTCGCGGACCGATTTTCTACCAACACTTACAGCGAGGAACGAAAGAACAACCATGCGCGCAGAAGTAACCTTGCCGCTGCAACAACATTATCGCTCTCGCCGTCGGACACACTCGGTATTTCAGGATCGGCTACCATTCTTCACTATGATACGCCGAACGGGGAAAACGATGACGATCGCGATGAACTCTGGTACTTCGTGAATGTAAGTTCACATCATGTGATCAACAAGCATCTCGCATTGCACCTGTCAGCAAACCTCGCTCTCACGCATCTTGTTTATCTCTTTTCTGCGCGCAGTGCAGATAACAACTGGAACCGCATACTTCAGCTTGCACCGACAATTGTATATACTCCGGCACGCTGTTTCACAACCAGAAACACATTTGAGGTTCTTGCAAATTACACGGTATACGACTTCGAACAGCAATCATCGTTGACGCGCAGTTACGCCTTCAGGCAGTTTGCTTTTATCGATTCGACATCTCTGCGTCTTTCGAAGCGTTTCGGCATCAGCTGGTACAATCACATTCGTCTTTACGAGCGCGGAGAATTCCGCTGGAATACCTTCTCTGAAAAACCGATTAACTACTTCGAAGACAAGTTGTACCACGGCACATTCCGGTACACTCTAAATGAAGGTTTGCATTTTTCAGTAGGTATTCGTTACTTTAGTCAGTTACGCTTCGGCTATGAAGGGCGTGAAAGATTCCGAGAGAGCTCGCTGCGTTGCATCGGACCAACGACAACGATTCAGATTGCCGTCGGTGCGACGTATATTTATCTGGACGGATGGTATGAAGAGAGGAATCAGACAGGTCAGCCGAAGCGCTCAAACACAACTATGGAAATGACACTGAGCGTCCGATTATAGAATTTTCAATCCAGTGACAGCTGCCAAGGCAATAAAAAATATTCTCTCGGTAAAAAGCGACCCGAAAGAGGTCGTCCAGGTGGAGCTATTTCTTGAAAAAATCAATAAACAACTTCACCTTGACGATCTTCGTTTTAACAAACTTCTGGTAGCAACAACGGAAGCGGTGAATAACAGCATTGTTCATGGAAACAAACGTAATCCGCAAAAGATCGTCACCATTACTCTCGAATTTTTTAATAATACGATTTCTGTGAGTGTGGAGGATGAAGGCCCCGGATTGGATCCTTCCGCACTGCCGGATCCCCTTACCGAAGAAAATTTGCTCCGCGAGAACGGGCGGGGTGTATTTCTCATGCGGTCTCTCATGGACAAGGTGACATTCGGTAAAACCTCCCGGGGTTCGATCGTAATCATGAGTATGGAGTGGAAGTGAATCTTTGGACTTAAAAACAAAAAGCCACCCTGCATCATGCACGGTGGCTTTTTTAATGATAGAAAAACTATCGTTATGCAGGTGCTATAGCGACAACCTTCCCCGTCCTGCCGCGGCTGCGAAATTCAACAACGCCGTCTTTCAATGCAAAGAGAGTGTCATCACTGCCGATACCGACATTCTCTCCCGGAGCGAATCGTGTCCCGCGCTGGCGGACAATGATGCTTCCGGCTGTGACTTTCTCGCCGCCAAATCGTTTCACTCCCAGCCGCTGTGCATTGCTGTCGCGACCGTTTCTTGAACTTCCGCCGCCTTTTTTATGTGCCATACGTGATGCTCCTTATCCGATATTCACAATCTCAATTTCCGTCAGCTGCTGACGGTGCCCGCGCCGAACTCGGTACCCTTTGCGTTTCTTCTTTTTAAATATAATTATTTTTTCGTCTTTTTGAATCCCCAAAACTTTCGCTTCAACCGAGATCCCCTTCAGATAAGGATTTCCGATTTTAACGTTCTTATCGTCCGAAAAGAGAAGGACAGAATCAAATGTAATTTTACTGCCCGCTTCTGCTTTCAGTTTGGGGACGAAAACTCTCTCGGCCGGGCTTACTTTATGCTGCTGCCCAGCGATCTCAACAACTGCAAACATGATGATTTTACCTTGTTTTGGGGAAAAATTTTCCTAACTCAGCCTAAATGTACAAAGATTTTGCCTGAAAGTCAATGGAGCAGCCCGGTTCATTTCATACCTGCCAATTAGTAAAAAATGTTTGACTTTTAATTCAATTCTCAATATGTTATGTCTGCATACCGGCCTTGACAGCAACAACAGCCATCTGGGTGGTCATGATAATCTATAAGCTATTGGCAATTACTCTGCGTAATGAAAAAGAAATGTGTTCTGATCGTTGAAGATAGTCCCGGTTTCTCCGAACTGATGAAGTACGTGGTGGAGGACGAGGGATTTAAGGGGGTCATTTTTCCTCTGGAAGATAATTTCATTCACTGGGTTGATAAGGAAAAACCTGCGGCAATTATCATGGATCTTGCCCTCAACAGACTCAGCGGCTTCGACCTTATCCGTGAACTCAAGGCGCATGCGAAGCACAAGCATATACCGGTCGTCGTCATCACTGGTCGCGACCTGGATATTAAGGACATCACTGAACTGAAAATGCAAGGCATTCCGTATCTCCGGAAAGGTCGGGTCGACATGCATGAAATTCATCAGACCATCAGAAACCTCGTCGAGAAGGGTAAAGCATAATTCCGACCCGGTGAGATTCTCATCAGTTAAACTCATTTTACCCGATTCTTTTCCTCTGCCCTACTGAATTCCTGCTGTCAGGAGAGGTTGCTGATTTTCAGCTTGCTATTTATCACTGACAGGAGTATATTTTTAACAGAACAGGTATCTCTCACTGCAATGGTCGTCACACTAAAAGAAAAAATATCAACCAGTTTCTGGTGGATAGTTTCGATCGCAATTACCGCGTATCTCTGTCTGGGAATTGCAAACACGGTCGCGGTACTGTTTTAACAGCAGTTCTCTGGCTCACACACAGCGATCTTCCTCCGGCACACCTCCCGGTATTCCATCCGATTCACTCTGCGGCAGTAACATGCTCCGTACGCGGAGACTTCAGTACACGCAGTCCGTTTAATATAACTAGCAATGCTGCCCCGTCGTCTGCAAGGATAGCGGTCCAGAGCGTTGCCGCACCAACCGCGCCGAGGATGAGGAAAATCAATTTAGTTGACAGGGAGAGTACAATGTTCTGTATGATGATCGAATAGGTTTTACGACTCAATTTTCTGAGAAACGGCAGTTTTGAAAGATCATCCGACATCAGGATGATATCCGCAGATTCGAGAGCAAGATCGGTACCAGAGCCGCCCATCGCTATCCCGACGGTGGATGCCGCAAGAGCGGGGGCATCATTCATGCCGTCTCCGACCATTGCGACATTGCCGTATCTTTCCTTCAGACGGCGGATGTGTGCGAGTTTCTCCTCGGGGAGAACTCCGGCGAAGTATTCATCAAGACCGAGATCGTCCGCGATTCTGGCGGCAACGACCTCATTGTCACCGGTTACCATGATTACTTTCTCAATTCCTCCACGCCGAAGCTGTTGTACTGTCTGTTTTCCTCCTCTTCGTATCCGATCCTGAATTCCGATAACACCGAGCGCCTCCTTTTCGGTCCCCAGTATTATGACCGTTTTCCCATCCCGTTTCAGTCTCTCAATGATTTCCATTAACCTTGGGGTGCAGATATTCTTCTCGTGGATTAGGTCATGGTTCCCGAGATAGTAGGTATTGCCGTTCAGAGACGCGTGGACGCCCCTTCCTGTTAAAGATTCAAAGTGCTGGTAGGCAGGAGCATCGATAACGGCATTTTCCTCATATGCTTTCCGGAGGATTGCACCCGCAAGTGGATGTTCCGATCGGTATTCGACAGCCGCAGAGAGTTCGATTATTTCCTTTGCTGTGATACTATTCACAGGTATGATATCCGTGACCTGCGGTTTCCCTTCAGTAAGAGTTCCAGTCTTGTCAAAAGCCAAAGCTTTTATCGTACTGACCCACTCCAGGACGCGTCCGCTCTTTATGAGGACGCCGTTCCTTGCCGCGTTTGCCAATCCGCTGACAATCGTTACCGTTGTCGAAATCACGAGAGCGCATGGGCATGCGATGACCAGCAGGACGAGAGATCGGTACAGCCATTCACTGAACACGCCGCCGAAAAAGAGCGGCGGCACAATTGAGAGAAGCATTGCAAGGGCAAAGACAGTAGGTGTGTAGTAACGGGCAAATTTTTCGGTCACTGTCTGAATCGGCGCTCGCTCCGACCGTGCCTCTTCGACTCTCCTAACGATACGGGAAATGACATTATCGTTATAGAGTTTTTCAGAAACTATCCGAAGCAAACCGCGCTCATTCAGACTCCCTGCAAAAACTGTATCCCCCGCACGCTTCACGACGGGTACGGATTCACCGGTGATGGGCGCCTGATTGACAGACGATTCGCCGCTGATGACCGTTCCGTCAACCGGTATCCGTTCACCCGGGCGGATAAGAATGTTTTCTCCGATCCTGACATCCCGGACATCGACAACTTCCTCTGCACCGTTACGCATAACCGTCGCTTCAGCAGGCGCGACACTCATGAGGTCTGTTATTGCTTTACGTGTTCGCCGGATGGAATAGCGCTCTATAAGGAGAGAGACCGAAAAAAGAACAATGACCGTTGCGCCCTCTCCCCATTTTCCGATGCTTACCGCGCCGATTGCGGCTACCGTCATAAGAAAATTCATATCGAGGGATAACCTGCGCAGACCGTGATATCCCATGACGGCAATTTTCCATCCGCCGCTGATGATTGCCGCGGCGAAGAGCAATATGGTAATACGGTGTGCCGCTCCCGCATATTCCGCAATCAATCCCAGGACGAGCAGTGCCCCCGAAATGATGGTGAAGTAGGTCTGCCTCCGATATTCCGGGCTTGAGTTGGGTTCCTGTTTCTCACCCTGCGGACGAGCGTTAAAGCCGGCGCCGCGGATCGCCCTGATAACTTCATCAGGAGAACATGAATGCCTGATCGTTACCGACTGCCCAGCGACATCCACAGCAACGGCATCGACCCCCTCCTGTTTCTCAAGCTGTTTGCATAGCGAATGCCCTTCCTCGGCACAGCATAAGCCCTCGATCCGGTATTTCGTCGTCTGTTGCACCCTTACTTCTCCTCTGCCACATGACTTATCACGAATTTCAGTAGACCTTTCACATGATCGTCGTCGAGCTGGTAGTATACCATTTTACCCTTACGCTGATATCTGACCAGGTGCATCGCCTTGAGCAGACGAAGCTGGTGCGACACTCTCGACTCTGACATGGACAGCAGTGCGGCAATATCGCAAACGCAGAGAACTTCTTTGCCGAGGGCAGTAAGTATTTTCAACCGTGTCGGATCGCTTAAGACGCCGAATATTTCGCACGCGTTATTAGTTGTCTCGTCATCAAAGAGAGAGCGTCGGGCCGCCTCAATGCGATCTCTGTGAACGACCTTTATACGGCAACGCGGGGAAGACGACTTCATAATACACCTCAATTAAACAATTGAACAAGTATTCAATTTTAAATTAAACAAAAATGATAAAAGATACAAGTGAGGGAAGCAATGAGTTGTGGACGGTGAGGTGTGAGAAATAAATCCGGGAGCGAAATCATGCATTTAGGTTCACCCCCGGATGACGGGTTACGAAGGTACTTTACATGATATCAGCGGCAGGAACGATCACAATTCCTGTGATTTCGCGGCGCACCACCGAATTTATCTCCCCTATGGCCGCCCTTGCCAAGGCAACCTTGGGATCCATCTCTCAATCCGGGACGGTCCATCCGGCCGCAATCCTTCCAGGTCTTTTGCTGTTCTACCGTAAGAATTTTGTTCACAGCAAACCAGAAGTTCGTCCGGTTCAGCTGCATATCATTTTGCAGTTTGCTAATCTCGGTCATCTTCGACTCAATCGTTTTCTGATCAGGATTTTCATTGTTATACAGATCCCTGAGTTCTACATGCAGTATCTTTACCTTTGCCATCAGGTCGATCTGCTTTTTCTGCATATCACTCCTGAATGCTTCAACTTTCTTTTGCTGATCAGCATTCAGATCGAGCCCTGCCTCCATCTTGCAGATGCCTTGCCCTTCCATTCCCTTATCCCCGTCAAATGGACCCGGCTGTGCCCAGGCGAAGGACGTTACTAGCAGTACCACAATAAGATATTTCATACGTTTCTCCTATTATTATTTTTCAGTGATTCTTTTATATGTTCGACAGATTTAGCATCAAAAAGTTTAAAGAAAAAGTTAGAAGAATTTGTATAGCCATTTCATGGCGATTTTTACTATATTTATATTGAGATGAAAATAATCGCTGCATTAAATGCAATAATACTCGTCGGACTCTGCCTGAGCGTTCAGACCGTACATGCACAGGGTTCCACACCGGGCATAAAGATTAAAATCGCCCAGAGTTACGAACGCTCCGGTGACTATGAAGCCGCCGTAAGAATCTACGAGGAAGCTTTTCAAAAGGATTCTCTCAATATTACACTCTTCGATGCTCTGAAGCGCGGCTACTTACAGTTGAAACGGTACAACGACGCTATCGCTCTTCTCAAGAAATGGATCAGACTTCAGCCCCGCGATATCAGTCTCCTCTCACAGATGGGATCAACCTACATACTTGCATCCGACGAACCTCGAGCATTTTCTACATGGGAAGAAGCGATAGATCTGGAACCGAATCGAGAAACGACATACCTTCTCGTCGGCATGGCAATGGTAGAAAGCAGACTTTTCGATCGTGCAGTGGAGCTTTACAAGCGTGGGCGCGAAGAATGCAAAAACCCCGGTCTCTTCACTTCAGATATAGCGTACCTCTACAGTATCATGCTCAATTACCCTGAAGCAACGCGGGAGTACATTAGCCTCCTGCGGCAGAATCCCGCACAGCTGGGGTATGTTCAATCGCGGATTGCCGGGTACACGGAGCGCGCGGAGGGTCTCTCTGCAACAATCCTTGTCGTCAGCGAAGCCGTAAAAAAAGAGTCGACGAACGTCACCCTGCAGCAGCTCCTTGCATGGCTTTACATGGAAGGGAAAGACTTTGACCGGGCGTACGACGTTTACAAATTTATTGACGCTAGATTAAATGCTGGAGGGCGTGAACTTTTCAATTTTGCCGAGCGCGCGTTCCGCGAGAAATCATACGGCGCCGCGACAAAAGCGTACACGGAGATTATCACAGGTTACCCGAAATTCAATCAGATGGCTCAGGTAAAATTCGGATTGGCGCACACGCTTGAGGAATCCCGGGACGAGGCAGACACTGTTACTATTTTCGGATCCCATAATCCATTTATTACTCCCTCCTCTACACCCGCAGCATTCACGGATGTTATTGAAGCCTACCAAAATGTTGTCGCAGCGTATCCGAATACAGAAGTTGCCGCACGGGCAACTCTGCGGATCGGGATCATCCGGGAGGAAAAACTGATTGACCACGATGGAGCACGGAGCTCTTTTGAGGCAATCAAATCCCTCAAGGGGCGTTCCGCTCCCATCGCATGGGAAGCAAAATTAAGACTGGGCGATGTTTACCTTACAGAGGGAAATCTAAAATTGGCCGAGGGGGAGTTCCGCTCGCTCTATGCCGAACAATCTGCCACCCCCGCTTTGCGAGACAGGGCTTTTCTCCGCCTTGCTCAACTGGAGTACTTCAGTGAGAATTTTCAGAATGCTCTCGGAAAACTTGATTCTTTAACAAAATATCCTCAATCGGATGCGGCAAACGACGCATTGATCTTGAAACTCTTTATACAGGAACAACTGAAGGAGAATGAAAATCTGCTTAAACAATACGCGAAAGCGGATCTTCTCAGACATCAGAATAAATTATCCGAAGCGCTTGCATTCTTTGAATCTCTTGTAAAAAATAATCCGTCATCCCCCATACTTGAAACCGTCTATATAAATTGCGGTGACATCCTTACGACGATGCACAGATACAGCGAAGCGGTCGCCGCCTATGATCATATTCTCCTCGACTATCCCGAGAGCATTTACACCGATCAGCTACTGATGAAGACGGGTCAGATATTTGAGTTAGGACTAAACAACAGGGAAAAAGCTGTCGAGATGTACCAGCAGCTGCTGGAAAAATATACAATCTCGGTTTTTGCGAACGAGGCGCGAAAGCGAATCCGCAATCTGAGGGGAGATAACATATGACCTGCCGCTTGCGCAAGGTGACGGTGCTTCAAAGAGTCGTCATATTCGTTTCCTTCCTAATATTCCTGGGATTGTCCGCATCAGCGCAGAAAATCTTAATTCCCATGGATCTCCGCCAGACCGATCACCTCAAAGCATACGGGATTG
>CAYGZY010000015.1:0-11736 GCA_964354485.1 uncultured Chlorobiaceae bacterium | reverse complement strand
ATGTGCCGTTGTTTTCAATATGCGAAGGATGCTCTCACTCACGGTTGGTATCCATACCTGATATACAAGAAAAAGCATCTGATTAGCATTAGATGGTAGATGTAATGTCAAAGAACAACTCATGACCCTGTGACATAGGGTCAAATATTACCCTTAGATTAAAAAAATAATTATGTAAGCTCTAAAATCGAATTTATAATCAATTTTTCAGATGTCTCTAATACTTAGTTGTAATAAATTGCAAAAATCCCGAAATATTTGGTGATCCATGATTATTTATGATGTTATTTCCTTGGATATTACATCTGTATTTGATAAATTTTGTGAACTATGGATAATGCAGTAAAACTCCCCCGCGCTCTATTCAAATCATATGCGAGGCTAAAACAGAAGAAGTACCGGCGGCTTGATCGGATGTTTATCGTCGAAGGGGAACGCTCCGTACTTGAAGCATTGCGTTCTGACTGGGAGATTGAAGCTTTGTTATTTACGGAACGAATTAGGTACTCCTTAAATTACAGCGGGTTTAAGCACGTCGCTGCGTACAGGATTTCTGAACAAGAATTGAGCGCTATCAGCGATACGGTGTCAGCGCAGGGAGTTGTCGCAGTTGTAAAGGAAAAACAATTTCCAGTTGAGAATGTATGGAATAACCTTGCCCCGCATTCACTCCTAATAGGATTGGATGATGTTTCTGATCCAGGGAATGTCGGTACCATCATCAGAACCTGTGATTGGTTCGGAGCCAGCGCAGTACTACTCGGCAGCAGCACCGTTGAACTTTACAATCAGAAAGTTATCCGGTCAACCATGGGCTCGATGTTCCATCTTCCCGTCATCGCCGATGTGGATATGCCATCTATCCTTAAAGAAGCTCGCTCCAGGAATTTCAGCGTCATCGTGGCGGTCGTGGAGGATGGTACCCCGTTATCGGAATTCTCACCTCCCCGGCGGTCGCTCCTGGTGTTTGGAAACGAAGCTCATGGTGTTTCTCCTCCCGTCAAAGATCTTGCAGATTTTCGGGTCACCATACCAAAATACGGAAACGCGGAATCTTTGAATGTCGGAGTCGCCGTAGGAATTATTATGCATCATTTCTGTATGTCCCGTGAGTGAATTGATACGCCTATTCCACTATCCGGAAGGCTTGCTTATATCGTCGAATTTTCATATTATAATTGAGACAAAAATTATTTTTCCTCAGTCAATTCATGCTTGAACAGTATATTCCCATCGCTATCATGATCGTGTTCGGCGTGACTTTTGCGATCGTATTATCCAAAGTCAGCGAGTGGTTCGGACCGAAGAATCCCAATGAAGTGAAGCTTTCAACCTACGAGAGCGGGATGGAACCGATCAAAACCGCACGTGAACGTATATCGGTAAAGTACTACATGGTCACAATGCTGTTCATCGTATTCGATATCGAAGTTGTTTTTCTATACCCATGGGCAGTAAACTTTCGTGAGCTTGGAGTATTTGGTTTTGTTGAGATGTTGATCTTCATCATGATATTGTTAGTTGGATTTGTATATGTCTGGAAGAAGGATGCGTTGAAATGGGATTAATGGTTTCCGACGAATCGTTTCTTACGACAAAGCTCAATGCCATTATTGCATGGGCGCGGAAGAATTCCCTCTGGCCGATGCCGATGGGAATATCCTGCTGCGCGATCGAGATGATGTCGGTCACCGATCCGAAGTACGACATTGCCAGGTTCGGTTCCGAAGCATTCCGTTTTTCTCCCCGTCAGAGCGATTTGATGATCGTAGCTGGTACGGTTACATATAAAATGTCCCACGTGGTCAGAAAAATTTATGACCAGATGCCGGATCCGAAATGGGTAATCGCAATGGGCGCCTGCACGTCTACGGGCGGAATGTACCGCGTTTATTCCGTCGTACAGGGAATTGATCTGTTCCTGCCGGTCGATGTCTATGTAGCAGGCTGTCCGCCGCGGCCGGAAAATCTTCTTCAGGGCCTGATGGCGGTTCAGAGAAAAATCGCAAGCGGTGAAAAACCGGGTCAGAAAGAAAAAATATTTATCCTTGATAATTCTGCAAAGCATGAAACAGAAACTGCTCGAAAAACTTAACGCGCAATTCCGGTCCTCGATTGAGGGTGTTACCGAGTTTCGCGGAGAGCTCACTATCGGAATAAAAAGAGAGGATATCGCAGCTGTCTGCCGGTTCCTGCGCGACGACCATGAATTAAAGGTCGACTCCCTGCGTGATCTCTGCGGAGCCGAAAGGTACCAGCCCGGCGATCGGTATGAGGTTATCTATAATCTGTACTCGTTGGTAAATAAATTCCGGTTTCGTCTGAAAGTGACAGTCAGCGAAACAGCACCGCACGTGCCGACGGTTTCTGAGATCTGGCCTGCAGCAGACTATGCCGAACGCGAGGCTCATGACATGTTCGGACTGATATTCGACGGACACCCGGATCTCCGCCGGATTTACATGCCCGAGGAATTTGAGTACCATCCTCTTAGAAAAGACTTCCCGCTTATGGGTATTCCCGGATCCCTATCGCTTCCCAGAAAATAATCGGAGAAACCAGCGATCATGGATACCAAGCATCACGAAGCCCGCCAGAAAATTCTCAAAGCGCTCGAGAATCAGCATACTACCGTTACATTCGACGATGCACTCGAGAGTGAGATGATTCTCAATATGGGTCCTCAGCATCCGGCTACGCACGGTGTTCTCCGGCTGCTCATCCGCCTCGACGGTGAAACCATCGTGTCGGCAGTCCCGGATATGGGATATCTCCACAGGGGGTATGAAAAACTTGCGGAGAACCTGACGTACCACGAGTTCATTCCTCACACAGACCGACTCGACTACCTGTCACCACTCGCAAACAATGTCGCCTACGTCCTCGCGGTGGAAAAATTATGCGGGATTGAAGCGCCGCCCCGGGCACAGTATATACGTGTTATTTGCGCTGAACTTGCCAGACTCGCTTCACACCTCGTCTGGATAGGCTCTATGGCGATGGATGTCGGCGCCGTTACCGTACTCCTTTGGGCTTTCCGTGAGCGTGAGAAAATACAGAGTATCTGGGATGTCCTCACCGGCGTCCGGTTCACGACAAGCTTCACACGTGTCGGCGGACTCGCACAAGATATGTCGGATGAAGTAATTTCTCTCACGAAGCAGTACCTCGAACAGGCTCCCGCAGCAATCAATGAGTGTGAAAAAGTTCTTGTACGCAATCGAATTTTCATTGACAGGTGCGAGGGAATCGGCCATGTTTCACGGGAAGATTCCATAGCGATAGGATTGACGGGTCCCTTGCTCCGGGCTGTCGGTGTCGATCACGATCTTCGGAGGGATGAGCCCTATCTGGTGTATGACCAATTTGATTTTCATGTGCCGGTGTATAACGACGGCGACGTACTTGCCCGGTTTTACGTCAGGGTACATGAAATGCATGAAAGTATTAGCATTCTCTGGCAGGCACTCGAAAAAATGCCCAAAGGTCCGATACATTCCCACGATCCAAAGAAGGTCCTGCCTTCAAAAGAACGGGTCTACGGCAAGATGGAAGAACTTATCCACGACTTCATGATCATTAACTTTGGCATCAATCCGCCCTCCGGAGAAGTGTACCATGCAATAGAAGCATCCAAAGGAGAACTCGGTTTTTACATCCAGAGCAGAGGAGAGGGGCACCCGTGGCGACTTAAAATACGTTCTCCCTCATTCTACAATATCCAGTCATTGCCTATGATGCTGAGGGGCGGAATGATCTCTGATGTCGTTGCAGTTATAGGAAGTCTCGACCCTGTCATGGGCGAGGCGGATAAATAAACGAACAGAGATGCAGGATATGATAAAAAATCAGATTTGGTTACTACTGATCCGTCGTTTGGAAGTGTAATGCTCTCAACAGAACATATAAAGAAAATTGAAGAGCTCAGAAAGCGATTTCCGAATTCGAAAGCGCTGACCATCCCGGTTCTCTGGATGGTCCAGGAGGAACAAGGTTGGATATCGGATCAGGCTGTGGAAGAAGTCGCGAAACTGCTTGAACTTCCGGTCAATCACGTTTATGGTGTCGTGTCGTTCTATACGATGTTCAACAGAAAACCTGTCGGCAAGTACCACATCCAGATGTGTACGAACGTATCGTGCCAGCTTCTGGGCGCTGAGAAACTCTCCGAATATGTCTGCCGCAAGCTTAACATAGGCGTTGGTGAAACTACACCGGATAAAAAATTCACCGTAACGGAGGTGGAATGTCTCGGCTCATGCGGAACAGCTCCGATGATGCAGGTGAATGACGATTACTACGAAAATCTTACGGAAGAAAAGATCGATGAATTATTGCGCAGACTGCAGTGACAATGACTGACTTCACTGAAAAATTACTGCTCCCTGATATACCCCAACTCCACATGCTTGATGTTTATGAGCAAAATGGCGGTTATCAGGCGCTTCGCAAAGCCATCGGTATGAAACAGGATGAAGTCATCGAGGAGGTAAAGAAGTCGAATCTCAAAGGACGGGGAGGCGCAGGATTTCCGACTGGTCTCAAGTGGTCGTTTATGCCCAAGCAGAGCGCAAAACCAAAATACATTTGTGCGAACGGTGACGAAGGGGAGCCAGGCACGTTCAAGGACAGGCAGATTTTCGAGTACAATCCCCACCTTTTCATAGAGGGATCGCTGATTGCCGCTTACGCGATGGGTGTTCAGACCATCTATGTTTACATCCGCGGCGAATACGTAAAGTGGATCAGACTCCTCCAGAAAGCGATCGACGATGCATACGCAAAGAATTATATCGGGAATGCAATCCTCGGTTCATCGTTTTCCACGGATATCTATATCGTCCGCGGTGCCGGCGCCTATATCTGCGGCGAAGAATCATCGCTGATGAATTCAATTGAAGGAGACAGGGGATATCCCCGCGTAAAACCGCCCTTTCCCGCACAAGTTGGACTCTGGGGATGTCCAACGACGATAAACAATATCGAAACGCTGGCAAATGTACCACACATCATTATGAAGGGCGGTGACTGGTATAAAGAGATCGGTTCACCCACTCAACCGGGCACCGTACTCTTCGGTCTGAGCGGTCATGTAAATAAACCGGGCGTTTATGAACTGCCTACAGGTGTATTACTTACGGATCTCATTTATAAGTACGGTGGGGGAGTAAGGGAAAATAAAAAAATAAAAGCTGTCATTCCGGGCGGTTCATCAACTGTATGGCTTCGTGGCGGCGAACTCGACGGAGTTCGGATGGATGCAGATTCGCTTAAAGCTGTTGGCACATCGATCGGAACGGCAGGAGTTATTGTGATGGATGAGGATACCGACGTGTTAAATGTACTCACACGAATTACCCACTTCTATCACCATGAATCGTGCGGACAATGTACTCCATGCCGTGAAGGATGCGGATGGATGGAGAAGATATTAAGACGATTTATGGACGGTAATGCGAAAACAGAGGATATTGATCTTCTACTCGACGTTGCGAACAACATCGAAGGGAATACCATCTGCGCGCTCGGTGATGCAGCCGCATGGCCCGTTCAGAGCGTGATAAAGAAATTTCGAAATGAATTTGAAAAACGAATAAATCATCTCCCCGCAGAAAAACAGTACGTTCCTCCCCCGCACCTCGTTACGCTTTAGTTATTCTTTGCCCCCTCCTTTATCCACCTCCTGATTCCTTTTACCTGATTGCTGTTCAACGGCGGACGACCGAGCGGCATCTGCGGTATACCGGGCGCTTTTCCCTCAATTGCCATGACCAGCCTGCTGTTTTCCGGATCGCCCGGGATATATACAACGTAAATCCTTGTGTTTAAATCATCATAAGTCTCAAGGCTGAGATCGCCTGCAGGATTTTCGCCGGCATGACAGCCGCCCGGAATTGCGCACAACGCAAGAAAGAGCGGTTCGACATGATCGCCGTAACTGACGTTCGAATCGGGAAAGACAATTGAGTTGACGTCACCGCCTGTCACTTCGTTCTTGCATGTAAGTGAAAGGCAGACGAAACCGAGAAAGACTATCGCGAAGAGACACGCTTTGAGAGAATTTGGCATATTCACTTATCTAAGGGTTTTACGTTTCGGCAGATTTGTCCGTACAGATGAAAGGTGATCAGAGATACGTAGAAGGACGTGAACAGAATTCCAACGATAAATAAAATGAATCCGATACCGGCGGCGATTTCCAGTGCGAATGCGACGATTCCTACGATCAGAACATCCTTCCAGAAAATACTGAAATTCCTAAGAATACGCCCGAGACGTAGACCGTCCGGAATCCGTTCTCTATTAGCGAATTCAATCGTGATGAGAGGAGTGGCGATGTAGAGCAGCAGTGAATAAGGAAGAACGAATGAAATCAGAAGTGCAATCAGTGTCATTGTTTCAAGCGGTGTATTCGCTTCACTGCCGGTGAGGGAAAGTAATAATCCGATCGAGATAAACAGAATTGTGATTAAAATGAGAGGGAGATAATATATCAAGAATATGACGATATATTTCAAACCGACGAGGAATTTAATTCCGGGGTCTTTCCATTCAGGGAGAGGAACCGGATCATTATCCCTCACTCTCTGAAGCAATTCGATCAGGTATCCGTATAGAACCGGGATGGGGAGAATAAAAATACTTAAAAGCGTGAATAGAGCCCCCATGAGGAACTTTTGCACCCATTGAGTATCTCTGAAAGGAAATGTAAATGCTTCATTGAAGTTTAGCATGATATAATGTACAAATGATACCTGTATTTAATTATAGCGTAATATGGGGTAAATAAAGCGTTTTTTTGGTGATCCACTCTTACACTGCAACTAAATTGCAACCAAAATCCGCCATTTCTTCACTTTTTCTCCCTAATATACGAAAGAGTTTTCATCCATTCAATCCTACCCCCTATTGTTACTCACTATATCTTTATAAGAGAGGGGAAAACCTCTCGCCAAGATGTCATACTTTTTAATGGATAATTTGCTATATTTCGGTCATCACGCCGAGGCTTATTATGACTTATCTTTTCGATTATTTAATCAATATATAAGAAATAAAAACGCAATCCTTCGTGACTCAGGACAAATATTGCGTCATTACACGAGTTAACTGCAATTGCCCTTACTGAATAGGATATTCATATGAAGGTTCTGTATAATTTTTCACAAATATAAAGGAGCACATCATGAAAAAGTACAAATGCATTTTTCTGGTGATTTTTGTATTCGTGGGAGGAGTGAGCTTTTTCTCACCAATCACATATGCACAGTCCCCGTGGGGGAACGCCATTCGTTTTGCTGGTACGGATGGATACATTATGGTGCCGGACAATCCTTCCCTGCGTATAAAAGACTCCGTAACAATAGCAGCGCGCGTAAAGCGCACACGATTGGATGGAATCGATTTCATCCTCGAGAAAGGTGGAGACTGGAATATTGGTGAGACAAACTACGGAATTTCTCTGCACGGCAATTATAATAACTACATGTTCTATTTCATATTTCATGGTGGTTGGCGAGGGACGAGCGGAGTAGCAGACACGAATTGGCATCACTACGCGGTCGTTGCTCGGAACGGTGACGCAAATCCCACTTTTTTTATAGATGGGGCACTACGACCCACAGAATTCTCCGAAGGTGCACCGGTAATTTACATGGACTATACGTCGCTCCGAACATTGAACATCGGGGCGCAATTGGAATCAGGAGCAACACATTACTCTGCCAACATAATCGACGAGTTAAGCATTTGGACTGGTGTACGCGATTCACTCCAGATTCGAACTATTATGATGGACACTCTCGGCAGTGCTTACTATGCCACAGCAGACAGCGGACTGGTTGGATACTGGCGCTTCGACGAATTTGAGGACCTTGGCATCAATGGAGATGGAAGCGATGATGTGCAGGACCTCTCGCACACGTCAGCGCACGGCGATGCCGTCGGCACATTAGCGTTGGTTCCCTCGGGATCAGTAACTGGTGTCAGAGAAGAGACCACAGAGATGCCGAAGGGATTCGCACTTAAACAGAACTATCCCAACCCGTTCAATCCAACAACAATCATTTCTTTTAGTCTTCCAACACGATCTCCTATCTCACTGAAAGTATTAGACATTCTGGGAAGAGAAGTGGCAACACTTGTTCACGAAGAATTACCGGCAGGAAATCATTCTCGAAAATGGAACGCTTCGGGTATGTCTAGCGGAATTTATTATTATCGTATTCAAGCGGGTACCTATATTGGGACAAGGAAACTTCTTTTACTCAGATAAACAGGCAACTGCTGCAGTGAACAATTGTAAAAAAGTTATTTGCTTTATTACATGAAAATATTTTGTGCTCATTACATGCCGTTGCTTCACAGAGAATTAGTCTATAAGAGTTCGCAACGGCACGTCTTTTTTACAAAGCACGTTAGCCACCATTTTGCGGCAAGGAGTACCATGGAAACATATAGACGATTTCTCTTCGCTACGCTGCTCATCATCCTCTGTCTCTCTTCGGCAATTGGCCAGTCCCTTATGACTGGTTTTGCCACCATCGAGGGTAGAAGGGTGTACTACGAGGTGAAAGGCCAAGGTCCCGCCATAGTCCTCATTCACGGTTTCAGTTTAGACACGCGCATGTGGGACCCACAGTTCAATACCTTTGCTCAATCCCATCGGGTTGTACGATACGACATTAGTGGGTACGGTCGGTCAACTGTCCCCGACACCTTGATTTCCTCCAGTAACGAGCTCGCAACGCTGCTCAAAGCACTTGGCATTGACAAGGCAACGGTTGTCGGCATGTCTATGGGTGGCGGCGTTGCCATCAACTTCACGCTCGAACATCCCGAAATGGTCGAAGCGCTTATCACTGTCGGCTCTACACTTGGTGGCTACAGCATGCGGGAACCGAGGGCCACGCGAACACAACACGTGTTTTCACTCGCGCGTGATTCTGGGCTGGCGATCGCAAAAGAGGCTTGGTTGCATGATCCGTTTCTGACACCGGTAGTCGACACTTCGGCTATCCGAGCAAAAATACGCCGGATCATTACTGATTGGTCGGGGATTCAACTGAGAAATCCTGCGATGGCGCGCTTCTTGCTGACTCATCCATTGGCCATAGCAAGACTCGAAGAAATTAGAGTTCCTACACTGGCGATTGTCGGTGAACTCGACGATCCAAACCCGCTCGCTGTCGCCGACACAATTGCAGTCAGGGTTCCTGGAGCTAAGAAAGTCACGATCCATGGAAGTGGCCATCTTCTTAACCTTGAGCGGCCAGACGAATTTAACAAGCTCGTGCTAGATTTCCTTGGGCAGAACACCAAACGCTGACAGCAAAACGGCGGCTAACAAGCAAAAATACGACGCTGGTATAAACCAATGATAAAAACCTCGCTCAATACTTTTGTTCACAAAAGTATTGCATATTTTTGCAGGACGCAGCCGCAATGTGCTAAAGGAGTGGGTAGCTCGTGATACTGTTAAAGTAATCGATGAACTGATAAGACGAAAGAAAAAAACAAATGCAAAAGACAGCAAAGACACTTGAAGATTATCGGCGTTTGCCTTATACGCTACATTATGAGCCATGCCATGATTCTGACGGTAGTAACTATTGGACAGCAGAATATATTGAACTTCGTGGATGTAAAACCGATGGATTAACAGACGTTGAGGCAATAGCTAATTTACAAGAATTATTTGATGAATATATTTTAACTCTCATCGATGAAGGTGTAGAGATCCCAGAACCTATATCAACACCAATCGTAGTCAAGAATATTTGGATTAATCTTCCACCAGAGCGAGTTTCTTCTGATACCAAAGGGGTGGTGCAATTTCAAGAAAGATCGGCGACTTATAAAGACATTGCTGTTGCCGTATAATTATTTTATCTTTAATCTTCCGATTTATCCTGTTATTTATCTCTAACGCGGGATTCAATTCCTTCCAATCAGGATAATCCCTCCTAAATTAGGACATACCAAATATTGTTTTACACCTCTCTCCATAATCTCCGTCGATGAGATTTTCTTACAAGTCGAGCTTTCCCAAGAATTGGATACATTCGTTTTGCATGATCTACCTCCTCTTGAGTGAGAACTCCGTTTCTTAAAGCATCCTCAAGCGAATAATTCTAATCCCCATCATTATGCCACATCAATTTACCGACAACTTGGCAATACTTCTCTACATCTTCCTGTGAGTAATCTCCCCCGAGTGAGAGTTCTAATTTCTGTATTCTATTTTCGAGATTCATTAAGTTATCTCTTCCTGAGCAAATCGTTCTTCGACATCTGAACATTGTTTTCGAGTTCTCCCAATTCAAAGCCCTTCATAAGCACCCCGATCATGTACACAATCTTTGTGGCCCGAGATTCCCGCATCTTCCCCATAAGACATTGATTTACGAGTTTGACTGTCAAACGAACGTCAAACGAACGTCAAACGAACGGCCGTTATACTTGATTCTTGCAATTGCTTTGCCTATATTCTAAAAAATTCAACTACTTAGGCAGGATGCCATGGAAAAAGGTACGAAATTAAAAAGGATTCTATTGGTCGATGATGAGGTTGGCTTTGCAGAACTCCTCCAGGATCTGCTGCGTATGGATGATTACGAAGTTGAAGTCGCAAATGACGGGCAGGAAGGACTGGAAAAGATAGAGACATTCACGCCGGATATCATCATTTCCGACATTGTCATGCCCGGTTTGAGCGGATTTGAAATGTTTAAAAAGGTGAAGGCAAATGCGCAAACATCCCACATCCCCTTTCTTTTCATTACCGGCTTTCAGGATGAACGCGTCCTTGCCGAAGCGCGGAAGATTGGTATCTTCGGGATTCTACGTAAACCTATCGATATCGAACAGATAGAAAACCGTGTTAACGAACTGTTGAAGAAACCGTGAGAGAATTCACGAGCGATAGATAATTAGTTGTATGTCCTCCGGGAGGAGCTCAGAAACCATTCGTATCACGTCACCGCGAAGCGCCTTATCTACAAGACTCCGTTGTGTGGCTCCGAGGATGAGCCGTTCAACTCCCAGTGTAGCAGCCTGTTCCGCAATGGTATAACCGACTTCATTCGATATTACGGAGATAACTTTGTACGGAATGTTATACTCCTGACAAATTTTCCCCATCCATTCTCCGTTGGTGAACGCTTCGCTGGGAACCATATCCGGCAACATACCCGTGACTGAAATCTGCTTGATGTGAAGGACAAAAAGATACGCACTTCGGAGCTTTGCTTCTTCACAAGCCTGACGTAGTAAACGCTGACCACCGCCCCGCACCGCAACAAGCATGCGTGAAGCAACCGGGGCGTATGCAGGCTGAGGCGTTGGAATTGCCGGTGCCGGCGCGACAGGAACCGGTACAACGACGAGAGCGCGGCTCCGCCGGGCAACCGCACGGGCGGTGAGTCCAAGAACGAGTACCGTCAGCGCGAAAATGAGCGCTTTTGTTTTTTCTATGGCTATCGTCAGTTCGATGAATCCGAGGATGATCGCAGAGATGATCATGAAAATCCGTATCCACTTCGATATCTGCAGCGACCGGTCTGTACTCGTCGAAGCAACGTTGATGAGGACGGCGCCGACGACTCCGATGGCGTAGAGCGCCGAGAGAGTGATAACATCCTGAATTATGAGGAGGACGATGATAGGGATTGCTGTTGCGACTACAAGCGGAATCACGGGAACGCCGTGTTTGTTCAATTTTCGAAGATGACTTGG
>CAYGZY010000014.1:0-7375 GCA_964354485.1 uncultured Chlorobiaceae bacterium | reverse complement strand
CCGATTATTGCCGATGAGGGCATACGTATGCTTCATGATTTACAAGAACTACGTGGTGCTTACGATGGAATCAACATTAAACTCATGAAATGCGGAGGCGTGCGTCAGGCATTAATGATGATACATACTGCCCGAGCGATGAACCTGAAAATCATGCTCGGGTGTATGATTGAGAGCTCAGTTGCTATTGCTGCAGCTGCACACCTCTCTCCGCTGGTCGATTACGCCGATCTGGATGGTAATCTTCTCGTAGCGAACGATCCGTTTACGGGTATGAAACAAAATTTCGGAATAATTTTACTCCCATCCGAACCGGGCCTCGGAATCAAACCCTGCTAATGCATGAAAACGCGATGTCGCATACTATAAAAATCCTTCCGGAAAGTCTGGCAAATAAAATTGCCGCCGGTGAAGTCATACAGCGTCCGGCATCTGCTGTGAAAGAGCTTGTCGAGAATGCGATAGACGCCCAGGCAAAATCTGTCACGGTAATTATCGAGGAGGGCGGAAAGAATTTGATACAGGTGGTCGATGACGGAACAGGGATGAGTATCGATGATGCTCTGATTGCTTTTCAACGCCATGCCACAAGTAAAATCGCAACTTACGATGACCTTGAGAATATAACAACGCTCGGTTTCAGGGGAGAGGCGCTCGCTTCAATTTCTGCCGTGGCGCAGATAGAAATGATAACCCGTATAGTATCGTCAGATACGGCGGTGAGAGTGAGCAATCACAGTAGCAGTCTGATAGATTACACTGTCTGCGCAGGGCCGGTTGGTACTTCTGTTGTTGCGAAGAATTTATTCTATAACACGCCGGGGAGAAAAAACTTTCTTAAAAGTACTCCGACCGAATTCAAGCATGTGATCGACGCCGTTCAGAGGATGGCAATAGCCTATCCGGAAATTGCCTGGAAATTCATCAGCAACGGTGAGACCATATTCAACCTACATCCGGCTCCTATGGCAGAACGACTTACGGATATCTTCGGGGAACGACTTACATCATCGCTTCTTCCGATCGAACAAGAGAATGAGTTGGTTCGTCTGCGCGGTTTTCTGAGCCGTCCCGACTTCTCAAGAAAAACAAGAACGGAGCAGTTCCTGTTTCTCAACAGACGTTACATTTTGAACCGGAGTATAGCATATGCCGTTGTTCAAGGGTATGAAAACCTCCTGCTCAGGGGTACCTTTCCGGTTTTTGTGTTATTCCTGGAAATAAATCCCCGTCGGATCGATATCAACGTGCATCCGACAAAGATTGAAGTAAAATTCGATGACGAAAGGAGCATCTACCGGGTCGTCGCCGCTTCCGTCCGGAAAGTACTTTCTGCGAGCAATCTCATCCCGGAATTTCCGGAAGACAAAAAGGTGCAGGATCGGTCAGGAGCTACCGACATGGTACCCTCCGTGCCGTTCACCAAATTTCCGGGGCAGTACGTACTGAATCAGGATCTTTCCGCCACGGTAATCAGCCGTCCCGAAATCCCCGGCCATACTGATGCAGGCGGTTCTGTCGTTCCATTAACGGATCGTCCGGTAGAATTAGCTAAACCGGATCAAATGTCACAACCCGGTGAAATAATCGCCGATGCCGGTTATACGATACAACTTTTCAATAAGTATATTCTCTCAATCGTCGAAGACGGTTTCTACCTTATCGACCAGCACGCTGCCCACGAGCGAGTTCTCTATGAGCGAGCGGTCGACAAAATCACGACGCGTAAGCCGGAAACGCAGGAGCTCCTTTTCCCGCAGACAGTACAGATGAGCGCATCCGACGCTGCCCTCGTGAAAGAATTACTCCCGCTAATGCAATCATTGGGTTTCAGTCTAAAGTTTTTCAGCAGTTCTACAATCATCATCGATGGCGTCCCGCTGGATGTTAAACCCGGGAAGGAAAGAACAATTCTGCAGGACATCATTGATGCGTTCAAGGAAGATGAACATGGGATTCCGCTTGAACCCTACGAGAGACTGGCAAAATCATTTGCATGCAAGGCAGCGATAAAATCGGGGGATTCGCTTAAGGGGAGCGAAATCCAGGCGCTTATACGCCAATTATTTTCGTGTAAAATACCATTTTCCTGTCCTCACGGACGACCTGTCGCTATAAAATATCCGCTTTCTGACTTAGATCGTCGCTTTGGCAGGTCCTCGTAAACCATTCAGCTCCGTATTCTCGGACGTTACCTGTTGAATCCGCCTCGCTGTTTGCTTATCTTATTTCCATGAGATCTCCAGTGTATACTGCTTGCTTATCGGTGATGGTACTGCTGGTACTAATGTCGTGCATATCCGGTTCGGCGGCGGCACAGAGTACTGAAATAATCCTCCTCCCTCATCAACAATCTGATACAAAGGTTCTGCAGAATGGTCGTAAACCATTCAGAGACCGACTTTTTACTTCATTCACAGAAAGCGCCGAGATAGAAGTAGTCGATAGCGTGCAGAGACGATCTGCTCTTCCCTCGGTAGCCGGCATATGGAATACGCGCGATGAAACAGGGCAATCGAATGTCGTCGGAGAAATCCAAGCGCAGTGGATCCGGCAGTATGCTTCAAATTTATTTCCATCGGACGATTACGCGAACGCGGTATGCACCGATCCATCTAAAGATATCTGTGTCACCGGCGTGTCGTTCACAACTTTTTCGGATGCGGATTATCTCACAGTGAAATACAGCACGAGAGGTGATACGATATGGACAAAGAGGTTCAACGGCAGAGGCAACGGTTATGATGAAGCAGTCGCCGTCGGTGCGGACTCGGCCGGTAATATATATGTGACCGGCTACAGTGATGAAGGCGGAAATAACGTAGCCGTGGTAACATTAAAGTACGACCCACAGGGAAACTTGATATGGGAAAATAGGCTTCCGGATTCTTATGACAGTGCCGAAGTTCCGACTGCCATGGCAGTTAATCCCGACGGTACCGTATATGTAACGGGGTATGCATACCGTGAAGGACATTCATATGATATCTTTATCGTGAAGTATTCAGGGTCAGGCGAGACGGAATGGCTACAGTATTACGACGGAGTAACGAGCGATGTGGATGTACCCACTTCAATTTCAGTGCGCGAGGGAAGTTTTCTTATCATCGGCGGCTTCAGCCTGCGCAGTGGATCCGGGTATGATGCAATCATCGTCTGGTTCAGCGAAGACGGCTCGCTGCTGTGGTTGGATCGCTATACAGGAGACGGTAACGCCGATGATTATTTTTCCACGGTCACCCTCTGTGAAAATGGAAAGGCGATCGCGGCAGGGGCAAGCTACCGGTCGTCGTCACACTACGACATGCTGATGATACAGTACTCGGCATCCGGCGATCGGGACTGGCTCGTGCTGAGGGATGGTTCATTTTTAATGGATGATCGGTTTGTCTCAGTACAGGCGGACGATAGCGGAAACATATTTGTCACAGGATACATTACAACAATGTATCAGAAGGAGAATATACTCACTCTGAGGTACGACAGCAGCGGCACAGTACGGTGGTCGTCGGTTTACGATGGTCCTAAAAGTTTCTCGGATGCCGCGGTCGGTATGGCGGTAGATCAAATCTATAACAAAATCTATGTCACCGGCTACTCCGCCAATGCAGCGACAGAGGATCGGGATCTGATCACGTTAAAGTATGATTACGAAGGTACCATTCTCTGGATCGCCCGGTATGTGAGTCCGACAGGCGGCGATGATGCGGCCTCGGCGATCGCTCTGGATGCGAACGGCGATCTTGTCGTCACCGGCAGTAGTCATGATGTGGGTTCTACGAATGATTTCGTGACCATACGATATTTGAATTTTGAATCGGATCATTGGCCTGCCTGGTTTTCAAACGGCAACGGCCGAAACTCCCTGAAAACTATCCGTACTGACAAGTCCGGTTATGTCTACATTGCAGGAACCGATACCGCACAGATTATTACCGGTAAATATGATTCGGTGGGAAGCAGAATCTGGCTGCGGTCGCTTGGGAACGGACAGAGTACGGTAGGATCAATGCTCGTCAATAAGGATGGGGATATTTACGTTGCAGGTTCGACGCGCGGGGAAAACGGCAATCGTGATGCAGTGATTGTAAAATACGACGGATATGGCGGGGAATTGTGGTCCGCGGTTTACCGCGGAAATTCTGCCGGAAATAATTACTTCGCAGATATCGCAATTGACTCGGCAGGATATATTTACGTTACCGGAACCAGCTATGGCGAGTTTACTTCCGCGGATTATATAACTGTAAAGTACGATCCGGATGGAACTGAGCTTTGGAATGCTCGCTTCAATGGCAAATTAAACTATCGCGATTCTGCTGTTGCAATCGCTGTAACATCAACAGGTAATGTATACGTCACCGGTACCGGAATCCGCAGTAACTCGTCATACGATTACCTCACCTTAAAATATACATCAGACGGTCAACTGGCATGGTCAGCGTATTATAACGGTCCGGGGAACGGCGGCGACTTTGCGAGAGCGATAGATCTCGACACAAGCGGGAATGTGTACGTGACTGGGAGGAGTTATGGTTTTTTTACGCTCACGGATTATGCAACTTTAAAATATACAGCCGATGGTGAGGTCGTATGGGTTGCCCGATTCGATGGATTCGGCAATAGCTTTGATGATCCTTCTGATCTCGTCATTGATAAAGAAGGTAACATTTACGTCACCGGTATCGTCGCGTCGGCAAGTACGGGGTATGATATAATGACCGTGAAATACAACGCAAACGGTCTCCAGTTGTGGAAAGCCCGCTATAATGGACCCGGAAATGCTGACGATAATCCTTCTTCTCTTTCCACAGATCCCGAGGGATTTGTTTATCTGGGCGGTTCGAGTGTCGGTGACGGAACCGGACGTGATATACTCACGATAAAGTACAATCCGCTGACGGGGTCTCAGATGTGGACTTTCAGATACGATTATCTTGCGAGCAATGATGATATCGGAACGACAATGGTGCTGGATGCGTTTAACTCCGTCTACGTAGGAGGAAACAGCATTGATGCCACAGCCCAACAAGGGATCGTTATGTTGAAGTATACGACATCCGGAATTACCGATCAGCTCTGGACCGCACGACTGAAGGGACCCGGGATGAGTTTTGATCAGGGGCGCTCCATCATCACGGATGAGTCCGGCAATATCATCATCGGTGGAACGAGCGTCGATCCGTCGAGTGGAGAAGATTTTGCTCTCATAAAATATCTGCCCGATGGCACTCTCAGCGAGAGTATGCGGTACAACGGACCGTTCTTTTACGACGATGATCTGCAATCGATCGTGAGGGATAGTAAGGGAAACATATACCTCGCAGGAACAATTTATAAAAAATTTTATCCGTGTGATTACGGTATCGTCAAATATTCATCTCAGGGAACGAAGGAATGGGAACGTTTCTATAATGGCGAATCCGATAGTTACGATTTCGTCACAGCAGCGGCGGTGGACGATAGTGATAATGTGATTCTTACGGGTTTTAGCGCGGGGGAACAATCCTATGATTATGTGACTATCAAATATTTACCGTCGGGAGATGAACAGTGGATTGAAACATATGACGCTGCCGGCGGGGGGGATGATCTTGCGTACGCGGCGACAACCGATAAGGTGGGAAATATCCTGATTGCCGGATTAAGTTACGGCGGCGGTTCAAATTCTGATTACAGCATCGTGAAATATTCGCGGGAAGGTACGCTTCTTTGGAGCCAACGGTATAACGGTGATGGCGGTTTCGACGACAGAATCGTGGATATCGCCGTTGATAATAGCAATAATATTTACGTAACAGGATGGAGTGTCGGGAGCGATACGACGTACGATATCGTCACCATAAAATACGATTCTCAGGGAGAAACGAAGTGGATTCGTAAATACCCCGGTCAACAGCGATCGAATCAATTCGCAGTTTCAATGATAATGAACGGTAAAAATCATGTCATTGTAACTGGCCGTCAGCTGGAAGGCACATCTAATTACGCCGATGTTGTAACTCTCTCCTACGATACGAGCGGAAATCTACTATGGGCACAGACTTACGACGGTCCGGGCGGCGGTGATGATGCACCTGCCGCACTTGCCGTAGATAGTGAATCGGCAGTTTATGTCACCGGGAAAACACGCGGTCTGGACGATAGTTACGATTTCCTGACGATAAAGTACGATACATCAGGTGAAGTCAGATGGCTGGCACACTACAGCGCCCTACATGGGTCCGATGATGAAGCTGCAGACATAGCCGTCGATGGGGAAGGGAATGTCATTGTAACGGGTACGAGCAGGGGCAGGAACTGGAGTATTATTTCCACCGTGAAATATTCGAGTATAGAAACCGGCGTCATCGACGAATTGCAGAGCATTCCTGATCGTTTAGCGCTCGATCAGAATTTCCCAAATCCGTTCAATCCGGAAACGATCATCCGATATCACATCCCGGCCATCCGTCATCTTCCACAGCAATGGGTAACTCTTAAGGTGTATAATGTAATCGGTCAGGAAGTGGAGACAATAGTAGACAAGACAGAGACAGCCGGAGAGCATGAGGTAATATTCCGGCCGGATGATCTTCCGTCAGGTTTATACATTTATCGGCTCATGACCTCAGGCGGGTACTCGCTGGCAAGGAAGATGTTGTTGCTCCGATAAAAGATGTAGCATTATTCAGAATCCACGGTAGAGTCCTATCGACCTCGCGAAACGGATAACTGTATCATATTCATTAGGTGTCACCGCTCTCCGAAGTTTTTGATCATGGAACGCATGAAAAGCCGGACGGTATTGCGCCATAATATTGACATAAGTCGAAGTCGATATTTTTTCTGCAATAAACCGCATTATCTCGCACGATCGGGCAATGTCATGAGGAAGAACAAGATGCCGGATGAGGAGTCCGCGGAATGCCACACCGTCATTGTTACATTTGAGATCGCCAACCTGCCTGTACATCTCTGTTACTGCTGCCCTCGCTGCCTCGTGGTAGCGGCGGATCCCCGAGTAAAGATAGGCAGTTTCATCATCCCAATATTTAAAATCTGGCATATAAATATCTATAATGCCGTTAAGTAATCTTAGTGTTTTAATTGAATCGTACCCGCTGGTGTTGTATACAAGAGGAATACGAAGGCCTGATGGAATTGCCTTCTTGAGAGCACTGATAATATTCGGTACATAATGAGTGGGCGTTACAAGGTTTATATTGTGACAACCGTGCTCCTGAAGACCGAGCATTACGTCACACAATTGATTATCGGAAACCATCTGACCCTCTGCCATCTGACTTATTTCATAATTCTGACAGAAGAGACAATGTAAGGAGCAATGGCAAAAAAATATTGTTCCGGAGCCGCAGGATCCGACAAGAGGATC
>CAYGZY010000013.1:0-5673 GCA_964354485.1 uncultured Chlorobiaceae bacterium | reverse complement strand
AGAGTACCAAGTAAACCTAATAAACCTAAAAATCCTAACGAATTTAGTTTCATATCATTGTCCTTCGGGATTATGGTTTAAGAAATATTGCAAGGTGCCAATTGCTTATAACTCTGTTAACAACGCATGTTATTGCGTTTTTGCTTTTCATGGTTTTGTTAAGTCAGTAATTTTGTGTCCCCTAATCCCTTTTTAAACAATTTTTCTTCTTCTATGTAATCGAGCGCACCCTTGACTTTTGCAATATCGGCATTACTGACATGCGTGTAAATTTCAGTCGTTTTTATGCTTTTATGTCCTAAAATCTTTTGTAAAAACCTGATGTCGCAACCATGCTCGTGTGAGTGTGTAGCGAAAGAATGTCGTAATGTGTGCATCGAAACAGGTTTGTAAATTCCAGCAGATTTGACAGCCCTCTCAAAAACCGCCTGAATACTCCTTATTGATAAATGTTTATCATTCTTCACCCCAGGAAATAACCACCCACTTGTTCCAAGATTATATGCATGCCAATATACATGAAAATATTTTAAAATTGATTTAGAAAATGCTACATAACGATCCTTCTGGCCCTTTGCACAACGGATATGAATTAACATGCGTCCGGCATCTATATCTTCTACCCTCAAATATACGACTTCACTAACTCTTAATCCACTATCGTATGCAATCATCAACATAATGCGGTGTTTGAGGTTTTTTACACAATTAAAAATACTAATAACCTCGTCTTCATTTAGGATATCGGGTAATTTCTTTTCCTTCTTTGGTCGCGGCAGTTCTCCAACCGCAAACTTCTTATCGTAAATCTCATTATACAAGAATCTGAGCGCATTAATAACCTGGTTTACCGTGCCTGCTGTGCATTTTTCGGTTTCTATAAGATGAAGGAGATACGCTTTTATTTCTTCTGATCCTACATCTTTGGGCTGCCGAGGAAATATATAACCTAAAAATGACCTTAGACAACTTCGGTATGATTTTATAGTCTTTGAACTATAACTTCTAAGCTTGAGTTCATTTTTAAATTTATTTAGAATTTCATCAGGAACCTGACTCTCGATTTTATCCCCTCTGAAAATGTTCGATAACGTTTTTAGAGTAATTGTTTGGGACGGAAAACTCCAATATTTTTCCTCTGGATGCCATTTATACCCGTTTATTTTTTTCAGTATACCTATAAAATCTTTATTGTAGGGAAATTGAACAGCAATGCGATTTCCTGGAATCGAGAAAATACGCACCGACATATTTAACATATAACCCTCCCCATACAGCTCCGCCCTCTCAGTCACATTTTATTGACTGAGCTGGCAATAGTATGTTTAAAATTCTGCTGCCTATACAACTGCAACAGCTTGATTCGTTAACCTAATATCTGCTTTAGATAATTCAACTACGATAGCGTATTCAAGTTCTTCAATCCGAATACATATTTTATACTTCGAACCGCTATGCACGACCTTGCCCCGATGCCCGGTAAATAATCCGTTTATAATCTCGACTTCATCCTGCTTACGTAGATTTTGTGCTGATTCTGCAATCTCTCCATCAGACTGTGCCGCATATCTGAGCAGTTCAATTTCATGATCGCGTACGCGCGCAATTCTGCCTCTAAACATTATAACGCGTACGACTCCGTGTACCGCGAATAAACGGAAATAATCACGCAAATCGATATGGACGAATACGTACGATCGTATCAGCGGTACCTCAACCCACTTCTTCCGGTCACTCCAGCAGTGCATTTCCCTCCGCAAAGGTACGTATGCTTCAATACCCAATCTGGTTATCTGCTCAGCAATCTTGACTTCGTGCCGGGCACGCGTATAAAGCGCAATCCATACGTTACCTCCATAAGAAAAAGTTGAGTTCATGTGAGGGTGTGTATTCATGCAATTGAGACTTACACGAAAGATGAAAGGTGTTTTGAGACTGCATAGCTGTGAAAGTTTATTATCATCGCTTGGTAATTACCCTCATCATGACCAGAAAATGTGATACGTTATCGGTGGGATTATATGCCTATTAGCAGTGAAAATACAAAGAAAGCAGGTCAATATCAATATGTTTTCCATCGAATAATTTCTACTTTCTATTACTCTTACTTCTACCTCAAGCATTTTGAAAATCTTTAAAATATCACATTTCTCTCGTTTTTAGGACCTGGTCGTTGGTAGGGTATTCCTCGTCAATCCGCGAAAATCGCTGCATTTTTTGATTTTAATAACGGTTCTTTTTACATTGCCGACACCCTTTTTATATCAATAATGCGAGGATCTCATGCGTTTATTCCAAATAGCAATCTGCTTTACCCTTTGCCTCTTCGTGCTAGCTTTTTCGGCAAAATCCCAGGATTCTATCAGTGAGCCATCGACAGAAAAATCCTTCCCTGCAGAAGTAAAATTGACGTACAATGCCAAGGAATATATACTCCATTGTACCGGCCTTGCCGTCCGGAAGAAATTCTTTTTTAAGGTGTACGGCATGGCGCATTATATTGAGGGAATGAATACGATAAAAAATGAAAAAGAGGCATATCCGTTAATCCTCACAGATGGTAAAGCAAAGCAGATCATGATGTCGTTTGCCCGGGACGTTGATGCAAAATCAATGCGCGATGCCTACCATGATGGTTTTAAGGAGAATACCAAAGAAGCAGACCGAAAGGAATTACAACCACTCATAGATCAATTCCTCGGATACTTTACGAGGGATGTGAAGGAAAATGATCAATTTGTTTTCCGATGGATACCGGGTGGTACTATTGTTGTTATTATCAATGAGGAAGAGAAACCAATAATCACCGATAAAACCTTCGCACGAACACTCTGGTTAATCTGGCTGGGGGAGGATTCGGTTGTGGATCGTGAGGATTTGGTGGCGAGAATGATTGGGAAGAATTGATTGATAACCTCACCCCGCCCGACCGAACGGAACACGGTCTTATCTTCGGTCGTTCGGGCGGGCTACTGTCCCCCTCTCCACTCTCTTGTCCTGAGCAAAGTCGAAGGATGTGGAGAGGGGGATTCAGGGGGAGAGGTTATCTTCGTGCAATACTTAATACCTTTTCAAACCTTTGTTTCTATTTGTTGATTCTTTTTCTGGAATAACATATATGAAAGAAATGATCATCGACCTCTTCGGTCACCAGGCATGGGCAGATGCGGAGATTCTGAAAGCGATAAGTAAAAATCCAGCGGCAAAGGAAGATGTGTCGATCCGCAAACGATTGAATCATCTTCACCAGGCACAACGCGCATTTCTCCAGATTGCGCGAGGCGAATCACTTGATCGTAAGAACCTTGGGGAAATCAGCGATTGGTTGGATCTCAAAAAATCAATTATCCAGTACCATGATAACGCCTTAACATTCATGCATGATCTTATTGAATCGCGGCTCAATGAGGAAGCAGCCATCCCATGGTTTAAAGATCCGCCTCTCAGATTAACCATTCGCGAAATACTCCTGCAAGCAATGATGCACACCCACCAGCATCGCGCACAGAATACGACCCGACTAAGAGAGTTGGGTGGTGAACCTCCGATCATCGACCTAATAATGTGGTATTGGAAGGGGAGACCCAAAGCTGTTTGGGAGTAGGCAGTGTTTTACCTCACCCCTTCACCTACTGTCCCCCTCTCCACGAGTGGAGAGGGGGATTCAGGGGGAGAGGTAATTGCATCTTCCTCCATACCTTCGTATATTCTCAAACAATAATTTCTAAATTCATTTAGGCACTCCGATGACGACTGAAACCAAACCGACGCAGGCAATGATCGCGAAAATCTCTTCCATCCAGCAGGCGCTGAGGTCACAAAAAATCGACGCGTGGCTCTTTTACGATTTCTGGAAACGGAACGAGTACGCACAACGTATCCTCGAATTTCCCGTGCATATTATGAATACCCGTCGATTTTTCTACCTTATACCCGCACAAGGTGAACCGAAAAAGCTCGTTCACAGTATCGAACGGTGGAACCTCGACTACCTCCCCGGTGAAAAAATAATCTACCTAAGCTGGCAATCACTGGAGGAAGGTCTAAAGAACACCCTCAAAGGCATCCGCACGGTTGCAATGGAATATTCACCCGAAAACGCAATACCCTATATATCCAAAGTGGACGCCGGTACGATCGAAATGGTCAGAAAAACCGGCGTGAATGTGATATCATCAATGGATTTAACTCAATATTTTGAATCCCGCTGGTCAGAAGAGGCATACCGCGATAACCTTGAAACAGCCCGCATCATGCGGTCGATTGTCGATAAGTCATTCGGTTACATGAAACAGCAGCTCACTCTGAAACATGCGAGACTCACCGAATATGATGTTCAGCAATTTATGTTATCAAAATTCAAGGAGAACGATCTCATCACACACGACCCTCCGAATTGCTCAGTAAACGCAAATAGCGGAAATCCCCACTACGAGCCGACAAAGGAGGTCCATTCCGAACTGCATGTCGGCGATTTCGTGCTGATCGATCTCTGGTCGAAAAAGAATAAGCCCGGGGCAACGTACAACGATATTACATGGGTGGGATATCTTGGAACAGAGGTGCCTGAAAAGTATATAAAGATATTTAGTATTGTGAGAGATGCGCGCGATGCGGCGGTGGCTTATCTCAAGAAATCGTTCGCTGAAAAGAAAGTAGTCAGAGGATGCGACGTCGATGATGTGTGCCGTAACCATATCGAGAAACATAACTACGGAAAATATTTCTTCCACCGGACGGGGCACTCGATTACTGAAGACGGCCATGGAAGTGGAGCAAACCTGGATAACCTGGAAACACACGACGAGCGGACTATCATCCCCGAAACGTCGTTTTCGATTGAACCGGGTATATATTTTATAGGGGACTTCGGTGTCCGCACCGAGATTAATGTGTACATCACGAAGAATTCAGAGGTAGTCGTGACCGGTGAACTCTGCCAAACTGAAGTTATCGCGATCCTGAAATAGAGAACTATGCATAGCACTGAGGTTGGAATGAGAAATATTGTTTTCCTTTTTATCGTATTGACCTGTGTCGGTTGCTCCAATGACGGTGATAACGAGATATCCGCTTCCGGAACAATAGAGGCAACCGAGATAACTGTAAGCGCAAAGGTAGGCGGGGAAGTCCTCAGGATTCTCGTGGATGAAGGCGCATCAGTGCAGCGCGGGGATACGTTGGCAATTATCGATAAAACTGAAATTGATATTCAGTATGAACAGGCGCGTGCAAATGCGGTTACGGCAGAAGCGCAGTATAAACTTACTGTCCTGGGCGCGCGAGATGAAGATATCGCTCAGGCAGAAGCCACATTTAAAAACGCGGAAGATGATCTGAACAGGACTGAAGGTTTGTACAAAGAGGGGAGTATCTCTCAGAAACAACTCGACGATGTCCGGACACGCCATATTCTTGCGAAGCAAACGTACGACAAGCTGAAACGCGGTTCCCGGCCCGAAGAGATAGATGTGTCCCGGGGAAAACGCGATATGGCATTAGCCCAACAGCGATCTATCAGGAAAAAAATTGATGATTCGTACGTTACCGCACCGACAGCCGGCGTGGTAACACAGAAGGGGGTGGAGGAAGGAGAGGTTGCCCTCCCTAATGCATCCGTGTTCCGTATCTCCCATCTCGATATAGTATATCTCATGATATACATCTCGGAAA
>CAYGZY010000012.1:0-6398 GCA_964354485.1 uncultured Chlorobiaceae bacterium | reverse complement strand
TAATTTTTCATTCTACGAAAAACAAGAGGAACTTCATCGACTTCAGATCGAGAAAACATATAAGAACCAGCAGAAACAGCGTGCTCAAACCCAAAGATTCATTGATCGCTTCAGATACAAAGCAACAAAAGCCCGCCAGGTACAGAGCAGAATCAGGCAACTCGAGAAAATGGAGACTATATACATCGACGGTGAGGAAAGTCAGATCCATTTTCGTTTTCCACCGCCGCCTCCAAGCGGCGCTGTGGCCATCGAACTGATAAATGTCCATAAGAAATATGGTGAGATCACGGTCTTTAAAAAGCTCGACTGTGAAATCAACCGCGGCGATAGAATTGCAGTTGTGGGTGTCAACGGCGCCGGAAAATCAACCTTTGCGCGAATCCTTGCCGGCATTGAAGATATGAACGACGGAGAGAGGAAACTCGGATACAATTTGATACTCTCCTACTTTGCCCAGCACCAGGCAGAAGAACTCGATCCCACTAAGGAAGTACTACAGGTTCTCGATGAGGTAGCAGTAGGTGATATACGAACAAAACTCCGTTCTCTGCTGGGTGCATTTCTGTTCCACGGGGACGACATTCTTAAAAAAGTTAGCGTTCTCTCAGGAGGAGAAAAAAGCAGACTGGCACTAGCAAAAATGCTCCTCACCCCGGCGAATTTCCTTATCATGGATGAACCCACGAACCACCTCGATGTGCGTTCGAAGAATGTTCTTCAGCAAGCACTCCTTGACTACGAAGGTTCATTCGTGATAGTTTCCCACGACCGGGCTTTTATTGATCCACTAGTAAATAAAGTACTCGAATTCACTGCCGGCGGTCTGCGAACACATCTCGGTACTTTGCAGGAGTACCTTGAAAAGAGAAAAAACGAGCGTCAGTCATCATCACAAGAATCAAATCTCCTACACGGACAGGAATCGGTAATATTACCCAATCAGTCAACGGAGAAAATCCGTAAACGGCTCCAGGCAGAGAGACGACAGGAATTGTACAGGAAGCTTCTGCCCCTGCGAAAACGTTTGGACGAAATTGAAACGGAGATCTCTCACAAGGAACGACGGAAAAGAGAGATTGAGATTCTCATGGGATTGCCGGAATTTTATAAAAGCGGTGACAATGCCAAAAATATATCCAACGAGTACAGGGATCTTAAAAATGAACTTGAGCATGCACTTGCAGAATGGTCCGAAATATCAGAAATAATAGAACATGTACAGACAGATGATAAATAAGATCGACTGCAGCGAACTGATAAAATAATAACTGACCGGATTGAAATATCACCATTTAAATCAAGTTGAGGAGCGACTATAAAGTTTCTCGGTGGAAAAGAACCTGAATAATAATTACCCAAATAGTATGAAAAAGAAAGATCAAATCACTTTTAAGCCACTCACAGAAAAAACGTGGACAGATTGGGTGACCCTCTTCGGCACGCGGGGTGCATGCGGCGGATGCTGGTGCATGTGGTGGCGGACTAAACGGAAAGAATTCGAAGCGAATAAGGGTTCAAACAATCAGCGTGCGATGAAAACTCTTGTGATGAACGGCGAGTTCATAGGCATTATCGCATACAGAAACCTGATTCCGATCGGGTGGTGCGCGGTTGCGCCGCGTGAAAAGTTTATCCGGTTGGATAACTCGCGTGTTTTAAAACGCATCGACGAACAGCCCGTCTGGTCGATCCCCTGTTTTTTTATCGCGAAAGGAGAACGACGAAAAGGACTCAGCGGTGAAATTCTTAATGGTGTGATCGGGTACTGCAGGAAGAAGAAAATTAAAATACTCGAAGCCTACCCCATCATACCCTACTCAATGAATATCCCCGCTCCCTTTGCTTATACCGGAATTTTATTAACATTCCTCCGTGCCGGTTTCAAGATTTCCAAGAAATGGTCAAAAGCACGCCCGATAGTACGTCTAACATTATAGATCCAGTATAGAATTAATCATGAATGATCGGTTTTATTACAAATTCCCGCTTATAATCGGAACTTTTCGGCGTTGGGTTTTTACAGCAGGATTACACCAGCCAGATAATGGGAATGCCGGTGAGCGGAATTGGATATAATGGATATGACAACATGAATAAAAAATACACGATGTTATGGATAGATAACTCATCAACCGCGATGTTTTTAGCCGACGGCAATTTTGATCAAACAGGAAATGTTCTCACTATGTATGGGAAAATGGATGAACCGACGACCGATGAGTACGGTAAGAATGTCCGGTATGTCATCAGGATCATCGATCATAATAAATTTGTTTTTGAGATTCATGATCCGCTTCTCCCGGAAGGAAAAACAAAAAGCGTGGAGATGGTTTGCTCATGAAAAGAATAAAACTGCTGAACCAAAAAAAAATATCAATCTCACACTGAGTCCTGCGAAGGACTAAAGAACCTAATCAGTTCTGATCAAACATATAGACTAATCAAGATTCCAAGATTTCTCCGCCCTGCTCGGATTCGAATAAACCGGGGGGAGAAAACCTATAATGTCCGCCTCATCTTTCGTAAAAAATTATCATCCGGCCGTTTGAAATATTTTTCAACAGTCCTTACATTCAATGGAATAGCAGCAACGATTCATATTCCTCAATATGATATAGAATATGGTCATAAGAATTCAGGAACTTGACACTTTTTCCGGGAATGTATACATTCTACCTATGAAGTCACCCAATCAAACGGAAGGATTTACCATCATGACATACACATATGAAGAGCTAAGCAAAATGACGGTTGCCCAGCTCCGTGAAATCGCTGACGGCATTGATCACGAGGCGACCAAGGGGCATTCTACAATGCACAAAGATAAACTGCTTCCGGCGCTGTGTATTGCGCTGGGTCTGGAATCTCATGCACACCACCACGTCGTAGGTATAGACAAAACCAAAATCAAAGCTCAGATCCGTGAATTAAAAGGTCAGCGCGAAGAAGCCATCAACAAACATGACGCGACCAAACTTGCAGAAATCCGGCACAGCATTCATCACCTCAAGCGTATCCTCCGGAAAGCGACCGTATGAAGGACCGGATTCTGCACGGTTTCGGGCCACTGTATCCAGGTTTGTAAAGATAAAAATATCGCACATACCCACTTATTACTCTAATAAAATGAATAATGAAAAAATACTGAAAAAACTCCGGATCAAACCGATCATGCAATATGCCGTAATCAACAGGCCTTCGGATCTTTCCGAGTACCCCGGCGAATCCGCAGGAATCAAAAAACAACAGGCATCAGATCTTGACGCTTTGCTCCTCTTCGTCGACTCGAAAGAAGACCTGCGAGCACGAGTACAAAAAGTTATGCCTGCACTTTCGCCCGATACGGTTTTCTGGATATCATACCCGGAAAAAAGCAGCGGCACAGAAACCGATCTGCACCGCAATGTCCTCCGGCAAACAATAAAGGATTATGACTACAAAGCAGTATCGCAGATCGCCATAAACGATATTTGGTCTGCGATGCGATTCAAACCGGCAGAAAAAGTGACCTCAAAAAAAGTGACTGCCCCGGGAGTGGATGTCGTGGAACGGGCCGTACGAATTTCGAAAGACTTACAGGCAGAATTCGGAAAAAATAAAGAAGCAAAGGCGTGCTTTGAAAAACTCTCATTCACGCATAAAAAAGAATATATTATCTGGATAGAGACTGCAAAAAAAGAATCGACACGGAGTGCCAGAATTGAAAAAACAATCATGATGTTGAAAAATAAAAGCAGGTAGGGGGACAGCATCCCGAAAAAAATATCAGGGAAAACCGGCCACACCAACATCCTATTGGCAAAGAGAAAAATGTTTGCTGTCATCGGATTGGTATGGTTTCTTTCCGGTACCTTCCTCGTGGTTATCTCTGTAGTTCAGGCTGTGAACTCATCAACCTTACAAGTCCTCGTGGTTTTCCTTCTGGGGGTTCTCCTGGCATTCGCGCTATATTACTCAGCCGTCAGGAAGATCGTAACGAATAACATCCACCGAATCGTATCTATGCCGGAGAAGGTACACATGACAGCGATTGGCGCCCTGAAAACATACATGAGTGCCGTATTCTTGCTCCTTATCGGGATCGTCATTCTTTTCTCTTCCCTGCCGCATGAATATATTGCAGTATTTACTATCTCCGTCGGGGGATCACTCATCATCGGGAGCATCTCATTCTTCAGGCGATACTTTAATCAATCATTAAAAGCTGGATAATTGCATGAAACACAATCGATGGGTTAAGGAATTTTCCGGAGCTGTCACGGTCTGTGATCGCGAGGGTATGATTATTGAGATGAACGACCGGGCTATCGCTACATTTCTGGAAGACGGAGGAGAAAAGCTTCTGGGGAGGAACATACTTGATTGTCACCCCGAGCCTGCACGCACTCAGCTGATTCAGATGATGAAAGAGAGAAAGGGTAATATCTACACGATCGAAAAAAAAGGGGAAAAGAAGTTGATATATCAGACACCCTGGTTTTCCAACGGTGAATACGGTGGATTAATTGAACTATCGCTCGAAATCCCGCATGAGATACCTCACTTCGTGCGTTCGTAGGCACGGAAAATCCATTCCGGCATGGACATTACAATCCGATGCGTACAGATACGGAAATGCGCGCGGTCGTTGTACCGTCAAGCGTCACATCGGAACTGACGTTGAAATCATAAAGGTGAGCCCCTGCATAGGCATCAACGAGGTTGAGAATATATAGTGCGGCAAGAATCCAGGCAAACTTATCCCGCTCGTCCCTGTAGAAACCCCGCAAGCGGAGGTACTGTCCTGTAGGTTCCTTAATATAAAGATCACGAAAATTCCGGTACTCGGAATTCATCTGAATCCACTCGTAAATCCAGTATCCACCCACGCCCCAGATGATAGGTACTTTCCAGTAATTTTCCGTATAAATTTGTCCTGCACCGGGGAGTGCAGCAGATAATCCGAGCGCAAGCATGGGGGATTTTGCGGGCTTGTAGCCGATGTCGATGGGAGAAATAACAATCTGGGAATCGGAACGTATAGAAGTGTCAATCTGCGACTGGCCGCATACGGTTGAAAAAGCAGTGAGCAGCAAAAACCGCAAATTTCGATTCAGGAAACATTTGAAACGGGGCTGCACTAGAATGTTATACCTGATTACGAGTTCAGGACCGCAATAGCTTCAATCTCGACTTTAACATCCCGGGGTAGGCGTGCGACTTCGACTGCTGAGCGTGCCGGCGGTGCCGCGGTAAAGAACTCCGCATAGACGCTGTTCATGTCGGCAAAATCTCCCATACTCTTGAGGAAGACAGTCGTTTTGACAACATCGCCGAATGTCAGTCCGCTCTGTTCAAGAATTGCACTCATATTTTTCAGTACCTGGCGAGTTTGTAACTTTACATCCCCGTCGAGTACTTGTCCGTTCTGTGGATCGATAGGAATTTGTCCGGCGATGAAGAGAAAAGATCCCCGTGCGACTATCCCCTGACTGTATGGTCCTATCGGTGCAGGGGCCTGTTTTGTGAGGACAACGGATTTACTCATAGTAATTCTTTTTATTGTTCTATTGTTGAAAGTAAGTCGAAAAGCCGTCCGAGATCGTCGCTGTTATAAAACTCAATTATGATTTCCCCCCGGTTACCGTCAAGTACATTTACGCGCACCTTTGTAGCAAGGATTTGCTGAATCCTTTCTGCGATACTCCCCTCGACGGTCATCGCATTCCTGGCGGTTGACTGTGTTTTTTTTGTCGCTTTCCTGCCGAAATCCCGGACAATGTTTTCAACCTGTCTAACGTTCAGGTCGCGTTTGACGATCTGCTTAAAAATTTTCTGCTGTATATCCTCATTCGGCAGTGAAATGAGTGCGCGCGCATGTCCGATCGTCAGGGTACCCGTGCGCAGGGCATCCTGAATATTCTTTGGGAGTTTGAGAAGGCGGAGAAAATTCACAACAGTGGTACGGTCTTTACTCACTTTCTTAGCAATCTCCTCAGCAGTCAATCCGACATCACTTACAAGCCGCTGGTACGAGATCGCAATTTCGACCGGGTTGAGATGCTCCCTCTGGAGATTTTCGATTAGCGCTAACTCAAGCATCTCCTCATCATTCTTCACCTCGATAATATAGGCGGGTACAGATTGCATTCCGAGGTCCAGAGCTGCGCGAATCCGTCGTTCTCCCGATATTAATTCATACATTCCATCCCGGGACTGCCGGATCGTGACAGGCTGGATTATACCCTTGTCCTTTATTGATTGACGCAGTTCATCGAGAGCCTTTTGATCAAAATCAGCCCGAGGCTGATAAGGATTAGGCCGGATTTTCGAAATCTCCACATGGGAAATCGACATTACATCCGATGAAGTTGATCGGGGACGCTGACCATCGCTCCGTTCGGTTTGCACCGCCG
>CAYGZY010000011.1:0-17767 GCA_964354485.1 uncultured Chlorobiaceae bacterium | reverse complement strand
GTCGATACATTCTTAAGAAGTATTCCGAATAAGAGAATGCCTGCTAAGAATAGCCCGACGAATGAGCCCGGAAAACTTGATTCAACAATGTTAAACGAATACATAGTTGTAATGAGGAAGCTCAAATAGTAGCTTCAACTGTGATTGTTAAAACCGCACAAACCCTCTTTGCCTATATTGATGAGACAAATAAATGTATAATGATGTAAATCACAATCGAGGGCACAGGAGAAGAAGAAATGCTACAAGCACGATTAGAACACCAGCCCCAGACACCAGGAACGGAAGGAGGCCGTAGGCCGACTGGAGTTCCTGGTGTGGAAAGCATACCCCCGGATGTTGAAGTCGTCGCCCATAAAACGCGGAGGCGATTGACGGTCGGCTACAAGATTCGAGTGATAGAGACAGTTACTGAATTGAAAGCCAACGGGAGCAGTTCAATCGGATCATATTTGCGAAAAGAAGGATTGTATTATTCCTCTGTCCGGAAGTGGATGCAACAACACGAACGTGGAGAATTAACCGCCACAAAGAGCGGCGGCAAGACAAAAAGCCGGCAGGTCAGAAATCGAGGGACAGAGTTACGTATTGCAGAGGAAAATCTTCTTAGATGTTTTAAGAAGGTAACTAAGCTCTTATAATCACACACAGGTATCAACCATGAGACCGAAACTTCACTTCCTCATAGAGGAACTTATTGAGAGAATTATTTCCGAAGCGCGGGATGTACTCTGCACTCTCGGAGTTGAAATCCATAACAATCGCGCCGTATCGCTGATGAATGATCACGGCGCTCGTATCGATCACCATACAAAGCGCGTATATTTCACACCGGATCTCATTGATAAAATTCTAAAAACCGCACCGCGGTCGTTCATCCTATACGATGTATTGGGGAATGAAGCCGTCCATCTCTCTGATTTTAACGTAAATTACACACCCGGCTCCGCTGCAATCAATTTCCTCGACGGCGATGCAAACACTATGCGCAAGCCGACGACATCCGATTACATCCGGTATGCTAAGCTGATGTCTTCTATGCAGAACATCGCATCCCAATCAACTGCTATGATACCGACCGACGTGCACGAACGCATATCGGATAGTTACCGACTGTTTTTGAGTCTTATGTACTGTGAAAAACCGGTGGTGACTGGCGGCTTCACCATCGAAGCTTTCGGGATTATGAAAGACCTCCAGATTGCCGTGCGGGGAAGTAAAGAGAAACTTGCAGAAAAACCGCTGACAATATTTTCCTGCTGTCCGACCTCTCCGCTGAAATGGAGCGAGGTCACCTCGCAAAACCTTATCGATTGTGCTCTCTATTCAATTCCTGTCGAATACATTTCGATGCCGCTCTCAGGTTTCATGGCGCCTGTTACGCTCGTCGGGACTCTCGTACAACACACTGCAGAAACGCTGAGCGGCCTGGCAATAAGCCAGCTCGTCAATCCCGGTTCGCCCGTTCTTTACGGCGGTTCGCCTGCGTTCTTCGATGTTCGTTACGAAACCACTCCGATGGGATCGATTGCGACCATGATGACCGACTGCGCTTTCAACGAAATCGGTAAATACTTCAATCTCCCTACCCAGGCTTACATCGGACTGAGCGACGCAAAGCAGGTTGATGCTCAAGCCGGTTTGGAGACCGCTTCCGGTGCGGTTTTGGCAGCGCTGGCGGGGATCAACAACATTTCAGGTCCGGGAATGCTGGATTTTGAAAGTTGTTTCAGTCTGGAAAAACTTGTTACCGATAACGAAATATGCGGCATGGCGCTTCGTCTCGTAAAAGGTATCGAGCCGAAAAACGATTTCCCTTCACTACCGCTCTTCAGAGAACTCCTTGCGGATAAGCATTTACTTATCTCTGATCATACGCGAAAATATCTTCGGGAGGAAGAATACTTTCCCGGACCGGTGATCAACCGTGCCAACCGCGCACGCTGGGAAGAGGAGGGAAAAACTTCACTCATTCAGAGGGCGGCAGATCAGGTGAAACAGCTCGTTAATGCCTCAAAGCCAACGAGACTCTCGAAGGAAGTTACAAGTGAACTGACACGACTCATGGAAAGGGAGGCAAATAAGTATGGTATGTCGCGCCTTCCTGCGAGAGAGCCGTGAGGAAGATTTTCAACATCCCGATTGACAACGCGACGCCGAGTGCAGAGATGGTGATTCGGGCGCAGGGAATACCCCGTTCGGTTACTCCGGACGAACGCACTGTTCGACTCGCACAGGAGGCGATAAGCGTTTACCGATCGATGGCAAAACCGACTGGTGTCATCATGGAAGTATCAATAGAGGAATTTGAGGCGACCTATGCGGGTGAAGGAAGCAATAATTCTTCTTCACCCATAGAACCAATCTTCCGGCAATCGGGTGACCTGGCGCTCTTTGCGGTGACAATTGAAGAAGAAATCTGTCAGGAAATCTCACGTCAATTTTCCATCGGGGAGTACGCTCTCGGTTCCATGATCGATACAGTTGCATCGGAAGGAACCGAGATGACTGCCCAAGCGGTTGAAGATTTTTACCGCGGGCACCTTCAGGCAATTAACAGATTTGATAGTGGGAGCGGTATACTCAGGTTCAGCCCGGGGTACTGCGGCTGGCATATCAGCGGCCAGAAAAAGCTTTTCCAATCACTGCACCCGGAGGATATCAGTATCGAGCTTAATCAGAGTTATCTCATGCGGCCGATAAAATCGATCAGCGGCATCATCATAACAGGCAGAAATGAGATCTTTCGGTTCGATGATTCATTTTCATTCTGCGCCGATTGCGCCACTCACTCATGCAGGGAACGCATTGAAGCCATCCAACGACAATGAATGTATAACAATGTAAGATTGCCATATGGATATCATTAAAGAGATTTCCGAACACATTCAGACGGGGAATGCCACTGCAGTTGCAGACCTCACGCGGAGTGCGGTTTCAGCTCAGATCGCTCCGAAAGAAATTCTTGACAGGGGCCTCATCGCCGGCATGGCAGTAGTGGGAGAGAAGTTCAAGCATCATGAACTGTTCTTGCCGGATGTCCTTCTGGCGGCAAAAGCGATGAATGCTGGAATGAACCTGCTTAAACCGCTACTTATCAAGGAAGGTATACCTACAATCGGTCGGGTTGTCATTGGTACCGTTCAGGGCGATCTGCATGACATCGGGAAGAACCTTGTGAGCATCCTCCTGAAAGGCGCCGGCTTCGAAGTGATAGATCTCGGAAATGATGTAGCGCCGGAAACATTCCTCGATACCGCCGAACGCGAACATGCAGCGATCATAGGTATGTCGGCTCTACTGACGACCACAATGCCCGTCATGAAAACAGTTATTGAGAGAGCTAAAGAGCGCGGACTCTACGGAAAAAAGAAGTTTATCATTGGAGGCGCTCCGCTCTCGGCAGACTATGCGCGGGAAATCGGCGCCGATGCATACTGCTACGACGGCGTGAACGCAATTGATACAGTAAAACAACTACTCGGAGTAACATGATATGATACCATTGCTGGAGCGATTGAAACAGCCGAAAGCGCTCGTCGCTGACGGAGCCATGGGAACCATCCTGATTCAGCGGGGATTGAAGGAGGGAGATATCCCCGAAAGGATAAATCTTGAAAAACCTGAAATGCTTGAAGAAATTGCGCGTGAGTACCTGGACGCCGGAGCCGAAATTATTCAAACGAACACCTTTGGTGCATCACCGCTGAAACTCGCATCGTTCGGACTTGCCGAAAAAACAGAGGAGATCAACTCGCGTGCCGTCCGGGCTGTCCGTAAGGCGGTATCCAGCCGTGCTTACGTCTCGGCATCGTGCGGACCAAGCGGCAAACTCCTTGAACCATACGGTGATGTGAGCGCGGACGAAATGTCTGAATCGTACTTCAGGCAAATGAAGATCCTGATCGAAGAAGGCGTCGATGCGATATGCGTAGAAACTATGACCGACCTGAATGAAGCGGTACTTGCAATCCGTGCGGCGAAAAGAGTTGCGCACTCAATTCCGGTATGTGCCACGATGACCTTCGACGAAACACCACGCGGTTTCTTTACAATCATGGGTGTAACAATTGAACAGGCAGTTAAAGGATTAGCCGAAGCAGGCGCCGACGTACTTGGCACGAACTGCGGCAACGGTATTATAAACATGGTCAACATTGCCCGGGAGATGAGGAAGTTTACATCTCTCCCGCTCATGGTGCAATCAAATGCCGGTATCCCCGCTCTTAAAAATGGAAAACTGATCTACCCTGAAACTCCCGAATTTATGACGCGCTACGTACCTGAATTGCTGAATCTCGGCGTTAAGATCATCGGAGGCTGCTGCGGTACAACACCCGCACATATAGCGATGATCCGACGAGCAGTTGATGACTACTATAATTCTGCCCAACCGCATTGAGTGATGCAGTAATAAATATACGATAGTATCAATCCCGGAGGTATAAGGTTATGAAACAGCTTGCATACACGCTCACCATATTCTTCTCTATGGCATTACCCGTTTTCTCTTCGGATACTACGCTGACCATACCGGACAAGGGCTGGCGTCTCTGGCTCGACCGTCAGGCACCGTGGCAGGAAGATTCGATCTACCTCCCCGATGAAGTTGTCGTCCCGAAATTACCCGTCAATCTTCCGACCGGCGGATGGGAGAGTCTTAATAATTCCAACGGTATATCCGTCACTCTGCCGACAAGCGTGGAAGAACATTTCTGGGGGGTGAACGGATTACGCCCGTACAAAGAAGAGTACTTTTATGAAGCACAGGATACCGTCGTAAAAAACGGCAACTACCTCGGCGTGTCGTGGTGGTGGCAGGATATTGACATCCCAAAAAACTTTACAACCGGAAAAACGATTCTCCACATCCGCGGTGCACGCCTGCGAACCGAAGTGTATTGGAACCGGCAGTTGGTAGGATATAACACAATCACCGAAGTTGCATTCACATGCGACGTCACGAATGCTCTTCGACCCGGTGAAACGAATCACCTTGCCATCCGGATTACCAATCCGGGGGGGAGGTTAGATTGGCTCGATACACAGCTAATGACGTGGGGGACGACAGGTCAGAGATTTCACAAAAGTCACGGATTCGGCGGACTCGACCGGGGCATCTCTCTGACGCTTCACGATCCGGTATACTGCAGCGACCTCTGGGTTCTCAACACGCCGCAGCAATCCACTATAACGGCAAACGGGATCATAGTAAATACAAGCAACTCGAACATAAGAGGTACATTAACCATCAGTCTAATCGATCCTGACATCGGCGGCAAGATATGTATGTATACTCGGCAGGAAATTGATATCGCACCTCACGGCGAGAAAAATTTCCGGGCACCGGTTAGTTTGCCATCGGCTGACCTCTGGAGTCCGGAGGCGCCTAAACTATACACACTGCGCGCAGAAATTACCGCCGCGTCATCAAAGGATACCCGTGAGGTAAAATTCGGCTTTCGATGGTTTACGGCGGAAGGTATTGGCAGCAATGCGGTACTCCGTCTGAACGGACAACGTATTCGGCTCGTCTCCGCGATATCATGGGGATTCTGGGGAAAGAACGGAATCTTCCCCACGCCGGCACTTGCTGAACGGGAGGTAAAAGCGGCGAAGGCATTCGGGATGAATTGCATTCAGTTCCACCGTAACGTCGGTAAAACAGAAGTCCTTGATCTGCAGGATAAGATTGGTCTCTGTCGTTACATGGAGCCTGGGGGCGGACAAACGGCATTAGGAGAGAAATACAGTCTGTATGCTACATCCCCTGCGGATCAGGTTGACGCGAGCGGACGGGGCGGAGAACCATCCACTTTCGCCGAAAAGTACATGGAGCACAAAATCATCCGTATGATCCGCGATCACCGGAGTCATCCTTCACTGCTCCTCTGGTGCGTCCAGAACGAAGTGCATCCTGATCTTCATAATCCGAGAATTTTCTACCTGCTCCGACGGATGCATAATGAAGACCCGAGCAGGATTATCGTCCTGAAATCAGGATTTCCATCCGGGACACCGTCCGTGAATCAGGCATGGATGCTGCCGTACGATACAACGATCTATTATGATAAAGGAGATGGATATTCCGGCTGGTGGGATGATCATACTGTCGGCGGCCCGGGAGTATGGCGTGATGAGATGTACAAGGGTCCGGACGATTTCACTCATCGATCGGAAAACATGAAAGAAATAGTCATGTGGGGAGAAATGCTGGGCGCTGCCGTGCCCGATAACCATGAGAAAATTGTTCGTGAGCTTAAAGAATCTAACAATACCAGCTATGACCTTGCCGATCACGAAGCGATACTTGAATCGTACAACAAATTTCTCGATCGCTGGGGATTCCGGGCGGCATTTCCTACCGCCGGAACGCTTTTTAATGAGATTGGAAATAAGTCATACGACTTTTGGGGTCGGGTCATTGAGACGGCGCGGCTTGCCGAAGCAAATGATTACTTTGTCATCAGCGGGTGGGAATCAACATCAATTGAAAACCACTCAGGACTCCTGGACAATCTGCGGAATGTCAAAGGTGATCCGTCGTTTATTAGCGAACGGCTTGCACCGCTCCGCCCGGTGATAAAATTTCACTCACTTGTAGTCGAAAAAAATTCGCCTGCGTTATTTGATCTCTACCTCCTCAATGAAACACACACACCTCATGCAGGCACAGTGCACGTATGGTATAAACTACCGTCAGGACATAAAGTTGATGTCGGTGTTTTTAAGGTTGCTCCTTTTACAAAAGACCGTTTCGTCTACCCCATAATGATGAATGTTAAGACAGGACCTCTGACCGAGGAGGGCGCTGTAACGTTCATTGCCGAAAATTCCGGTGCGCATCATGCAGTCGCAAAGGAACATGTATGGGTCGTTGATCCGCGCGGGACGGGGAATCTTCCGAAGAGAATCGGGATGATAAGCGGCCAGCCGTCGCTCTCGAACGAATTTGATCTATTCCCGGGAAATCGGATTGAAAAATATAAGAATAATAAAAATTACGATGCTGTAATTATTGCAAGCAGGATTGTACAACCTCAGGAATCGCAGGTGGAATCGACACGTGTTATCAAGGGTACAGATGATCAGGAACTCTACCGTTCAATTCATTACGGTTCACCCGATAACTTTGATTACCTATTTTCTAACCTTCCCCAGGGTGATGCGAAGGTGACGCTTAAATTTGCCGAGCTTTTTCAGAATGCACCGCAAGTCCGTGTTTTCGACGTTGCAATAAACGGCGATGTTTTACTCCCGAAATTCGACGTTTTTACAGCTGCTGGTGGTAAAGATATTGCATTCGACACGACATTTACCGCAAAAACAACCGACGGTATTATCAACATCACGATACCGCGTGTTTATGCAGGAAGCGCGCGGATTTGCGCCATTAAGATAACAGCCGGTGATACAGTTATTGCGATTAATTGCGGTGGTAAAACATATCGTGATAAAGATGGATTGGAATGGAAGCCATATTTTCCTCAGATGAATCTCGACCGTAATCTTCTTCAAAAAGTGAAGGATGGGATGCCGCTGATCGTCCTTGCAGAGGGTGGAATTGCAGCGCACCAGTGTGCGGAATTACTTGCGAAGGAGGGTGCGTTTAATTATTACGGACACATTGGAGAGGCACTGGCTTCATGGATGGGATCGTGGTACTTTGTCAGGCGCCACGAAGTATATTCTGGATTACCGGTAAATTGTGCGATGGGCAGTTTCTACCAGGTACCGGTAACAAACGCGGATGGCGTTCTGGTAGAAGGAAATAGCATTGATGTTATCGCAGGATACTCACGAGATCATGACAAGTCGGTCGGTGCCGGCAGTTTTACTGCAACTCTCGGCAAAGGGAAGATAGTTTTTCATTCTATACCGGGAGTCGTTTCCGGATTGAACGGAAAATCGATTGGGATGAATGGGCTATTTGTCAAAAGACTGGTTGCGAACTCGCTGCGTTATGCAATGCGGTAATACTGTGCCGAACCTTGCGAAGGTTTGTTAAGCTCAAGCTGAGTTAACCTTCGCAAGGTTGGCTAGGAACCTCACCGCTTCCCGAACGAGTAGTACAAACCCCACCGCTGCGGTTTGCTGAATTCCGATTGACTGATAAGTTCTTTCACAGCGCCATGGAATGCATCGGCAACCGGCTTTCCTTCTTTCAATGCCGTATAAAACGCTTCCCCAAAGGCACGCTTCGCCCTCCGATCACCACGCCACATCGACGCGATCACAGTAGGGGTGCCATTTGCAAGAAACGCAAGCGGTACATACCGTCTGAGCATACCCCCCTCTGCCGTAATGTTGCTAAGTATCAGGACCTGAGGATTCGGAATCCTCAACATCTTTCCTACAGGGATGTAGTTAGGACCATATAATGACTTTCCGTTTGAGAGTGCGCATGTTGTATTATCAGGATAATCCGTATCGAGAGAGAATTCTGCCCCCAGGTGAAGTACATCGGACATGGTGTCCTCGATTGCTGAGATAGTCGCCTGTTGATTGAATATCATTCCCGCGTCTTCGAAAAAGCTCCGTATATCTCTTAGTTCATATTCGATATCCCAGTTGGTTGAGCCGGGATGACCAACCGCACTCACCTGTCTTATTTCGCCGGTTTCCCGATTCGACATCAGCAGAATTGCAGCGGTCGGGAGGTAATGTACGAAGTACTCATTCGCTAAGTAGGTATCACCTAGGCGAAGTGTGTGAAAGGGGAGCATACCATATTCGACAGGCGGCACGATATACATATGCTTCACTCCATCCAGAAAGGGATACAAGGGTGTGAGGAGCGCATCTCCGATTAGCCGGCTTAGTTCATCTATCCGAAAGGCGGAAGCACCTGACGGACCTTGAGCCTGATAACTGGTTAATCGGGAATCGCCCAGCAGTCGGTTGTACTCTGTGACTAGAGCCAGAGTTCTGGCAGCACTCCGAGATCCTCTTACGATGTACGATGTATCTTTTCGTATGACCATAAAATAAAGAGTATCCAGGATGTGGAAATATTCTGTTACCGCGTCGTCCTCGAGGAGCGAATCACGGATTGCCATCAGAGAGGGAGGTTCAATACGGAAGAGACGGCCAATATTTGGACTTGCACGCCAGATATCCTGAGCGGCGTCCTTCAATCGCGTAACTCTTTCATTGTAGATATTCTGAAGGTATCTGATCCGCTCCTGATTACTGTTCTTACCCTTTTCAATCTCCTGCTCGATATCATTCCAGAGTATTTCTGCTGTACGGTACTGATGCTGGTATGCGGCAACGGCGCTATTTATTGTTTCATTTCTCGTTGTTATGATCAGGCGTGAGAAGAAACGATTAATGTCGTGGATATTCTGTTCTTCAATCAGTTCAAATACCCGACTATTAATACCCAGCTCAACTGAATACTGCAGGAGTCCTGTATTACTGCCGTATGATTCCCCCTCGAGAAAAAGCTGAAGCAGTTGTGCTTCGATATTTTCCTGGCGGTTCACGTTGTAAAGTGACTTGTTAACCGCGTGTAACCGTTCACACAACGGGTAAGTCTGTAACGTGTCCTTCCCTTCTTCCATCATGCGAACCATTAGAGCCAGTCCAAGCATTTCGCCATATCTGTTCCCATCCGATGTGCATTCCGTTACTAATGCAGAAGCCCTACCGATGAAATCCTTCATATATCGCCGCAGAAGAGGGTCGCTGTATTTCCAATCGCAAGCGATTAGAATTCCCTCCAACGCACATTCGAGTGATTTGTTACCGGCGTCTTTTGTGACAGACAGAGCATCTAAAAAATACATCCTTGCATTGTCATAACGTTTGCTGCGGTAGGCAACTGATCCCAGGTAAGAAAGTAATTTTACCTTAAGAGAACTTTCAGTTTGCTTGTCCATGTACATCATTCCCTGAGAGAACAACCTGACCGCGCTGTCGAGGTTTCCGCTTCTATAGCATAACTCACCCCAGTGTGTATACACACGAAGCAGACTTTTATAGTCCCTCTCGTCCTCCAGCTCACGTATCATTAGGCGGATACCTTCAGATTTCCCTGAAGCATTAAATATACTGACCATCGATTCAGAAATCTCACTCCGATATTCCGATTTATAACGAATTGAATCGATGTCTACCATTTCTCTCGCGTATCCGAGTGAAAGGTCAAATTGATTCAGAGACCGGGCAGCGAGTACTGATATGGACAGAGCCTCAAGCTGATCGCTTGTATCCTGAAACATTCTAGCGGATGTGGCCGCTTCCGTGGCTGTTAACATCGAGGCTTGATAATCACCAAATTCGAGGTAAAATCGTGCAAGCTCTGTGATTCCCTTTCGCAATCCTTTATGTGTACCGGCTCTCCTATAATAACCCATAGCATTCTCCATCGTAACCGGAATACTGTCATAATTGCCGGACCATCGGTGGCACTGAGCTATGAGGAGGGAGATGTCGCCAAGTACAGAATCACGCATCAGCTCTAGATTCAATCCGATCGCTTCTCTCAGGAGAACTTCAGCGGCTGTGTACTCCGATTGTTGAATCAGCGCCTGCGCTTCGGATAGCTTTTTATCCGCCTCCGTAATCTGTTCGTTTCTGTCTTTACCGCATCCAATGCAAAAAACCAGAAAAACACAGAATAAATAGTTGGTATAACTCTTCCGGCCTCTCACCTGTTCAGTTTGTCCTTTCGCGTGAAAATATAGAAAAGTCTCCTTAAAGATACAATTTGTATTTGAAAAATAACCAGATTTGACTACATTATAAGCATGCTTGTTCTCGTGATGATAATCACCGTAGAGCTTTCTTCAAATATAAAAAATAATTAACGTAAGTAATATACGATTTTCAAGAGGAGATTATATGAAAATAAATAACCTTCTTAGGGGAATGATGCTGACAATAGCGGTCGTAAGTATGATGATAATTGTCATTTCCTATGCAGAAGCTCAGAATCCTTTCGAGGATGCCGTCAAACAGCTCAGCTCCGATAACGTTAAGGGGTATCTTCAGCCATGGGTTACCTCATATGGTGCAGATCTCAATTCCGGATTTTATCATACTGCGGATATCGGTGATTTGGGATTAACCATCCGGCTCGATATAATTGGTATGGGAGCTTTCGTCGGAGATAAACAAAAGAAATACAATGCAACTAACCCGTTCGATGGTACGGAAGTAGAAACCGCGACAATATTCGGAGAGAGGGGTGCGATTGTTAGTCCGGACTCTCTCGTTATGTACCAATTTCAGAATGGACAGGTGAAAACAAGTTTTATACCTTTTGCAGTACCTCAACTCACTATTGGTGATCTTTACGGCACGCAGGGCGTGATTCGCTTTATTACTCTGCCGGAGATGAACAATGTACCAAAAGTTTCACTATTCGGAATAGGCGCACGGCACAGCGTAAGCCGGTATCTACCGCCGATACCCGTGAATCTCTCAGCCGGACTTTTCTATCAATCGCTGAAAATCGGAGAGATCTTTGAGGCTACGACTTTCACGCTCGGCGCTCAGGTCAGTAAATCGATCGCGATTCTTACTCTATACGGCGGACTGCAGTACGAATCGATATCAATGGATATTAACTATACCTATCAGGGTACTGTCCCTGGTTATACTCCTCCGAGTCCTAAGGTTACTCTTAACATTGAAGGGAAAAACCAATTCCGGGGTACGGCTGGCTTCAATATTAACTTGCTTGCGTTCAATATCTTTGCCGATATCAATGTGGGTAATTCTATCGCCGCAAGTGGTGGCATTGGATTCGGTTTTTAATTGTTGAATATTCTTAATGGAAAAATTTTAAAAAGGAATGTATTATGGAAAAAAAGACACGACTGATGATCATCTCGGTAGGATTGATTGCCCTTCTACTGGCGGGGTGCGAACTCAGTAAATATCCACTGATTCTTGACGCTTCCGGTAAAAGCAGAACTATCCACGTTGACGTTAGTCCACCAGCGGAATTTTCAGACACTGTCACAATTGCCATCGCAGATTTGAAAGATTTAACGGATTACGATATAGACTCAATCCGTTTTTATAATCTTACACTTAACGTCGACAACAACGAATCCGGGGCAGAAGCAGCTATCTCCGGTGAGATTACTGTTGATGGTACTACATTGCTTACACTGACGAATGTGCAAGTAACAGAATTCTTAGAGGAAAAGTCAATATTCGATAAGACTATTACAGGGTACCATTATAATCCACCGGGAGTCGTCTTTCTTCTGAATGCACTGAAGACCCAATCTCCTTCAGAAATAAAAGTAATAATGAAATTGAATCCGATTGTCGATCGGCTCCATTTTGATCTTACGATCACGCTCTATGCGCAGGTATTCGCAAATCCATAAAATCCAGGATAAACTCAAGTAATTGTAAAGCCTCCTTCGAAGGGGGCTTTTTTTATTTCTTGCGACGAAGACAGGCAAAAATTTCAGAGGGATAATTTGTAATGATCGCATCAATTCCATAACGAAGCGATCTCTTCGCCTGTCTTTCGGTATTAACTGTAAATTCTCCGATCAGCATATTCTTCGCATGCACAACTGTGACTGTCTTTTTATGTAATTTCATACGGCTCATGATGAGATATTGAATCCCAAGTGACTTTGCATATGCGGCAGGCGAACGGAATGCGTGGTATAAAGGATTGTACAGTAGTCCGCGTAAAATCCGGGGATCAAGCAAGCCAATTTCTTTTACTGCTTTACTGCTGAATGATGAAATCAGAACGTTGTCGTACAGATTATATTTATGAACCAATGCGACACATTTCCTCAGGATCTCATGACGCGTCGCCTCCGCGCGCTCTCCCTTAATTTCAACATTGATTCCAATGGTACAACCAAAGATTGTGAATACTTCCTCGAGCGTGGGTATCGTCTCAAAACGAAATAAACGGTTCCACACTGAGGCCGCATTGTACTTTTTTAATTGCTGCAGTGTATATTTCCGTACCGGACCCGTTCCGTCAGTGGTCCGATCAAGATTACCATCATGAATCACTACCACCTGACCATCCCCCGAAAGGTGGACGTCCAGCTCGATTGCATCTGCCCCGTCTTCACACGCCAGTCGAAACGCCGTAAGTGTATTTTCCGGAGCCGTCCCCGAGGAACCGCGGTGTGCAACCACAATAGGATGCCTGCGCGGTGAAAGCCATGAAAAATTCATTTCAAATGGAGCATCGTGAGAATTTTTTGAGTGACGTTCTCAATTACACCTGTGGCATCGACGGTCCGTAGGATGCCTGTTTTTGCATAGTAGTACTTCACCGGTGCGGTCATGCTCTCGTACACCTTCAGGCGCTTGCTTATGATTTCCGGTTTATCATCTTCCCGGTGGAAAAGTTCGCCGCCGCATCGTTCACAACGGGACGGATCCGTTAGCTTGTCGGAGAGAAAATTATAGATCGCGCCGCACTGCCGGCAGGCAACCCGGTTGCTCAGACGCTGAATCACCTTATCATGATTGATTTCCATGCTTATAACCATGGTTAATTTCATCTCCAGATCGACCAGGAGCCGGCTCAACGATTCGGCCTGAGGCACAGTCCGCGGAAAGCCGTCGAGGATAAATCCGCTTTCGGCCTTTGGCGACTGGATAACATGTTTTATCATTTCGATCATTAGGTTGTCTGGTACCAACTGGCCCGAATCGAGGATTGCCTTTGCCTTTTGCCCCATGTCCGTACCGGTTGCGACCTCCTGACGGAGGATATCCCCAGTCGAAATGTGCAGAATGTCCAGCATGGCTGAAAGTATCTTTGCCTGCGTTCCCTTCCCGACTCCCGGGGGTCCGAATAGTATCAGCCGTATCTTCTGCTTACGATCATTCATCATCTTTTCTTGCTTTTTCAATTTTTTCGATTGTTTCCCGTATTTCCTTTAACACTCGTTTGTCTGATTCCCATTCCGCATACTGTTTTAGAGGTTTGAGTACACGAGAGTCGCCAGTGTCTCCCAGTGCCCGAATGGCGGATCTTCTGACAGAGTAACTGCGGTCGCGTGCTAAACGGAGAAGTATGTACATGACATCATCCCGTTCTTTCCATTGCGCGGCGAGAAGGTTCAACGCCTGAATTCTTAAGTTTGGATCGATTCCGTAGGTTGTGTGTTTAGTTAGTATGTCGAATGCGTAATCGTCGTGCATTCTCGAGAGGAGACGCAATGCTGCACTGCGTATGATATCGTTGTAGGAATTTACCTGCAGGGCTTTTTCGATGTACGTAACCTGATGTAAGGAATCAACTGACGTGAGCGACTGCAGTGCCGCGGCTGCCACCGAGTAGCTGGAATCTTTTTCGAAAGCATGTTGCAGTGTGCTCAATACATCCGCTCCCCTGAATCGACCGAGCGATGTGACTGCCGCCGTTCGCACACGCGAGTCGAGGTCTCCGTAAGCAAGAATTAATGTATTGATAACGGTATCCCTCTTCACATTTCCGAGCGCCCACACAGCCTCCTGACGTACATCAGAAAATCTGTCCTCGACTACCGCCCGGGTCAGGGCGCTGACAGCGGTATCGGAATTCGGGTACCATTGTAACTCTCTTATTGCCTGAAGTCGGTCTACTCCTTCTGAGGCATTCTTTAGCTGAAAAATCCATTCCTCGAGCGGCTTTTCATATTTTACTCTCTTTAGAACTTTGCTCCCCTTATCGAAGATAACACACTGCGGCTGCTGGTATGCGGGGAACGTGAACCGCTCTTCTGCCTTTTCAATCATTACTCGGTATGTCTCGGGAGTTCCGCGTATCCAGACTTCAATGTCAAGCGGCGTTCGGAAAATTCCTGTTAATGAATCGACTTGCTGGCGCTGGCTGACAGCAACTTCAATCTGGCGATCGGTCTGACTCCAATGGGTTGTTACCTCAAAGACAGGGCATCCGGCACCATATACCCACTGCTGAAAAAACCAGTGAAGGTTATAGCCGGTAACGTCCTCGATGACGTTCTCAAAGTCTTCGGTATCAACACACTTGAATGCGTATGTATCAACGTAGCGATGAATTACCTTCCAAAAGAGTTCATCACCGATGAAATCGCGGAGCATGCTGAGGACGACGGCGCCCTTGCCATAAATGCGGCTGTCGAACAGGTCCATCGGCTGATTGTACCGGTCGCACACCATAGGACGGCGGCGCGCCCCATCGTCGACATTACGAATAATCTCCTGCTGTCCCATCATTTCCACCGAGGCGGCATCCTTCCCGAGGTCATATTCAATGAACTGATTCGTGAAATACGTCGCGAATCCCTCGTTGAGCCAGGCGTGGGACCAATCCTTGCAAGTTATGAGATTTCCAAACCATTGATGAGCAAGTTCATGAGCGACGAGCGCGTCACTCGTAAAGTCCAGATGCGCCCGGGAGTCGTGAATTGTTCTGTCGGTCAGTGTTGTCGCGTTGACGTTCTCTTCACCGCCGAAGAAGAAATCCCCGACAACGGTCTGGGCATATTTGTCCCACGGATATGTGTACTGAAAGCGGTTAGAAAAAAACTCCATCGCTACCGGTGTTTTCGAAAACGAGCGCATCGCATCTTCCTTCTGCGCCGGGTATACAAAGTAACTGAGTGGAACAGTTTTCCATGTATCCTTTACTTCCGTATATTCCCCGACTATGAGGGAGTTGAGGTATGAAACATGAGGGTGCTCTTCAAGCCAGTGGAACGTTGCTTTTTTACTCTGCGGATTTTTCCTGACACTCATAAGCTTTCCGTTGCTCACGGCCGTGAACCTGTCGTTTACGGTAACGATCATTTCACTGCTTGCCATATCATTCGGAGAATCATAGCAGGGGAACCAGTAGTGGTTATCCTCCGCTTCACCCTGTGTCCATACCTGAATCGGTTTTGCGGGATATCCGCTGTCAGGTTCTATGAAATACATGCCTTTCTCCGGTGATGTGACGGCATAGCTCACGGTCAGAGTTAATGTGTCATCCAATCCGTACGAATTGTCGAGTCCGACAAAAAGTGAATCATTCCGATGAGTGAAATTGACGGTCTTCATGCCGAGGCGGGTGCTTTTTATGACCATATTGGCCGCGTCGAGAACGATTTCAGAAAACTGCGGACGCAGGGGGATCAGTTTTACCGACACTTCCCCTTCGCAACTCTTCGCAAGTTCATCGATAGTGATGTTCAGCTTGTAGTGCAGGACATCGTATGTTCGTTCACGGGTAAAATGCCGTGGAGGTTCTTCTCCCCACGCGGCGGCAAGAAGCGCCTGGAGCAGTATGAACCGCATGATGATTTTCATGTGATCTTGACTCCTCTGACATTTGTAGAATTTTCTTTTAAAGAGCGGTGCGAATCTTTCTGCTTAATTGATTTCACGGCAAGCTGGCCGCATGCCGCTTCTATGCTTTCGCCGGTGCTGCTTCGCACGAAAACGGTGACGTGCGATTCCCTTAGTCTTTTGACAAACTCGTCCAATTTCGCGATCGGTGTTGGTTTTAGTGTAGCGGCATAACCGGTGGGACCGGTGAATTGTATGCTATGGAACGGAATTATATTTATTTTGCAGGGAATCCGTTTCGACAGTTTTATAAGTTTCCTGACATCAATTTCACGATCATTGACACCCCGGAAGAGAATATACTCGAATGTAGGTCGGCGTTTGACCTTGTTGTAATAATATTCGATCGAAGTGATCAGTTCCCCGAGTTTATATCTTGTCGCGATCGGGATGAGTGAAGGGCGGATTTCATCATCGAGCGAATGCAGGGAAATCGCGAGCTTGAATTTCCGGTGCTCATCTGCAATTTGGCGAATCTGCGGTACAAGTCCGACGGTAGATACCGTAATATGTCGTGCTGCGATGGCCATGCCGGTTGTAAAGATATCGATAGAGTTCATAACAGCGTCATAATTCAGAAGTGGTTCGCCCATTCCCATGAAGACAAGGTTCGTGATACGTTTACATGCATTGCTTTCCGTTTGGATAACCTGATCGATAATTTCACCTGTGGTTAGATTGCGGTAGAAACCCATCGAACCGGTCGCGCAGAATTTGCATTTTAGCGGACATCCAACCTGCGTTGAAACGCAGAGCGTAAGGCGTTTCTGTTCCTCTTCAGCTTTTGCGTTGGTATCCATGAAAGCTGTGCGGGGAGGGATGAGGACGCTTTCTATCCGATGGCCGTCGGACAGTTCGAATAGGAACTTTGCAGTGCCGTCTTTCGACCGTTTCTCGGTAATAATTTTTATTGAGGGGATGGATGCAATTTCGGCGAGTTTATTTCGGAGTGGTTTGGAAATTGTGCTCATATCCGCGAAGGAAGCGGCTCTTTTTGCATAGAGCCATTCGAAGAGTTGTTTCCCGCGGAATTTCTTTTCACCGATGGAGAGCGCGAATGCTTCAAGTTCCGGAAGGGTCATACCTTTGAGGTTGATCGTGTCCATAAGTCAACGCTCAAATGTAAGAAAAGAGACACTGCCTTGCAAAACTACTTTTTTGGGACGCAGATGACACGGATGTAACAGATTTACACTGATCTGTGAGAATCTTGTTTTTTCCTCTGTTCTATTATGGTTTGATCTAGCAGGTTGTTGAAAAACACATAAAAATATTTTTTTACAGGTGTCGATTCTCGTTGGTGATGTATTATATTTGTATGGAATTATCATCACACAATGAGGAGAATAAGATAAATGCGCGGCATCCAAGACAAACAAAATGCACTGTTCAGTTATGTTTCGCAAGAAGATCGCATACCGCAGGATCACCCGCTTCGCAAGATTCGTGGGTTGGTGAACCCAAT
>CAYGZY010000010.1:0-8706 GCA_964354485.1 uncultured Chlorobiaceae bacterium | reverse complement strand
CCAGATTTGAATAAATTCCCTCTGCTTCTTTCTCGCCTAATTCGATGTTGATTTGTTGGGGGGGTTGGTTCGGAGCTGCCATTGTTCGTACCCTTTTCTGAATGTAAAAAAAAGCCCTCCATGGTTCATGGAGGGCATGATATTGTAACGTAAATCTACTTCTTCCGCAGAGAATCGGCTTTCTCAAGCGCCTCTTTTGCTTCATTTAGCATGTTGGCATTTGCATATGCAGAGGCAAGGAGATCGTACGCATTTGAATCGTCCGGCTTTACCTCTGTAAGTCTTTTTAAGTATTCACTCGCTTTCTTGAATTTATCAATATACTTCTTTTCATCTATTTTCTTTATATCACCTGTCTGTGTCTCGCTTTTTATGTTCGCCCCAAGACGAAGGTAAGCAATACCGATATTTTGTAGCGCTATATCAAAGTTTGGATCAATTTTTAGTGCCTCATCAAAATAAATAATGGCACTATCTAGATTTTTATCTTCTAAATAAATAACCCCGAGATTATAGGGATATTCTCTCTTATCAGGATAATTTTTTATTCCTTCAAATAGAGGTGATTTTGCTTCACTACCACGCCCTTGTTGTAAATAAATAGCTACTTCTCTATTTAGTAAATCAGCTTTTATCGTATCTGATACTATTTCACTCTTTCTTGCTTCTCTAATTATATAAATGGTTTTATCGTAATTCTCTTTAGCATCTTGCTTATTACCCTGTTCATCAGAACTCTGAGCAACAATGAGATGAGCATCGATTAGAGTAAGGTAGATGTTTGGCGACTGCCGATGTTTGAGCGCTTCAGTCAGGGTTGCTATTTCGTCGTTATACAGTCCGTGTGCACGCTGAGCGATCGCGAGGTTCTGGTATGTGATCGCACTGTCCGGGTTTACCTGCAGAGCAATTTTGTAATTATCCATAGCAGTCATCCTGTACATCGCTGCACTGTCTGCGGATACCGACAAACTCTTGTTAAAATTTGCGACACCGAGATTGAGGCACTGGCCCCAGATGTACTTCTTGGATTGTGTAATTTTTTCTGCAAATTCATTTGTGTTCTTCAGTGATTGTTCAAATGCCGGCACAGCTTCTTTGTATTTACCTTCTGATGTGAACGTATGGCCCAGAAGCCACCATGCTTCACCGTTTGTCGGATTCTTTTCAACTTCTTTAAGGAGTGACCGCTCTGCCGATGCCCAGTCGGTCCGGGAAATATACAATTTTGCACTTGTCATTTCCGATGATGCACACTGAAATCCTGTGATCATAAGATAGCCGATTATAAGAGCTAAAATAGCCAGAAACGCATAATTTTTCATTAAAATCTCCTTGATTGAAACTTTTAAATGTGGGAAAAATTCCTACAAATATACGGAACGGCAGATAAAGATACAAACAAACAAAAAATATCGGCTTCGGACGGTCGAGGCTGCCCTAGGTTGTTATCATATAAGACGAATGTTAGAAATGTATATCCTAATGATGCTTTACTTAATTGGTTCCGGCGTGGTGAGTATGAGTTTTCCATCATTACTCACTTTTACCCAGTATCCATATTTTGGATATAACGAATCGGTTGCCAGATATTCCTGGTCATATCCAAAGATGTCGGAGATGATTATAGCGGGCGGATCTTGAACAATATTTGTTATACTTGCAGGGAGTGATAATGAACCTATCAGATTCCAGCCGGTAAAAACATCGACTGTGTCCGTAAATACCGAATCGCCATCGAATGCCAACATTTCTGGCGAGTTAAATTTTAACCAATAACCAAACCCAACATGCAAACTTTCCTCCTGTATATATGTGCCGTTGTATGTGAATGCATCCGAAACTGCCGTCGGGTAGAGGACCGCTGTCCGTGCATCGGGAACATTGTATGGAAGTGATATAAGATTCCATCCTGCGATGAAATCTGGATTGAACACAATTGTAAACGGTAACGCACTCGAATCTGCCATCGTCGATGATGATACATCTATTATTTTTACACGTGCTTCCGTCGTTCCGACATGAGGCACGCTCCATTGATATGATCCCTGCGTCGCCTGTATACTGTCGGCGATAAGATCCCAGCTAGAACCGTTGTCGGTGGAATATTCCAATCGAACTAACGAGAGAAATTTCTCTGACCATGCGATGGTCTCCGTATAACCGGCAGCCCAGATTTCACCGCCGTTGGGGATTGTCAGAGATAATGTAGGGATCCTGAAGAGTGGTCGCTCGTAGATACCGTTTCCGAATGTAGACGCCCGGAGTTTTCCGTTGTTTCGTGAAATAGTAAGATCGAGCACCATAGCAGGCGGCATGCCCGTGCCGAATTCTTCCCATACCGAACCGCTTGAAGAAGAATGGAAAACGCCGAGGTCGGTGCCGACATAAATATTTTCCGGTGATTCGGGATCTACCACGATTGCCTGGTGAGGAATGTCAGGCAGATTACTGCTGATATCGGTCCATGAAACTGTAAGATTCTCCGTCATGAAGACGTGCGGTGTGCCGTATCCCGAATAAGTTAGGTATGCTATATTACTGTTAACGGGATTAAATTCAATATCGGTCGGATACCGGTTCGGGAGACTGTCAGTTCCGTTTAACCGGTATGTGACGTTCGTCCATGATAATCCGCCATTGATTGAGAGGAAAATTTCGAACAATGGTGTAGCGCCAAATGCTCCCGTACCCGTGCAGGCAATAACTGTATCATGGCTCGTGTATGACATCCCTATACATGCGATGTTGGTGCCGTTCAGTGTTGCTTCACCATTGGCAGAAAACCATAAATTTCCCCCTGTTGTCGTCTTGTATACGTTTTTACTCCCTGCATAGAGAATCTGCGTATTTGAGGGGGAAAGAACGAAGGGCGGTATGAAATTCGCGTTTGTTGATCCTGTGGGGAGTCCTGTTGTTATTCTGGTAGATGAAAGACCGCCGTTGGTCGATTTATAAAGATTGAGCCACTGGTACTCAAAATACATTATGTTTGGATTTGTTGGATCAATCGCACACCAGCCGCCGTCCGCCCCGAAGATTTGATCCCATTTGCTACTGCCTGTGTATTTTAAGGTGCCGTTGTCCTGAAGGCCTCCCAGACCGATGGTCGTATCGTCAAAAGCATTTGCGAAACCGGGATAAAATTGTGTAGTGACAAATCCGCCGTTACAATCGATGAATGATTCGCCGCCGTTTGTCGTTTTATATACGCCGCCGTCGGTACCGAAGTAGACAATTCTGGAATCTGACGGATGAAATGTAATCGCATGGTGATCGACGTGAACGCTGTAATCAATAATTGGAAGGTTGGTCCCGCCGTCAGTTGTTTTATGGATATAGAGTCCGGCGCAGTATATCGTATCGGGATTCTGCGGGTGAGCGGCTATGACATTGTCGTACCATCCCTGCGATCCCATATAATTTTCTGTTGTTCTGAGAGTCCAGGTTATTCCGTTGTCTGTAGTCCTGTAGAGTCCCAGCAACCCGCTTGATGCGGCATCGGCAATACCGGCATAAACCGTCGTAGGTGCTGAGGCTGATATACTCAGCGACGTCCGCCCGAAATTTGATGTCGGGAGTCCGCCTGCAAGTTTCGTCCATGTGAATCCTGCGTTGGTTGTTTTGTAAAGCCCCGGAACCGGTGATGAGTTCAGATTACCGTGGGATGAAAAAAGTGTTGAGGTGTCTGCCGGACTCATGATTACGTCCATTGCCATTATCGGAGTCGGTGTCTGAATCCATGATGCGCTCCCAGTTGTCGATTTGAAAACGCCTTCGCTCGTCGCTGCGAATATTGTCTGCGAATTTTGCGGATTGATAATTATTTTCTGGACCGCAGTTATCTCCGGAAATGTCCAAGTAAGACTCGTCTGTGCCCATGTCGCTCCGCCGTCCGTTGATTTGAGCACGCCCATTCCGTATGAAGCTCTGGCGCCCGGGGTTCCAACCAGAGGGCGTCTGTAATGACTAATTTCACCAGTCCCGATGTAAATTATGCTTGGATTGAATGGATCAAGTGCCACCGCGCTTACTGACAACGTATTAAATCCGGTGTTGATGTACGCCCATGCATTTGTCCCTTCGCCGGCTGTAATCGATTTCCACAAACCGCCGCTTGCAGATCCTGCCCAGATGATGTCCGGATTGGTTGGATCGATTGCCAGAGCAAGAACACGCCCGCCGATGTTAGTAGGACCTAATGAAATCCATTGCGATGATTCGATATTTGCAGTCGATCGGCTGTTTTCCTTTATCATAGATGTTTTCAAATAAGCGACTGCGATCTGATATGCGCCTTGAGGAATCATTTCATACGGCAGAGCACGCTGGGCGTACCACCACTCGAATGCCCGGAGAGCGCCGCTCTCAGATTTGTCTTCGACATGTTTTTTTTGGAAGAAACCGGATCCCACGCAGATGATAACAAATAAAACGAAAGAGAAAATGCCGATAATAATTTTTTTATTCATGTAAGTATTTTCGTGTCTGAATGTATAATCAATGTTTTTCCTCATCGCACAATTTCCATCTCATTATAGGAGATAGTTTCATATTCGTCGTTACCGATACCCAGTCCCCCTGTGCCCACGTCAACCAGGAATTCTGATACGGGGATTTGATTGATAAAGAAATCGCGGTGGGTGCCATCAATGAAAACACGAATATCAGAACCGGAGTCATGTATTTCCACGGAGTGCCAGCTTGTACTGTCCCATCGAATATTTAGAGAATTGCTGAAATAATTGTAGCTGTTAGGCCAGCCGTAATAAATATTTTCCCATTTAGTATGGATGACGCTGATTTTTGTTCCCTGATCCTTCTGAACAATAAGGGCTGTCCCTTGTGTCGAATCGTTCAGACTAATCCGCCAAGCGAATTTAAAATTACCACCCCGGACTTTGAACCGATAGACAGCGTTCCCCGTATTGACCGTCCTATTTACGAAATGTACATGGTTAACAGGCAGAATACTGATGATTCTCATATTAAAGAGCAATGAGTTCTGTGAGCCACCACCACGATCGTCCCGTGTCCATTCCCATTTGGTGTGATCAGGTATGATAACGGGAGGAACGTTTATTCCCCATCTGACTCTTATTTCAATATTACCGGTTGTTGGCAGTAAATCGAGTTCTGCGATCGTAGTCTCGCCCGGTAAAACATTTATGTCTCTTTCACCACGATACCGGCAGAGACCCTCTCTGTCGAATGCTTCAACCTTTAAATGCCACCACCCGGTCTCCACATTTCTGAAAACACCAGTTGCCGATGGGATTGCGTCTGTTATGACGAGAGTAATTGTTCTCTGACGAAATCCCTCACGTGTTAAGTTGGCGGTTACCCGTGTTATTCCTATCGGTGGCTTTGCAAGTGAAATCGCTAGTTCACCTTCTGTCTCTGTCCGATCTGGTGTCATATTTATATCGGCCCTCTGACAGCTGAGCTCAAAAAAAACTATTATGCATAAAAGATATACGCTAAACCTTTTCATGAGAGTGACCTTTCGGCGATTTGTCCATATACATTGATCTATTTCAATATATCCCGTTCATAATAAAAAGTCAATGCTGTTGAATATTTTGCATAATTCACCATTTTTTGGTACAATTAAGTAGAAAATGATAAAGTTTGAACATATGAGCCAGTTAAGACCAGGCAGCGAGAGAGAAGACGAGGTTATAACTGAGGTAGCGATTCAGGAGCCGGCAAAGGTAATTCTCTTCAACGATGAAGTGCATACCTTCGATGAGGTTATCAATCAGATCATGAAGGCGACAGGCTGTACCCTAAAGAGGGCTGAGGAGTTCACATGGGAAGTACATCACATCGGGAAATCGGTGATCTTCGAAGGTGAATTTGTCAGATGTATGTCGGTGAGCGGCATTCTTGAAGAGATTGATTTAATGACTCAAATCGAGGTGTGACATCCGCTTTATAAAAAACATACGCTCGGGTTGTATACTTGATGAAGCCCACTCAATGTGGGTTAATTATTTTTAAGAGGGTAGTAGACTAAGAAACCGAAATATGAAATCGAGTGAAATAAGAAACAGCTTCTTACAATTCTTCAAAGATCGCGGGCATACGATCGTACCCAGCGCCCCGGTCATACCGCACGACGATCCGACTCTCCTCTTCACGAATGCAGGCATGAACCAGTTCAAGGATGTCTTTCTCGGAAAGGGAAAGCGTGGGTACGTCCGTGCGGCAGATTCCCAAAAATGTATCCGCGTAAGCGGGAAGCACAACGATCTTGAGGAAGTTGGTGTCGATACATACCACCACACGTTTTTCGAAATGCTCGGCAACTGGTCGTTCGGTGATTATTATAAAAAAGAAGCGATTTCATGGGCATGGGAACTCCTGACCAGAGTCTGGGGACTCGATAGAAAAAAACTCTACGCCACCGTTTATGAGTCAGACGATGAGTCGGAGAGTCTCTGGAAAAAAGTTACAAACATTGATCCGAAACATGTTTTGCGTTTCGGCAAAAAGGATAATTTCTGGGAGATGGGGGAGACGGGCCCGTGCGGTCCCTGTTCAGAAATTCACATTGATCTCACGGAAAACTTATCGGGCGCATCTCTCGTCAACCGCGGTGATCCCCGAGTCATGGAGATCTGGAATCTCGTGTTCATTCAGTACACACGTGATGAAAATGAAAATCTCACACCGCTTCCGGCAATGCATGTTGATACGGGAATGGGTTTCGAACGGATATGCGCAGTTCTCCAGCAGAAAAAATCAAATTACGATACTGATGTTTTTTCACCCATAATCACCAGGGTATCAGATATAGCCGGAAAGGGTTATTCAAGGAAAATTGTCGATCCCTCTGATATTGCGATGCGGGTGATTTCAGATCACGTCCGCATGCTCTCTTTTTCGATCGCGGACGGTGGTATTCCCTCCAACGAAGGGAGAGGATACGTAATGCGGCGGATTCTGCGCCGGGCGGCGCGGTTCGGGCGGACCCTCGGGATGCATGAACCATTCCTGCACACTATCGTTGATGCTGTTATCGAATCGATGGGCGACCACTACCCAGAAATCGCCGAACGGAAATTGCATATCGAAAAAATAATCCGCGGAGAGGAAGAAAGTTTCAATCAGACACTCGACCGCGGACTGGAAATCTTCGAGTCGGTTGTGAAACGGATTGGTGATTCAAAAATATTTCCCGGCGAAGACGCATTTAAGCTTTTTGATACATACGGATTCCCTCTGGATCTTACGGAAATGATGACAACCGAAAGGGGATTAAAAGTTGACAGCGGCAGATTTGCCCAACTCATGGAAGAACAGCGTGATCGTGCGAGGAAAGCCAGTAAAAAATTCGACACAGAACCAGGGATCGTTCATTCGCAGGATATATCACAACACGCTGTATCCCGTTTCGTGGGATATGAAACTTTAGAAGTTGATACTGAAGTAATCACGGCGGCGAATGATCGGATAGTCCTGAAAGAAACGCCGTTCTACAGCGAATCCGGCGGTCAGATTTCAGATACGGGGGAAATTATCAGCGGCGGACAGAGTTTCAGCGTGACTGATGTTATCAAAGGGGCAGGAGGAATTATCCATAAAACCTCCGCACCTGTTTCGTTTCCGGCCTTTACGAAAGTGAAAGCAAGAGTCGACATTCCCCGCCGCAAGAATATAATGCGTAATCATACGGCTACGCACCTCCTTCATGAAGCGCTGCGCCATGTTCTGGGTGACCATCTGCATCAGCAGGGATCGCTCGTTGCACCCGACAGACTGAGGTTCGACTTTAATCATTTTGAAAAAATAACTCCTGAGCAAATTAAAGCGATTGAAAAGCTCGTAAATGAAAAAATTGCGGAGCGAATTCCAGTGATGGCTCTCAACGATCCCGCTGAATGGCTTCCGATTGATGAAGCAAAGCGGCGCTATCCAAAATTGAAAATGTATTTTGGTGAAAAGTACGGAGAGAGAGTGCGGGTTGTTGAAGTAAAGAATTTTACGGCAGAATTATGCGGTGGAACTCATGTGCAGAATACAGGCGACATCGGTTTCTTCAAAATCGTCTCCGAGTCGGGAATTGCGAGCGGGATACGACGGATCGAGGCAGTGACCGGAGATCGAGCACGTCAGTTCATTGAGGAAAGGATTGAACACGTCCGTGAACTTGACCGACAGATAGAAAACCTCCTCGGCGAGGAGAAGGAACTGGAAAAGCAGCTCGGACGCGCAAAACAAACAGACGCAAAACGAGAAATCGGTGTACACCCTTTCAGCATCCCTGGGGAAATTCTCAATGCAGCGGTGATGGAAGAAGTTGATGAAGCTGTCCGCACAAGAGAGGACGAGATTGAAAAAATATCCAAATCACTGAACGAGTTCCGAAAAGAGATTTCGTTGATCCGTGTCGAGGAAGCCGGAGGGGAACTCGATTCAATCGTCGCGAATGCCGTCGTCATCGGCAATAAGAAAATTGTCTCCGGCCGCATAAGTGTCGCGAATAATGAGGAACTCAAGAAAGTTGGAGATGCACTCAGGGCGAAGCTCACATCGGGTGTCGGTGTTCTGGGCGCGGTCATCGACGGCAAAGTCGCGCTCGTCTGTGTGGTCACGGATGAACTCCTGAAGGATAAAAAACTTCACGCAGGGACCATAGTCGGAGAAGTGGCGAAACGGCTGGGCGGCGGTGGCGGCGGACGTCCGCACCTTGCCACGGCA
>CAYGZY010000009.1:0-4524 GCA_964354485.1 uncultured Chlorobiaceae bacterium | reverse complement strand
GAAGAAAAAAATGAGTTCGCAATGACCGTTCTCGGTCTCAGAATGTCACGGGCCGCTAATGCCGTGAGCCGCAAACACGCTGAAGTATCAAGAATTATGTGGAACGATATCTACCCCTCGCTGAAGGCGAGTAAAGTGCCGATAGCCCACGTCACAAATGGCATTCATATAACGAGCTGGACAACGCGCCGATCCTGGGAATTTTGGGAAAGACACAATTCCCACAAATGGAAGGCACATCTGAGTGATCCACTCTTCTGGAAACACGTCACAAATCCGGCTATCGTCTCTGATGAAGAACTCTGGGCTCTCCGGTATGAACTCCGCCGATCGTTCGTCGAATTTCTCAGAGAGCGTGCCCGCCAGCTGAAGATCCTAGGCGGACAGAGCGGCGAGGAAGCACTCTACCGGCTCCTGTCATTTGATGCATTGACGATTGGTTTTGCCCGCCGATTTGCACCGTACAAGAGAGCGCTTCTCATCTTTTCCGATCTGGTCAAAGCTCAGGAGCTGTTTGATGATCCCCAGCGTCCGGTACAAATAATTTTCGCCGGAAAATCACATCCACGCGACTCGGAAGGGAAGGAACTCCTGCGGCGTGTCATCGACATCACTCACCGACATCCATTCTTCGGGAAAGTTATCTTCATCGAAAATTATGATATGAATGTTGCCCGGCACCTCATCTCCGGCTGCGATATATGGTTAAATACACCCCGGCGACCGCTGGAAGCGAGCGGAACAAGCGGTCAGAAGATAGCCATCAACGGAGGCCTGCATGTCAGTATCCTCGACGGATGGTGGGATGAGGCGTACAATGGTAAAAACGGGTGGGCAATAGGATCGCGCAAACATCCTGACCTGCCGTCTGATCAGGTTGATGCACAGGACGCAGAATCGCTCTACCATGTACTCCAGGAAGAAGTTATCCCGCTTTTCTATCAGCGTGATGCCTCAGGTATTCCACGTAAATGGATAGAGAAAATGAGAAATGCGATGAGAACAATCATCCCCGTGTACAATACGCACCGGATGGTCTCGGAGTATGACAAGAAATACTACTTTATAACGCGGAGGTCAAAGTAATCTCCCCGATCAGGAAAGTAAACAGTGACAATTCCGTGAATGGAATCATATTTCCATTCTCCGCTCTTTTCGTGAAGTTCCCTCTTACCTAAACGCACAGCTGAAGGGCTTTTTGGCACATCATGCACTGCTAATTGTATGATCCGTGCCGACGGTTTATACGAACCCACAGGTTTATCGGATCGGATTTTGTAGCCGGTATCGGTTGATGTTATAGAAACTGTTCTCAGGTTGTATATACCGCGCCGGTAATCGAACGATTTACCATCATCCTCATAAATGACAGTCGACGAAGTGTCCGACGGATATATCTGTAATATGAGAGTATCAAGCGGTCGCTCATCGATGTATTGAACAACAGACCTCTCGGAGATAATTGAACCACCTTTAACAAAGAGCGGTATCCTCTCAAGCGGTGCATCGACTGTGACTGACACGGGACCATCGTACTTGGCTCCGGTCCAGTAGTCGTACCATATACCTTTCGGCAGCCTGACATCACGCCGGCGGTCATCCTCCCATAGTACAGGCGCAACGAGGAAAGCATTCCCGAATAGAAAAGTGTTTTCCTGCCAGTATGTTTCTTCATCCTCGGGAAAATCAAAGAAAACCGGGCGCATGATCGGCATTCCGTCTCGTTCAGCCAGATAAAATTGGGTATAGATGTAGGGGAGAAGGCGATAGCGGAGCTCTATCGATTTTCTGTTGATCGCCTCGAAATCTGCGCCATATGACCAGGGCTCCTTATCTTTCGAGCCGGTAACGGTATGTGCCCTCATGAAGGGTGTAAATATTCCAAGCTGAAGCCATCTTGCAAACAATTCTCCGCTCGGATTCCCGATAAAACCGCCGATATCCGTCCCCACGAAAGACTGACCAGAGATAGATAGATTTAAACACATCGGAACAGCCATTTCAAGATGTTCCCATGAGCTGATATTATCGCCCGTCCACGCTGCCGCATATCGCTGACCACCTGCATAATTAGCGCGTGTGAGAACGAACGGTCTTTCATTGGGGCGAAGTTTCAACAGACCTTCGTATGTCGCACGGACCATCTGCATCCCGTAAATGTTGTGGTTCTTGCGATGATCGGTCATGCGCCCCTCGTCATCATGCATTATATCGTCTGGAAATGTTTTTGTCGGACTATCGAACACCGATGGTTCATTCATATCATTCCAGAATCCCGCGATGCCGATATCGACGAGATTCCTGTAGAGAGATCCCCACCAGCTCCGGGTGCTTATTTTTGTGAAATCAGGAAAAACACAATCACCGGGCCAAACTTTACCGACGAAAGGATTGCCTTCAGGAGTACGAACGAAATGATCGCCGAGAAGTCCCTCATCGAATACCCAGTAACCTTTTTCGTTCTTGATCCCCGGATCAATTATCGGAACGATTTTAAAACCATCCGCGGCAAGATCCTTCACCATTCCTGCTGCATTCGGAAACCGCATCGTGTCCCACGTGAAGCAGCGATAACCATTCATGTAATGAATGTCAAGATAAATTACATCGCACGGTATTTTCTTGTTCCTGAATGTTTCACCCAATTCGCGCACTCTTTGTTCAGGATAATAGCTCCAGCGGCTTTGCTGGTAACCGAGCGCCCACTTGGGCGGAAGAGGCATAGTACCTGTGAGCCGAGAAAACCTCTGGATAACGTCGACTGGTTTCGGCCCGTAGATAAGATAGTAGTTGAGTTCTCCGTCGACTGCTCCGAACGAGTAGCAACTGCTGTTCTCCTTGCCCATAGAGAACGAAGTGTTATAGGTATTGTCGAGAAATATACCGTAGGTTAATCCTTTTCGTATCCCGTAGAAAAATGGAATTGACTGATATAGCGGATCTGTGTCTGCTTTATATGCGGGAATATCGGAATTCCACATAGAGAAAGATTTCCATTTTTTCCCGAGTGAACCGGCTTTTTCACCGAAACCGAAATACTGCTCATCGCGCGGCATGGTTTTCCACACACGCACGTCACTGCCCGACCAGCACATGCCTTTGACAGAATCATCTCTGTTCAGGAGATTTCCGTATACATCATGCACCAAAATCCGGCACGGATTCTTCATTATCGTTACAGAAAGTATCGATGTTTTGATAGTAATGAAATCCGGCGTCTCGCTGATAGTATATTTTTGATCACCCAGTTTGGTGTTAACAACAGCCCACGAGTGATCTGTCTGGAAACTGCCGGACGGTGTCATACGAAAGCGGATCACATCAGGGGAGAGAACGGATACAGAGAGAAGCGCGGGCGGAATGCTTATTATAATCCCGTCGTTCTGTTTTTCATATGAAGAGACACGTCCGAGAGAATTCCAGCCTCCGTATACCGGAACAGTAGAACTGCAGATTGTTAGAATGCAGAGAATGGTGACGAAGAGTTTCATAAAATCTCCACCGATCGGAATTAAATGCTTAGAGAGTTTTTCCGGTTACTGCGTCGAAGAAGTGATATTTTGTGCTGTCGAAGTAAAGCTCAAATTCTTTGCCGCGCGGCGGATGCACGTCGGACGGGATGCGTGAGATGAACGGTATTTCTGATGGTCCCGGCGTGAAGTACACGAATATTTCGTTTCCCACGGGCTCAGTCACCTGTATGAACACCGGGATTTTCTGACTGAAAGAATTCTGCGGTTTGGCAAGAATGTGCTCGGGCCTGATCCCGAGGATTGCTTCCTTATCCGTCAGGTGTTTAAGTCGTTTCTGTTCAGATTCGGGTAAGTGGAAGCGTAAGTGCCCGCGATGCGATTCAAATTGCATTTCATCCGTCTGTGTAAAACGCCCTTCAATGAAATTCATCGTCGGACTCCCGATGAAACCCGCAACGAATTTATTAACAGGTTTGCCGTATATCGCGAGAGGAGTGTCAACTTGATGAACAATACCATCTTGCATGACGACGATGCGGTCTCCCATCGACATTGCTTCGATCTGATCATGCGTTACGTAGATCATCGTTGTCTCAATCTGTTTGTGGAGCCGGGAAATTTCCGTCCGCATCTGAACCCGCAGATTCGCATCAAGATTACTCAAAGGCTCGTCGAACAAAAAAACTTTCGGTTTACGGACGATAGCCCTGCCGAGCGCCACTCGCTGACGTTGACCTCCTGAGAGCGCTTTCGGTTTTCGTTCGAGCATCTCCCGTATTCCAAGTATTTCGGCGGTAGTGTGAACGCGCTGCTTAATTTCTTCTTTGGGAAACTTTCGCATCTTTAAACCGAAAGCGAGATTATCGTATACCGACATATGAGGGTAGAGCGCGTAATTTTGGAAGACCATTGCGATATCGCGATCTTTTGGCGGGACGTCGTTCACCATCCGGTCGTCGATATAGATTGTCCCCTCAGAAATCTCCTCCAGACCTGCGATCATTCTCAGAGTTGTTGATTTTCCGCATCCGGAAGGTCCGACAAGGACTAC
>CAYGZY010000008.1:0-6736 GCA_964354485.1 uncultured Chlorobiaceae bacterium | reverse complement strand
GTTGACCGGCTTAGCTGTAATCGTATTGGAGGGTGTCCGGGGATACAGCGTATCAGGTACAGACGTATCAACGATGGAATCGTAAAATTCGATCTGGTAATCATAAGGCATTTTGATACCGTTGTACGTAGAAGCTATTCCGGTATCTGCTACCGTCCACCGAAAAGGTGTGAAAAAATACGTCGGCGGAGTTATGGATGTGATGTCTTCGAAATACGAATTCAGCGTATCCTCACGTATTGCAGCGTCATTGAGTATTTGCACCTTGAATCCGTGCAGGATGGGTGTATTCCCGTAGAAGAGTGTATCGTGGGATACAAGCGTATCAAACGTACCGACGTAAAAATTGGTATCACTCACAAATGAATTTCCGTTCACCACGATTTCAACGCCTGCAGGAATCTGAACAGTGTCGCCGGGCGCAACTTGCATTTGTTGATGTAGTGAAGGTATGGAAAGAGTATCTGTGGTCGAAAGATCCAAGAGCGACCAGTCTGACGTATAGCCCTGAAGCGCCGAATCTTTGAACACGATATTGTACTTAGCACCATCACGTATTTCTTTGTCGTCGATAACTTCTATCCATGCGGAACCGGTTCCACGGAACGGAGGGATTTTTTCAAGATCCGATGGTCGTGCGTCACGATATCCGATTGGCGCTCTGCCCGGTGTGATGTACCCTGTATTGTCGTCTGTGATAATCTGACCCGTGTTGTTGATGAATATATATTTTGAATTCTCCGAGGGGAAGATATTAAGAGCCACATCCCCTCCGTCGTATGCAACCACTGCGTAAAAATACCGCTGACCGGGAACGACATTGGAATCAACGAAAGTATTGACGACGCCGGTATTGTTCCCCAGGTAGTATGTGGTTCCACCAACCTGTGTAAGCAGACTGGGAGAAGGAGTAAAAAATCCGTCGATTGTATCAGCGAGATCGAATTGTGCGATCGGTTTATCGAAAGCGAGCACACCCAGCGCGTCCGTGATGCTTCGTGCATCCTCGAATCCTGCGTCTGTGGCACGGTAGATCTTATAGCCCTGAAAATCTTTTTTCTTGGTGATGAAATCCCGTGAATTTTCCGTTAGATCCCCGTTCCAGTAGAGAGTCGGTTTTCCATCCTTTTCCGTAAGCGTAATCTTGGGTTTCCGCGGAGGTTGAGGGAATTTGTATCCCGCGTTATAGATTTGCTGGACGATCTGTTTGTTTCTTTTTATATCTTCGTATGTTTCGCCGAAAAGAAGTGCGACGGAAAACCGTTCAATCTGCCGAGGCCGCATCGGGAAATAACCGGATGAGTATATGAAATCGCCGTCCTGCGGCTGGGACGAGATAATATCAAATCTTCCCGGCGTCATTCTGCTCCAGAGCAGATTATCGTTGCTCATATCGGGGGAGGCGCTGATGTTGAAAAAATTAAAGCTCGTGAGTCCGATTTGATCGGATTCATCCGGATCCGTTTTACCAAAGTTTGGTTCTCCCTGATCCGGCCTCGCATTCCCTTCTGTTCCGTCTGCATCCGGACCAGGGTATCCATCATCGTTAGGACCTAATCCGTCAGCCCCTATATCATCATATACCTGATCCCAATCTCCATCTTCATCACCCGACCAGTGAGGGATCAAACGAACAGTACCATCAGGAGTTTTTACCCAGCTCGTAATGAGATTCCCCGCATCGTTATCCCGCTTTTCATCGATAAGCGGATCATTTAGTCCTGCGCCGCTCAGGAAATTCTTATAGACCAGGGTTGGAAAATTTCTGCGTTGACGGGTCTCGAAATGAACGGCCTGGTTCTCGTCGATTAGTCCATCCAGATCATTGTCAATACCGTCATATGCAGATGTGTGGGGAACGGAGACGCCGTTCACGATCTGCGCAATGTGCCCTTCCCGGAATTTCGTCACACCGGCGACGATGATGAATCGAACTCCGAGAGAGTAGACTGTGTCAACGGGTCCATGTATCGTGTAGATACTCCTCTCATAGGTTGCGGGGTCGATTAGGACAATTCTCGTTCCTACAGTGTAACTTACGGAATCAAAATCCTGAGCATCGAATCGGGGAGATGATGGATCCTGCGAGTCGCCGTCGTTATCGATTCCATCGAACGGATTCCCGGGGGATTCCAGAAAGGCATATGCAACGTAACCGACCTTCTGCCCTTTATTTCCCTTATTATCGTTGTCCCAAGAGTACGTGATATTATCGTTGATATCGAAAAAGCCGAGATCGTCCCCACTATCACCATCACCACCAGCGAGTGTACCGACGACCGTTCCGAATACTGATTTGCGGTAAGTTGTGGTTCCCTCATTCTCTATATCGTACAACCAGAATATAGCGTCTTCTGCAAGGAAGCTCGACCATTGAAAACCGCGAACGCTCATTCGAAGGCCCATACCATGCCGTGTTGAATCAGTGCTATCGGGCTTGAAGAATGCATTAAACTCGTCGTCCCATTGATCATCAGCGACGTAATAACTTTCCTGATCTGCATTTACGATTGCCCGTCCGAAATACCCGTTCCACAGTGTATTACCATTGGCATCTACCCAATCGCGATGTTCGGGCCACCCACCGGGGGGCCATGAATTGGGGAGATGACTCATCGCAACCGATGTTTGATTCGGATTTAGATATCCGGGGACTGGATTCCACCCCCAGAAGTAGCCTAATTGGGGATGACGCTCCTCCGATTGCCGGTTTCGCGGTCCTCGCGAGATTGTGACAGAATGGAGCGTATCTCCACGAGAATTGGTGAGTTCGACTCCGATCATTGGGATGAGATCGCCGATGTAGTTAAACCCTGAACCGAGCGGCCATTCTCCACGGATGTCAATACCGACATTGTAACCGGCTATCTGACCGTCATTGTAAAAAGAGATGCCGACTCGATTTCCAGTGTGGTAACCCGTCCTACGGAGCGAAGGATCCGAACGCTGAGCGACAGCCGTTGTACCCATCACTGCCAGAATGACGATAAGGGCGAACAATGAATGTGTTTTCATGATTTTTATCATACTCTTCACTAGAAGCTTATGGATGTTCCGATTTCAATTCTCCGCGGTTCGGAGAAATATCCGGGATTTGTGTAAAGCTGCTCGAGTGTATTGTAGTACAGCTTCGGATTTATATTTTCTGCGTCGAGACGATCGAATGTAAATATCGGATCTCCGGAATTTGTGTAGACAGTCCGCGGATTTTTCTGATCAAGCAGATTGAACACTCTCACGAACAGAGAAATATTGTGAGCGCCAAGCGTAAAATCCTTGTTTATCTTGGCATCGATGTTAAATATGGTCGGACGGTAGGCGCTGTTCCGCGGATATGAGTTTTTCTTCACCGTACTGTTTTTATTCACGGTCGGTGTGTACGGCTGACCCGTGGTATAATTAGCTATCAGGGAAAATCCGTAATCACGTGGTTTAGTGTACGCAACGACAAGATTGAATGAGTGTCTCTGATCCCAGTCGAGAGGTGCAATATATGTTTCCGGTGTCGCACCGCCGAGGATTGCATTGCGTGCATCGGTGGGATTTGAAGCATTACCGTCTGCGATTGAATAAGTATAATCCAGATTTGCTGCAAGCCCTTCTGAAAATCTTTTTTCAAGTTTTATTACAATTCCCTTTGAAGATCCAAAATCCGAATTGGCATAGCGGCTATAGCTTCTGTCACTTGTGAAAACGAGGATGTCGTCGGTCTGTGTGCCGGTTAAATCACGGAAATCCTCGAAGAACATCGTCACGTCGACGGCAATGTTTTCACTGAGCTGTTGCTTGATGCCGATCTCCCCTTTTACCGTTTTCTGGGGCTTAAGATCCGCATTGCCGAAAAGACCCTGGTTGCCCGATTCGATTCCTAGTTTGAAATCCGGATTTGTGTAAAGCAGTTCATAGCTCGGCAGCTGGAAGAAATGGCCGTAGGAAAAGTGAACGACACCACGGGCACTGATCGGAAACGCCAATCCCATTCTCGGACTAAGTTGATATTTGACGGACGCTTTCTCGTACCAATAGCTTGCACGGTCAGCGATTGTTTTTATTGTTTCACCCTGATCCGCATCCAGAACACCGTTTCCGTTGTAGTCGAAAAATTGATTCTGGGGTTTCAATGGCATTCTAATGTCGGGATCTGTTGGATCCGCAAGGATTCTTCCGTCAGGATTAAACGCATCGAACCGCAATCCTACGTTAAATATCAAGGAATTCGCTTCGAATTTAGACTGGAGATAGACTGCCGTTTCCAGGGGTTTACGGATATATTCGTCGTAATCCTGTGAAGTCGGCGACGGAATGTCTACGTTGAACGGGATTGCCCGCTGGCCCATAATGTCATAGAGAGGGATGAGATTAATATTTTGATAATATAGGCGATACTGCTTGAACTCGCTCCCCGCCTGAATAGAAATATTATTGTTGAGTTGCGACGTCCAGTCAATTTTTGCTCCGAATGTCCCGGTATTGCGTGAAAAACGGTTCATATTCGTTCCGCCGATGTCGAAGCTGTACGGAGGATTTTGCTTTAACTGGTTATCAACATAAAGGGTCGGACGCAAAGAATCTCCGGTATAAATGTTCTCGTACATGTAATGCCTGTAATCTTTAAACAGGTATGATAAACTGAACGTGTAGAAACTTGTGGGAGAAACCGCGTGGTTGACGCTGAGTATGTTTGAATATGTTTTCCGGAGGCGCTGAAGATTGTTATCAGGAGTGAGACGTACATTATTGTCGTAATCCTGATATTGCTGTCCGTCGTAAATGAAATTATACGACAGTTTGAGGTTCGGCCTGATTCGATAGGTGATTTTCCCCTGTCCGAATGCGCGTTCATTTGGATTCATGGAGACATATTTCTCGTCGCCGTTCTGTGATATGATGAAGTTCGCGCCTGCTGAACCGGCTTCCTCACGAGAGAGATCGGTAGTCAGGAACATTCTCTTTCCGTAGAGGTAGCCTGTGTTGTAGTAATACCGCCCGGTAGCGTAAAAAGAAAGTTTATCTGTGAGAAGAGGGCCGCTCAGACTTCCTTCAAAGCTTCGTAGCGTATAAAGTGACATCGGTGAAATGTTCCAGAAGAGATCTTCCCGATCGGAGAGGTAACCGCCTGTATATGTCTGAAAATTACCTGCCAGTGTACTACCCCCGTCACGCGTGACAATGTTGACGACTCCCGACATTGCCTGCCCGTACTCCGCGTTAAATGCACCGCTAATGACCTGTAGTTCCTGTACAGCATTCGCACCGACTTCAATTGTATTACTGTTGTCATACGCATCGGTAACGGGAACGCCGTCGATCTGATAAGCGATCTGACCTGACCGGCCGCCACGCAGATGCAGCTGACCGTCGGCAGAGACAGCCATTCCCGCTTGTAAGCGGATGACATCACGTATCTCCGTGACGGCGAGTTCCGATATCAACTCCTTCCCTATGATCGCAGTAGAAGCCGTGATGTCCTGTTGAATGATAGGTCGTTCGGCTGTAATGACAACCTCTTTTTGCTCAACGACAGTCTCGGTTAGTTCATAATCCTGGCGTGTTGTGAGATCAATCGATACCTTGATATTATTGATCGTAACCGGATTATAACCGAGTAGAGATGCTCTCAGTGTATATACATTCGGGGGAACGTTGATAATAGAGTATATCCCCTCAATGTTCGTAGCTGCCCCGAGGTTGGTTCCGGTAACGATGACATTAACACCGACAAGCGGTTCTTTTGAATTCGCATCAATAATCCTGCCGGATATTTTGCCGGTGTTGCCTGCCACGATGCTCCCTATTACGGTAAGCATGATCAGGGAAACGCGTATCAGACGGACTAGCATGGTGCATCACCAATGGTTTAGTATCATGATATTTCCAGGGACGATTCTAACGCTTATCGCTTTCACTGATGTGTAAAGTTACAATTATGGAATTTACTTTACTTTGACTGATCGTCCCCATTGAGAAAAAATTTTTATTAAAGTACTCAATTATTAGAGAAAAATCAACCATATGCTTTATTTTTATCAAATATTTTTATCAAATAGCCTGTTCGTTCTCCCCTGTCGCGCAAAATGGTAGTTGAGTTTAGCTAAAAGACTCTGTATATTGAACAAATTCAACAGTATTATCATCGCCGGAATTCTATGGGAAGTGTTCGATTAGAGCATATAACGAAGAAATATGACGCCTCTATAGTTGTTAACGATGTGAACCTTGAAATTGCAGACAAGGAGTTTGTAGTCCTTGTCGGACCTTCCGGATGCGGAAAATCAACAACTCTGAGAATGATCGCAGGTCTGGAGGAGATTTCTGAGGGGACAATCTACATCGACGACCGGATGGTGAACGACATCCCGCCAAAAGATCGCGATATCGCAATGGTCTTCCAGAATTACGCGCTCTACCCTCATATGTCGGTGTACGATAATCTCGCTTTCGGTTTAAAGATGCGAAAGTTTCCCAAAGAAGAAATTAAGCAACGCGTTCACACTACCGCCGAAATACTTGGAATACGGGAGATGCTCGAACGAAAACCGAAAGCGCTCTCGGGAGGTCAGCGGCAGCGAGTGGCGCTCGGCAGAGCTATCGTCCGTAAACCGAAAGTTTTTTTGTTCGACGAGCCTCTGAGTAATCTGGATGCGAATCTGCGGGTTCAGATGCGTACAGAAATTTCCCGGCTCCACAAACAAATCGAAACAACGATGATCTACGTAACACATGATCAGATCGAAGC
>CAYGZY010000007.1:0-2014 GCA_964354485.1 uncultured Chlorobiaceae bacterium | reverse complement strand
CGTTTTTATCGGCCTGCCTGCCGCAGTGGGCACGCAGGCAGGGAGTCCAGGACTGAGATTTAACCGGATTTCTGGATTCCCCGCCCGCCCGAATGGGCCCGTACCATCACATCGGTCGTTCGGGCGGGCCGATAGGAGCATTCGGGAATGACACTGACCCTTTTTACTTTTTGGACAGCCCCATTATAGAGTGAGGATTATGAGTCATATTACTAAACGAAAACTGCACTATGGAAAAAAATGCCAAGATATACGTAGCAGGACATACCGGACTGGTCGGCTCGGCGATTGTCCGAAAACTGAAAGAAAAAGGTTATACAAATCTCGTCTTCCGGCAGTATCCCCCATTTAACCTGATCCGCCAGGCCGACGTCGAGGAATTCTTCCAATCCGAAAAACCGGAATATGTCTTCCTCGCTGCCGCTCGCGTGGGCGGTATACTCGCAAACAATACTTACAAAGCCGACTTCATCTATGAAAACCTCGCCATCGCAATGAACGTCATCCACTCCGCGTACACATCGGGTGTAAAAAAACTTCTCAACCTCGGTTCCTCCTGCATCTATCCGAAACTTGCACCACAGCCGCTGAAGGAAGAACATCTCCTTGAAGGTTACCTCGAACCGACTAACGAACCCTATGCAATCGCAAAAATAGCCGCGATAAAACTCTGCCGCTACTTCAATGAACAGTACGGGACCAACTTCATATCCATCATGCCGACAAACCTGTACGGTCCGTTCGACAACTTCAACCTCGAAACCGGGCATGTTCTCCCGTCTCTCATGCGGAAGTTTATCCTTGCCCGTCTGCTCGCCGAGAAAAACTACGACAGACTGCTTAAAGACATTAAACGGTTCCCGATCGGTTTCGGCGTGGATGCGGATAAAACGGAAACCGATGATATTCTTAAAATCCTCTGGCAACTTGGGATCACCGATAAAGCGGTAACACTCTGGGGAACCGGTTCCCCCTACCGTGAATTTCTCTACGTAGACGATTTGGCCGATGCGGCGGTTTATCTCATGGAAACCTATGGGTACCGCGAAATAGGAGAGCTGGTCAACGTGGGGACAGGCACCGATTCCACAATTGCTATGCTCGCCTCTATGGTGAGAAAGATCGTCGGCTTCGCGGGAGATATTGTGTGGGATTCAACGAAGCCGGATGGAACGCCGCGAAAACTCCTCGATGTAAGCCGGCTCAACGGACTCAAGTGGACGTCTAAGGTTCCGCTCGAAGAGGGAATCCACCGTACTGTGGAATGGTATGCTTCACAAGTGAAGTGATTCGAGAATGCCGCCGTTTACCTTTTCCGTTATCACACCATCCTTCAATCAGGCAAGATTAATTGAGCAAAACATACGGAGCGTCCTCGATCAGTATCGCGCGGATGTTGAACACATCATCATAGACGGCGGTTCAACCGACGGTACTCTTGACGTTCTGAAGAAGTATTCCCATCTGAAGTGGATATCGGAGCCCGATCGCGGTCAGAGCCATGCCCTGAATAAAGGATTCAAAATGGCAGGAGGCGAAATCATCGGCTGGCTAAATTCTGACGATTATTATTGTCCCCGGATCTTATCTGCAATCGCGGAAAAATTCTACGATAAGAACACTATGGCAGTCTGCGGTGATGGTTATGAAGTGAATGAGCGGGGAGAAATGATGCGGCCCCTCTCATCCCGGCGCATGCAACCGAACGACCTGATCCGCTACTGGAAATGGTGTTACGAGTTCGTCCAGCCTGCGCTCTTCTTCCGCAAAAGTGTATTGGATGCAATAGGTTACCTCGATGAGAATCTCAATTACGCCATGGATTACGACTTTCTCATACGGCTTGGTCGACATTGTCAAATTCACTATATTCCTCAGCCCCTTGCAAACCTGCGGATGTATCCCGAATCTAAAACGGGACAAAATGTTGCTAAAGTTATCCCGTCTTACATCCGTGAAATGCACAAAGTATCAAGACGATACTGGGGAAGTCCGTTACAACTGAATTATTATA
>CAYGZY010000006.1:0-3299 GCA_964354485.1 uncultured Chlorobiaceae bacterium | reverse complement strand
TTCGGGCGGGACGTATGTTAAACTCTGATAAATTTTTTCATTCCCATTGGTAATTTGTCTTCAGTTCCTCTCTTGAGATTGATGGTTTTCAGCAGTTTTTTCGACAGAGAAGGGATGAAAAACGGATATCGTGTTACTTGAGGCATACAGTATATAATGTAGAAATTATTTTGAAGAAAATCAAGGGCAGGACCACAAAATATTATTTTTCCATATTCAGATCCCTCAGCCTGACAATCTGCTTTTCAAGAAGTGTTATGTTTTTGTTTAACTTTGCCAGAATTTGTTTTTGTTCGTCTGCCAGCGCATGCCGCGAAAGAATATCCGAACTTATTTTGATCGCTGCGAGCGGATTGTTGAATTCATGACACATCGTTACGACAAGCTCCTGGATTGCCTCTATCTTTTTCTTCGATATGAGATCCTTTTTTTCAGCATTTTCTATCCGGCGGGCAAGCTCAAATCGTTCTATTACGTTAATGATCGAACGGGGAAGCATCGTATTTGCTGCATCTTCTTTTAATATATAATCTTCGACGCCATACTTCATCGCTTCAATGGCGATCTTAAAATCACGATTAGATGTCAGGAGAATAATAGGAACCCGAACCTTCTCTTCATAGATTTTTTTAATGATTTCGATGCCCGTAGTCCCGGGTAGAAAATAGTCCATCAATACTAAATCAGCAATTTTTTCAGATTTCAGAAATGGAAGCACCGCTGAAGGATCACTGATCCAGGTTACAGTGAATGTTTTGTTTTGAAATGAACGGAGCTGGTGCCTGATGATGTCTGCGTATTTCGGGTCATCATCCACGAGTACTATGCTGAACTCTTTTTTTATCATACAGTCTTTATTATACCATTTTTAGTCAAAATAAGCAATATTTAATAAACCCTATCCTCTGATAATTAATATTGGAGAATAAAGAGAATCCCCTGGCGAATGAAAGGGGTGGATTTTTGCTTAATTTTATTAAAATAATTGACAATGACTTCAAATTTCACTAAATTTAGACACTTTCAATGACAGTATTATATTTTTTTAATGCCTCTGATATCAAGGGAAAAAATTAGCAGTATAGTGGAGAAAGTTCACGCGAGTGAAAGTCTCATTCTTGCCATCGGTATCGCAGCAATCATCATCGGTATTCTTGTCGATGTTTTTTTTATCCGCATAATCTGCCTCCTCTGTGTACTTTTTTCCGCTTTCTTTATGTTTTCATCACTGCGGGGGAAATCCCTGCAGCTGATTCCCGGCAAAAGAAGGCATAATTCACTTTTTCGTTCATATTCCGGAAGTGAAATGATGAAAAAACTTTTTTTTGATGATTTTCAGAGCCAACCACAAGATAGTCATCAAACTACGAGTCGTAAGGAGGAGATGGACGAGGTGAGTAAGCACGTGGAGGCGGAGACTCCGCATGTTACGGGAGTTACCGAGAGGGAAATATTAATTGAAGAGAGACGAGAAAAGGCGGTACCGACGTTTACCGTCTCTGATTTTTTTGATGCCGATTCGGAAATTTACCGGGGTGATACGGAACCAAGGACGGAATTTGATTTTCTCCTTACGAAAATTCTGGGAGTTATAAAGGAAGTATTTTTCGCGCACACAGTAGCATTTTTCTGGGTGAACCGGGAAAAGCAGCAGATGGTCATGGAAGCAATTGCTACGGATAGCGCCGCATATAATGCAACACGGAGATTTCCGCTCGGCGACGATCTCGTCAGCAAAGTGGCCGTGAGCGGGAAACCGGAATTCATTACGGAGGTCAATCCAAAATCGGAAGCCGAACTCTTTCGTTACTACGATACACCGGCATCGGTAAAGTCTTTTATCGGAGTACCGGTATTTTTTACGCGAGGGGCTTCCGACGTCGCAATCGACCAGCCGGTGGCAGTCGTCGCAATCGACAGTAAGGCTTCGGATGAATTCGGACATGAGACTATGCTTCTGCTCGGGAAGTTTACAAAGCTGATATCCGCCTTCATCAAGAGTTACAATGACAAGTACGAACTGCTTCTGGATGCCGAATTATTGAGTTCAATCCGGCGTATGCAGGAACGAATCAGGAAGAATTTTTCTGTTTCAACGATCATCCAGACGCTGACCGAGGAATCATCGAAAATTATCAGCTGGGATTTTCTGGGCATCGTCCTCTTTGACGAAGCAAAACGCGCATGGATCGTGAAGAAAGTGACAAATCGGTCGCATGCAAAGTATATTACGATGGATCAGCCGATCGATTTCCCCTCGAGCATTACCGGCAACGTTATCAAGCAAAATACGTATGCTCTCGTTCATGATCTCACCAAAGAGACAATCCCGCGGTACAACGACCGCGAGGAGATTGACGCAAAGGGTTCGCTTGTTTCAGTTCCAATCAGTTCAATCAACAAGTGCTACGGAGCCCTGACGATCGAAAGCAGCGAGAAGCACAGTTTCACGCGCCGGGACCTCGACATGCTCTACCGACTCAGTGAAAATGCCGCCGCCGCGCTCGAGGTGTTCTACCTGCAGGAAATGATCAATGAGTATGTCATCGTGGATGATGTCACCGGGATGTACTCGAGGAAATTCTTCACACAGCGGCTGGAAGAAGAGTTACAGCGTTCGGACGACAACGGATCAGAACTGTCACTTCTGTTCATCACAATCGATAAAGGGGATGAACTACGGAACCGGTTTGGATTCGACGGGTTTGAGAGAATTACCGTTACGATCGCACGGGCAATACGTGCATGTGTACGAACCTACGACCTCGTCGGGCGCTTCGACAGCGATCGATTCGGAATTCTGCTGATCAACACTGCCGCTAATGACGCCTACCTCTGGGCTGAAAAAATACGAAAACATATTGCAGGCCTCGTCGTCAATCTCGAAGGGAAGAGTTTTTCAATTACAATCAGCGTCGGAGTAGCCGGTGCACTCGAAGGAATGAAGAAGGAAGAACTTATCGGAAATACCGTTGCTGTTCTCGGCACCGCGTCGCAGGCGGGCGGGAACGTTGTAAGGGTTTTTTAACAAAATAATTTAAACAGCAGGAAAATAATCATGGCTAAAGTTCAATCATTCGCAGATAAAGTTGCAAAAGCAGCAATGCAGCACGGCAAAAAATGTTCCGCGTGCGGAGCGATTAAGCAGCCGTTGCTCTTCGTAAAATCGGAACCATCGAAACACGGGAGCATCCGCTTCAGTCATCGTCATGTACAAGTCTGCAAGTGCAATGAGAAAGAAATTTACAGCTGAGATATCTGATACACCGGCGTTATCTTTCCTCCATGTCTGCGGGGTA
>CAYGZY010000005.1:0-12346 GCA_964354485.1 uncultured Chlorobiaceae bacterium | reverse complement strand
CGCGGACCCTTCACCGATGACAATATGTACACATCGGCATACAATTGGTGGTACTCGATGAAAGTAGAATCGATCCTTCCCCCGATAGTCGATCCGATGGATACAACATGGCTCTCAGTTTATGGTGATTCGATATCGTTTTGTTTTGAGGCGAGCTTCTGTAATTCAGAAAGTATTAGAGCATATCTCCTTTGCGAGATCGATTCAGCACAATACGACACACTCGATCACCAGACAGTTTACACGGGAATCTTGACCTGTTTCAATACCCCGAAATCTTCCTTCGGAAGCAATCCATGTTTTAGAATTTTTTTATCGGGTGGAGATGGCGATACGTTCCTCGGCAAAAGGTATTGCATAAATATCGTCGGGAATAACGACCAGGAATCTACATTACCAGCTAGGTATTTCCTTCACCAGATTTATCCAAATCCGTTTAATCCAACTACCACCATACGTTATGAATTACCATCGGCTGCTCATGTCCAACTGAAAATATTCTCATTGATAGGCCAGGAAGTAATCACACTCATCAACGGTCATGAAAACGCCGGTTACCATGAAGTCGAATGGGACGCATCAACGCACGCCGGTGGAGTTTACTTTATAAAATTTATCGCCGGAAAATATACAAAAGTCCGGAAGATGCTATTGATAAAATAAGGATTTATCCTTACAACTTAATGGGTAAAGTCGTTCACAAACATTGCAATAGAACACGATAACAGATGACCTTTTTACAAAGTACCAATGACTAATAACGAACGACTATTGACAAAATTGATTTACCTTTTTTACCTTTCCCCCTGAATCCCCCTCTCCATAAATTTGGAGAGAGGGACAGTGGCCCGCCCGACCGAACGAGTTCAAGCATTAATTTCGGTCGCCAACCCGACAATGTCGTTCGGGCGGGGTAAGGTAGGTAACTGGAGAACACAACTTGCATATCATTAACACACCGATTCATCGGTGTGGATTAACCTAAAGAGAAACCTGACGAGCTGTTTCAACAGCTTCGAGAGAAACCGTTAAAACGGTTTCACAATCTTTCCTAGTTCAGAGTCACCTCGCTGAAGCGACGTATTAATGAGATCGAGAGAAATGGTGTGGGGTAAGTGCCGAGTTGAGAACAAGTAACCGGATCAAAGTATCAGCTTTCTGTCCTCTGATTTCACATTTGTGCTTCTTTGATTGATAATGAATGGTTAAGGACCGCCGAGATAGGCGGGGGCGATGGAGTGAGGTTAATTACAAGGTAACAATGACTCGCGAAACAGGCACAAAGAAGGCGGTGAGGAAAGAGGGTGGGCAAGCAAATGACCAATGACTAATGACAATTGACATTTTTTCCTCCCATTTGATTCGCCCTGAGAAAATTGTATATTACTGCACAATGGTATGAAAAACATTTACCATGGTGCATAGGGGGTTAACTCCGTAACGTGACAGAAATTAGCAGCAATATCGGAGATAGTCTCGCAGGAATGATCGATCATACGCTCCTTAATCCGGATGTAACAAAAAAGCAGATCGTTCAACTCTGTGCTGAAGCAAAAAAATACAAATTTGCATGCGTGTGCGTCAATCCGTGCTACGTTTCACTTTGCGCACAGGAGCTAAAAAGAACTCGCGTGAAAGTCTGTACGGTAATTGGATTCCCGCTTGGTGCTTCGACCACGGCTGTGAAAAAATTCGAGACCGAGCAAGCACTGCGCGACGGCGCTAAGGAAATCGACATGGTGATAAATGTCGGCATGCTGAAATCGGGTGATATGTCATTCGTCGAAGAAGATATTTCTGCCGCTGTGACAACCGCCCAAAAGTATGGTGCGGTTGTCAAAGTAATCATCGAGACCGCTCTCCTCACCGACGAAGAGAAAGTAAAGGTGTGCCTCATCGCGAAACGTGCAAGCGCAGATTTTGTTAAAACATCAACCGGGTTTGCCAAAGGCGGCGCAACTACGGCCGATGTCTCTCTCCTGCGGAAAACAGTAGGTCCATTGATGGGTGTTAAAGCATCCGGAGGAATCCGTTCGCGCAAAGAGGCTATTGCTATGATCAAAGCCGGTGCCAGCCGCATCGGTACCAGCGCGGGTGTGGAATTAGTAGGCAAGATAACTGTTAACACTTCAGTTAAAAAATCGAAACAACACTGATGGATTGAATAGATATGCAAAATCTCAACGTACAACGATCGGTGATGCTTGCAGTCTGCATGATTGTAATCTTCTTTGCAGGATGCACAACATCAGAAAAATCGACTGATGAGCAGAAGAGCGAAACGATTAAAACTAATTCCGAGCGGATTGCTGCAGAAGTTAAAAACCGTGCAGACAGCATAGCCGCCAGGTCGCTGGCAGAATCCCGAATATCGCCCCCACCAAAAGTTAACGGAAAATATGCCGTGCAGGTAGGCGCATACACAACACCGGAGAACGCTGTAAAAATAGCCGACCTTGTGAAAGAACGTTTCAACCTCATGGTCTATACATTCCATGATATAACCGATAACCTTTACAAAGTCTTCATTGGTGACTTTTTAATAAAAGATGATGCGCGCAATTACCGCGATGAAATGGTGCGCCGATATCCGGGTGAATATAATGATGCATGGGTTTCAGAACATCCTCCGCAGTAAAACGATAGTATATTTGATTTTCCTCCTCTTCGTCGCCGGCTGCGGCACGTCCAAGCGTATCGAGAAGGAGAAATCAGATGAGGAGCTGAAAGAATTTCTCGCGAAGTACGAGAAAACTTTCGATCCCTCGGTCTACAATCCTGACGTCGAAAGCATCAAAGTAGAGGAACAGCAGGTGCACGATGCAATCGAATCTGCAAATGCCGTGGAGATAGCAGTACCTGAGACGATTCCCGGATTCAGGATACAGGTACTCTTCACGCCCGAAATCGAAGAGGCAACGCAGATCCGCGACAGCCTCAACGCCTCCTTACCGGAAGAATGGGTATACGTCGTTTTTGATTCGCCATATTATAAAGTGCGTATCGGGAATTTTGCTGAACGCTATGAAGCTCAGGCATTATTGAGAAGAATAATCGCGATCGGATTCAACGAAGCATGGATCGTCCCGGATAAGATCGTCAAGAATCCTCCTCCTCGTACTCCCGAATTGCCGGAAATTCAATCGCCGTAACCGGAAGCATCACCGGAACCGGACTGTAACACCCTCCAGAGGCCAGCGCGCCCTCAGTTTTAATGTATCACCGTAAATTGTAAACCGCTCCGCTTTCACGAATGGGAACGGCTTGCCGAATGAGTATAAACCATTTCCATCCTCGTCGCGGAACGCTGAAAGAGTGTATTGTCCCTCCGTGAGATTCTGGAATGTAAACGCCTTCACACTGTCGAGCTTGAGTATGCGTGGAATGCTGTTGTTGGAAATGTTCTTCGCGGTGATGAACACAGCTCCCGATGCCCCTGCCGCGTCATCGGTCACAACACCGCTGATACTGCTCATACTCTCTTCACCGGCTGTTTCGAGCGAATAACTGGTGACACTGTCGGTATAGGAATTCCCGAAAAGATCGGCGAGCGAATCCATGCGGATCGTTAATGTATAAGCCATACCCTTCTGCAATTCTTTCTGCGGAATCAGCCACAGCTCGCGTGAATGCGGCCAGGACGTTGACAGTCCAACAGGAATTCGGACCGAGTCCGATAGCAACACACCGCTAGAGAAACTTGCTTTCCTTATCGCCTCGCTGAAAAACAGACGGAGAGTATCCGTGGTTAAAATTTCTGTACTGTTTTTCGGCGGATAAAGGAGATCAAAACCGGGTCGTGATGTATCGTAAGTTGAACTCCCCGCGAAATCAGCACTGTTACGGGGTTCGGTCAGAGAATTGCCGGCAATGTCGTACAAACCCGATACCTTTACCCGGTACGTCCGGCCGAAATCCTGCGTTGCCGTTACAAGCTGGACCTCCATCACCGGTTTTTCACCGAATGCAATATCCTGCACTGAAAGAGGAGTGCCTGCAACAGTATCAAAGAGCGAAATATTTCCATTTCTTATCGACTCTTCGTTCATCCCTTCGCTGAAGCGGAGGAGTACGTGGGACTGATCGATGGACCGTGCGCTTGAAAGAAAGGGTGCCGCGGTATCTTCGATTGAAAGTTTAAATTGCACCCCGCTGAAAAGGGGCTTTTCGGACGTGAGTGTTATATCGGAAGTATACGTACTGAACTGATCTGTCTGGACATCGTATACGAGGTTTTTATACTCGTCGCGCACTGCCATGATACGGTAGCGTCCGACCGGAAGGTACGGCAGTAGAAACGTCCCATCCCTCCCCGTCTGCGTCAGGAAGTCGGGCTTGAGCCGTGTGGGATTAAGCGTATCGGGATTTTTTCCATCAAGTCCGTATGCGAATATCATGACGCCTTCGGCTTTCTCGTCGATCACAGAGCCGCTAATCGCGCAGGAGTCGATGAAGTTACCTGTGGAGAACGGGAGCGAAAAAGCTTTATCGAGCCGATTGCCGCGCGTATCCAGTACGTCCGTACCGATTGTTATGATGTAGGTCGTCAGCGGTCGTAGAGTATCTTCAAACGTTACCTCAACGTCGGTTCCGCCCCATTTGTAGGATACACTGCTGATGGTGGGTGAAACGAAGAACGATTCCTGGAAGGATCTCCTGTCGATGTACTTATCGAACGAAAATGAAAATTTATTTTCCTTATAGTTTAGAGCCATTGGTTCGGGGAAAGTGGCGATAATCTGGGGTGGTGTTTTATCCGGTGGTCCACCCGATGGAGCCACTTGTCCGGCGCAGTTGAAGGAAATCAAAGCAATAATGATAAAGAAAGCGGCCTTAAACGTACATTCCGTCACGTATCAATCAGCAATAATTAAATAATATAAAAGCACCTGTGAATATATGATTATTTTAGGAAATTCCTATAGCTGACCCCCAAAAGAAAAAATTAAAAACGCAGAGACAGCAGAGGAAACGCAAGGTTCGCAAAGGGATTAAACCTCTCTGCGTTCTCTGCGCCCGCCCGAACGACTGTAACAAAGGAACAAAACTGTTCGGTCGGGCGGACCTCTGCGTTTAATTATTTTTGAAAGAATATGTACTTCTCGTTATTATATAATCACAAACTTCGCTTATTTCGTTTACTTTAACTTGGACACTCTGCAAAAGAATTATTATATTTGGTCAATTATGCGAATAGCTGTCATCGGAACCGGCGGTGTCGGAGGATATCTGGGCGCCAGACTTCATCACGCCCACAACGACGTCGTCTTCGTCGCGCGCGGCGCTCACCTCCACGCCATGCAACAACACGGATTGAAACTTGAAAGTCCGGAGGGCGATCTCACAATCCACGCCACATTCACAGATACTCTCATCGGATTCAAACCATTCGATTGCTTCATCATCGGAGTCAAATCATTCGACACACGTGCCGCAGCAGAGATTGCGAGACCAGCGCTTAAAAATGATTCAATCATTTTAAGCATACAGAATGGCGTTGAAAACGAGGAGTTAATTGCCCAAACAATCGGACGGCAGTATGTCCTCACTGGTATCGCTTACATCTTCAGCACGATTCATGCGCCCGGAATTATACGTCATGAGGGTGGAGCCGGTAAATTCAGATTCGGCGAAACGGACGGAACGGTAAGTCAACGAAGCTGCACACTTGAAAATACTTTCCGTTCAGCCGGAATCGAGGGGGCAGCGATTGAAAATGTCGGGAAATTCCTCTGGCAAAAATGGATATTCATCTGCGGACTTGGTGGTATGACGGCGTTCGCCAGGAAAACAATAGGTGAGGTTCTGCAAGATCCCACCCTCCGACACATGTTGGAAGATGTTATTAAAGAAGCTTCAACAATTGCACGTGCTATGTACAACGATCCCTTCGCGGATAGCGAAACGAAAACTATCCTGCATTGCAAACGACTCCCCGCAACGAGTACGTCATCGATGTACTACGATCTGATGCACGGTAAGCGTGTTGAGGTTGAAGCGCTAAACGGTGCAGTCGTCCGGTTTGGCATGAAACTGAAAATCCCCACACCTGCAAATGGAGCAATATACGCGGCGTTAAAATCGCATGCGTAAAAAATCCTCTACGGTAATTCCTGTCCTTCCTTCCGCTCCTCACGTGTGCGAAGATATCTCTGCTTGGCTTTCCCGTGTTCGATAAAGTTAAAAGAGAATCGATGCCCCCCTTCGCCGGTCGCGACGAAATAGAGATAGCGGTGCCGGGTGGGATAAAGAGCTGCCATAATGGACGCTAATCCCGGATTATTTATGGGACCCGGCGGTAGTCCGTAGTTAACATACGTGTTGTATGGTGATTTTACCTTCAAATCACTGAATCGAAGCCGTCGCCGTTCGCCGCCCAGCGCATACTGGACGGTCGGATCTGCCTGCAGACGCATTCTTCGCTGCAGACGATTATAATAAACACCGGCAATGATTGCCCGTTCTGTATCGATTGCAGTTTCCAGCTCGATGATGGATGCAAGCGTGACGATCTCGTAAATCTTCTTTCCGCGCCGCTTAGCCTGAGCCACCATTCCGCTATCGACATCGCTCCAGAACTCCGTCACGAGAGTTTTCAGAATTTCTTCCTCATCCGTCTGCCAGTAAAATTCGTACGTCTTCGGCATCAGGTATCCGTTCAGATTCCCGGCTTCGACGCCAAGTTTGCGCGCAAATGCTGAATCATTGACGAACACCATGAACCGGGCGGAATCAATCCCGAGTTTATCGGCACATATCTTTGCAACCGTCGTGGTCCGCATGCCTTCCGGTATCGCTACCGAGATCGTTTCAATCGTCTTGCCGCCCATCAGTATGTCAAGAATTTTGAAATTGGAGACTCCGCTCTTGAAACGAAATTTTCCCACTTGCATCCTCGTTGTCCACATTAGGATTCTCCCAGCCGCTTCAAAGTAGAAACGATTGGTTATAATACCGGCACTTATGAGTGAATCGGTGACATCTTCGAACGTCTCCCCTTTCGACACGATGATGAAGCGATCACCTTCAAAGTAATGCGGCGATAAAAACACCTCATAGACAAAGAGCGACAGCACGATGAATCCCAAGAAGAGAGCAATACGATACTTACGCTTCATTTTTCAACTCTCATTTTTCTTACGTCGGTTGATAACGATAAGCACAGAGAATACGACAAATGCTCCGGCCGTTGGCCAAAAACCGTAAGTCACTGTGTTCGGCGTGAATGTAAATTTCACTGTGTGAGATCCCCCGGGTACGACAATCCCCCGCTGGGTTACGTTCGTGCGGTGTATTTTTACTTCCTTCCCGTCTACCTCAGCAGTCCAACCCGGATAATACGAATCGGAAAAAATTAGGAATCCTGCCCTGTCCGATTTCACATCCATGATAACTTCGTTACGCCCATACTTCACTATATCGACTTCACTGCTAATTGAATCGGATAGTGTAATTCCATCCGGAGTTTCAAAGACGATTGCCTCTCGGTGTGGATTGAACTCATTTGAAAATAGTATTCTCAACGCATGATTTTGATTTGAGGCCTGTACGATTTTACCAACCATGTAGGCTCGCGGCATCAGGTTATTATTGCGGTACATGTACGCCTCGCCGAACCGTGCAACGCTGTCGACACCCATTTTTGTCTGAATCTGCCAGAAAGATGTTATATACTTTACGTTGTACATATCTATAAGCCGCCAGAACATTTCGGTTGGCAGGAATCGTCCTCCCTGAATAGCCGCTGTCTGGTTCAGCACACCGGAGCGATTCTGATCGCCCCAGACATCCACGATGTAATTCGGTGTCAGGTTTGCGTAACCGTTCGGGGAGTGCAATCCGTACAGGACATTACTGCTCGGCTGAATGTATTCACGCTGATCGATGAACGGTTGGAGGTCTCCCTCCCAGCCTCGTGCTTGCTGGAATGTTTGTATGTGAGCCTGATTCCCGCCCACACAGAAAATTCTGAATTGAGTCGTATCTCTATTTATATATTCCACGGATCGCGGCGGCTGAAGCCACTTCTCCGCATCAACGATGGGATTCTGCCGCAATTGGAAATAGAGCAGGTCGATGACGGTTATTGCGAGGATAATAAATTCAAATCGTATACCGCCATATCTCTTTTTGTCGTTCAGCTTCTCGGCAATGGATGTCATTCCAATTCCGGCGAGAACGATCAGCGACAGATCTGTAATCAGAAGAAAGCGGGTGGGAAAACGGAAGTAGTTCATTCCGGGAATGATCGTGAACGCCCACTTATAAACGGGAGTACTCGGCCCCAGAACAAAGATAATCGATACAAGAGCCGATATAGCAAAGAATTTAATGTGCCATTTTTTCCATGAACGGAAAACGGCAAATAGCGCCATGATTAGAATAACAATACCGACATATCCGTAATCTTCCCAGAATATACTTTTTCCCGTGTAGGTCGCGTTACCGATATCACCGTTGATATAGGGGTAGATGAATGTAAGAAGGTTGTTCGGATCGTAGGCATAATTGGAGGCATAGTCGAATGTAACCCCACCCGACCGCTGTGACAGAGAAACAAGCTCGTAGGTCGGAATGAGCTGGACAGCGGCGAGGAGCGATCCAAGTATGAGCATGCCGATGAATATAAAAATCCGACGGTCTGTTAACAGCTTCTGCCACCCGCTTTTCGCCGGTGCTTTGACCGACTTCGCCTGATGCGCCAATTCCTTGTACTGATGAAGCGACCGGAAGATGAAGTAGAAGAGATACAATACTCCGGAGTAATAGGTCACCTGTGTGTGGCCCGAGAGGTGTTGAATCCCAAAGATAAAGCCGAACCATATAAGCGAACGATTATCTTTGCGGGTAATAGCTCTTTCAAGGAAAAACAATCCGAGCGGGAGCCAGCACGCGCTGTTAACGTTACTGAGGTGTTTCAGATGAGATAGCAGATATCCGCTGAAGCTGAATGCAACCGCACATACGACACTGACAATTGTGGTTGCACGAATCTCACGAAGGTATAAATATGTAGATATCCCCGCAATGATAATTGTCAGTAGCAAAACGATATTCAATGCCGTGTATGGGGACAGGAGCCAGAAGAGAATAAGGTTTATCGGGTAGCAAATTCCCGCTTCAGCCCGGGCGAGGAGTGGAAATCCGCCGTAAATATCGGACACCCAGAGAGGAGCTTCGCCTGCCTTCAACGCCTCACTTAGAGAATAGCGATACGGGAAGCCTTCATTCATGATATCGCTCGTGAAGATATCATCGGTTATAATGAATCCTCGCATGAGTGTCAACTGCCAGAAAGCGCCAAGGACGAGGAGGACTATAAAAAAGATCGAGATGTACGTTTCTGATTTGGGTGATATTTTTATCATCGTTCTCTAGCGAGCTTCTGATAAACTTAAATTTGCTTTTGCACTCAGTTCATATCCCGACCTCTCCCCAGCGCGGAGCTTCATCCAGCCGACATAGGCGATCATTGCGCCGTTATCGGTACAGTACTGGAAATCGGGTATAAACAATCTGAAATTATGTTTTTTCGATGCGGTGGTCATTCGCCTGCGTAGTTCTGAATTTGCAGATACGCCACCGGACACTGCAACGTCTTGGACTTTCAGCTCCTTGATTGCCCGAAGGGTTTTTTCTACCAGAACCTCCACGACTGCATCCTGGAAGCTCGCGCAGAGGTCGGCCAGAAGCGTCGAAGGCAATGGATGCGAGTTATCTTTCTGATAATGGCCGTGGTCGCGAAGCCAGTACATGACCGACGTTTTTATACCGCTGAAGCTGAAGTCAAAAATATTTTCACCAAGATACGACCGTGGAAATTTTACGAATTTCGGGTTCCCTTGTTTTGCCAATTCATCGATCTTGGGTCCGCCCGGAAATCCGAGTCCCAACATTTTTGCCACCTTATCGAATGCCTCACCCGCCGCATCATCGAGCGTTTCGCCAAGGAGCTGATGTCTGAGAGGGGCTTTCGCATGCACTAATTGTGTGTGTCCGCCGGAAACGGTCAGACAGAGAAACGGGAAGCCAGGTTGCGGATCGTCGATGAAATTGGAGTATATATGCGCTTCCATGTGATTTACACCTACAAATGGAATTTTTAGTCCGTAGGCGAGCGACTTTGCGAAGCTCACTCCGACGAGAAGCGACCCCATCAAGCCCGGACCGTATGTTACTGCTATTCCATTGAGCTCTTCCAGTCTGACATCTGTATTCTTCAGAGCCTGTTCCACGACCGGGATGATCATTTGCTGGTGAGCGCGCGATGCGAGTTCGGGAACGATACCGCCGTACTGCTGGTGAACAATCTGCGATGATATGATATTGGACAAAACATGTCCCTCATCCAGAACAGCCGCCGAGGTTTCATCACAGGAGGTTTCGATACCAAGTATTTTCATAATTGTACAATAAGCAAAAACTATTATTGATTTTCAAGCAGTATAGCTAATTGAATACTTTAACATACAGAAATATTCCACCTTTCAGCGGTCTGTATTTCTCTGCTTCATTAATCGTTAAAACAAAATAATATTCTTCTTTTTAAACACAAAATAATAACTTTTTATATGGCAAGGTCTATCTTATAACACTCAACGATATTCAGCAGATGTTGTGGGTTAAAAAGCCACTTATTAGAATGTAATTATGACTGAAGGAAAAATCGGAATACTCCTCACATCTATGAAATAACTCAATATTTCGCATTTATCCAATCAATGATGCTCAAATTATTCGAATTTTCGTTGTATTACAGCTTGACAATTATCTATAAAAATGCTTTATTTAATTGTTCCCATATTGGGAACAATGATGGTTAATAATATGACGCATTTTTACGAATCCTGAATAATATATTTGTGCGTATAATAGCCCGCTCGACACTAATTATATTTTGGAAACGACATAAAGATGCGAAGCAACCTCTAAGAGCTTGGTTTTTTGAAGTAAAAAATGCTAACTGGAGGAAAATGAATGATATTAAGAATCAATATCGAAACGCGAATATCCTAAAAAAAGAAAGAGTAGTTTTTAATATCGCAGGAAATAAATACCGACTTGTGGTAAAAATCGTTTTTAAGTGGAAAATCGTTTACATACGTTTTATCGGAACTCACCAAGAATATGATTTAATAAATGCAAAGACAATATGAAAACACCAATTGTTATAAAACCCATTAAAACAAAGAAAGATTATAAAGATGCCCTCTCTGTACTCGAGTCGTACTTTGATACTAAGACGAGCAACCGGGAAAACGAACTCATCGAAATTCTATCTGTATTAGTAGAGAAATATGAAGAAGAACATTTCCCAATAGAAGCACCAAATCCTATTGAAGCGATTAAATTCAGGAAAGAACAACTTGGCCTATCAAATAAGGATATCGCCAATGTTTTGGGGGGACGGAACAGGTTATCTGAAATCTTTAATAAAAAAAGAAATCTTACAATTAAAATGATGCGAGCCCTGCATAAAAAATTACAAATACCCGTCGAATCATTATTAGGCGCATAATGCTCCTTAGAAATACATTGTAGAATAGATTCATCTATCTATCCTTGCTAAATTCAAATTACGACACCCCACTTGCCCTTGATATATTATCTTTTGCATTTTTAACAGAAATCCATTATCATCTCACACAGCTAATCTATCTTAAAATCACATTCTTAATTACCGGCAGTGCTCACGGGATCAACTAAATTCGGGGTTCAGGATGTAACCGCGTCATCCTCACGATTTGCACGATCAATTTTCTGGATTATTGCAGTAGTCGCTCTCGTCATCGGCACACAACACACCCTCTCTCTTGCGTTTGTGAACGATGATGCTTTCATCTCATTACGCTATGCCGAGAATCTCGTTCGCGGCAATGGACTCGTCTACAACGCCGGTGAACGTGTTGAAGGGTACACCAACTTTCTCTGGACACTCCTCCTCGCTCTCGGCTCATCGCTCAGTCTCGATCCCGTTTCATTATCAAAAACGCTCGGCATTACTTTTTTCATATTTACACTCACTCTTTTTGTTTATCTAAGCTGGAAACTCCGTACCGATGGGAATGTCTTATTTTTCTTTCTACCGCTTACGAGCATCGCACTGGCGTTACAACGGGATTTCTGTGTTTACGCAACCAGCGGACTTGAGACATCGATGTTTACCTTCATCGCAGCCGGGACATTCGCGACACTTATGATGGCGCGATCGATCCGGGGATTGTTGTTCTCCGGTTTTATGGTTGTTCTCACTATGCTTACACGACCGGATGGCGTCGTATTCCTTATTGCATCTGTAGTATTTATTCTGATTGCATACAGAAAACCGATCGCTTCAATCATCATG
>CAYGZY010000004.1:0-11886 GCA_964354485.1 uncultured Chlorobiaceae bacterium | reverse complement strand
CGAGGAGAGAATGATCGAGAGCTGTGAGCGCATTTTCAGACCTCAGGTTGTTCCATGCCGATAACATGACATTACGGTCGTACTTTTTTTCAACGAACTTTCCCCAGATAGCACGGCTGTATTCGATGCTTCCGTCAGCACGGACAAAACCTGCATCCGGATAAGCAAAGTGGGATCGGCGGAACGGACTGTTAGAAAGATACTGGTAATAATCGTTTATATCGTTGAAAATCACATCCTCCATCCACGTGGATGTGATTTCGTAAAAAAACATATCGGAACCCCGTATTCCGTAACTGCCTATCTGTATGGCATGGTGCAGCTCGTGAGCGAGGGTCACCTTTAATCCTGCTAAGCCGGAACTCTGCACAAATCCGAAATAGTCATTGTCAATTCTGATGAAAGATGTAAACCTCGGCGGATTATAATTCCCTATCCGATCAGCGTCGAGGTCAAAAGTAGTTTCGCCGTACAGAGTACTCCCAAGCTCCTCAATCGAAATAACGTACTGTGAATTCCCATATTGAAACGGCGGATGCTCATATCCGAGAGTGTCGATCATGAAGGTCCATGCGTCATTGAGATACTTTCCTACCGAATCAACATACGCGCGCGCAGTATTGGGGATTCTCTCGAGATTTTCGTCCAAAAGAGCGGGTTCATTTATTCCTGTGGTATCGTAGAGAATCCTGAAGCTCCCTATGATTGTATCCTTCTGAGCTGATCTGATTGCCTGAAGATCTCTAAGCCGCTCTTTCTGTTCCTGTGAAAAATTATTCCATTGTTCAGCCATCTGCACCGAAATCCAGAAACCGCACTTATGATCGTCACGGATGATTCCCGCAATACTATTTTCTTCCGCATACTGAGCAAGTATCCGTATCGCTTCACTCCGATTATGTTCCCATACGGATTGAATGGCGATATCCTGGGATCGTGCATTCAAAACCATCATCAAAAAGACCGTTACGGCGGACATTATGAAATGTGTTTTTCGGTTCATTAATCTTCTACCGATCACGGAGTGAAAATATGTTCAATGTGCATTTCAGACTGTCGGTCATGATTACTTCCGGATAGCCGTCATTATCGACATCGCTGATGTCAAATCCACCCCATCGTGCGGTACCGGCAAGGTTCACAGGCGTGGAAAACCGACCGCTCCCGTTGCCCAAATACGCATCGAGGGATCTGCGTATGCGATTATTAATGACAATATCACGGTTGCCGTTTTTGTCGATATCGGTTACCTTCAAATCCCGGGAGGATCCTACATCTACATCTTTAATGACGTGAATGGCTGATGATTCAGGGGATTCGTTATCGCTCCCGAGATAAATGAATAAACCGTTTACGCTGTCTTCCCTGAAAATAATACAATCCGAACGACCGTCATTGTTGAGATCGCTGTTCCACATCAATGTCGGTGCAGGTGCCTCTGTCTGGTAAGTATTATGAAGTCGTTTCTCAATAACATTCCATGCGGAATCGGCAACAACGTAATAAAGATGTTCACTGTCATCATCATAAGTTGTACACCAAATGTTACGGCGATCGTTTCTGCCATCTGAAATACTCGATACGCCAAGAAGCTTTCCCGGAAGATTGAGGTTTATAATAGTCTCTGCTGATCGACCTCCATTCCGCCATTTGATTTCAGCCAGATGGATTTGATCATTTTCAGGATCGTGCCCCAAGGAGAGAACTGACGTTTCATACCGTGCAGACTTTACTGATACGTCAATTATATCCGGAATATCCTGTGTGATTATTTTTGATTGATTAAAAGTGTAGTGCGACTGATCCAGCTCGATAACATGGAGAGAGGAACTTCCTGCCTCCGTGGAAAAGATTATCCCGGGCACCGTGTGATTGCCGGCAGGATAAAATGATGCAGGAACAAACGCCCCGGGAATTGCCCACTGACCGCGGTAATGTCCCGTTTTATCATTTATAAAGATTGAAAATGTTCTCGATCCCGGGTTCGATGCGATAATATCGTTCCAACCGTCGTTGTTCAGGTCAAAAGCCCGCACTTCCGACGGTGATGATCCGAGTCCGTATTCCCTGCTTTCACTCTTTACACGATCGATGTAGGCGCTGTACATAATCTTTATCAGAGCGTTTGCGCTATCCAGAATTGCAGCGTTTTTTAACTGCGTACGCGAGTGAGCAAAGAGTTCCATATCTGCAGGATGCCTCGTGGTAAGGAAAGGCGTAATATCGGTAAGGAAACCATTTTCGCTTTGCAAGTGTACATCCAGCGTCCCATCCGCACTGAGAAGAAGTACATCGTTCAGCCGGTCGCTGTTTATATCCGAAATTGCCGCATCAGAAAGTGCGCGCGATATCCGGAGAATCTGATGTTCCGTAAAATTACCCAAACCATCGCCCAGGTATGTCAAGCATTCATTCTCATTCGGGAAGTATACCAGAAAATCTATATTGTCATCCCCGTTCACGTATCCGCACCTGATGAATCCCGGTTCGCTCCTGAGCGGAATCTGAGCCGGTTCGCTGAACGTGGAATTGCCGTACCCTGTGAACAATGCGACGGTATTTTCTATCCACTGAACTCCAATGATATCGTTCACACCGTCATTATTTACATCTGATACAAATAAATCGCTGAATGAATCGCCCGCAAAGAGAACCTGCGGGGGCCGGAAGGTTCCGTTACCATTCCCCCTGAAAACCAGAATACCAAGTTCCCTTTTGCCATATAAAATGATATCCGTTTTTGCATCGCTGTTCACATCTGCCACGAGAAGTTCATCAAAAGCTCCGGTGACGTCTTTATCCCAGATAAGGAAGGGTTCACGTCTTTTTTTCATTATATAAACCTGCACACGCAGTGGTTTTCCGCCGAGGCAGATGAAGTCGGTCAGATCGTCGCCGTTAATTTTTGACGATGCGCCAATACTGATCGGGACGGTTGGTGATAGTGTTCGCGTTGAAAATCCGAGCGAGTCTGCCAGTTGGTAGTAAAAGCGTACCTTTTTAGCACTGTAGGCGGCAATGTCGTCCACGTGATCCCCGTTGAAATCGCCGTGTAGAAGACCGATGGGATGAATGATCGACTTCACTTCCTTAACCAATCCGAACGTGAAGGGGTTCGTCTGACTCCTGCCTGAAGATGTAAAGAGAATTACCGCGCACAAGAAGCAGATAAGATTTACCGGAGTATAGTGGGATCGAAAATGAGGATTGTTCTTCACGGGTGAAAAAATTCTACCGGTAATTTCTCTGAGTCAGACGTCGTTTCCGGCGCAGGAGAGCATCCTTGAATTTGCGGCGTTCCTCTGTAGTCTGCGGGATGATTTGTTTCACTTTAACAGGCCGATCATCATCCACGGCGACAAATGTGAGAAATGCAGTGTTAGTCAGCTTTCGTTTGCCAGTTAGCTGATTTTCTGCCAGAACTTCCACTCCGACTTCCATTGATGTGGCGAACGCACGGTTGACGACAGCCCTGACCGTGACAACCTCACCGAGATGTATCGGTTCGTGGAATACGAGCTGGTCAACCGTAATGGTGACGCAGATGCGGTTCGAGTGCCGCTGCGCGGCGATCGCCGCCGCAACATCGATCCATTCCATCAAACGACCGCCATGGAGATTCCCGAGCTGATTCGTATCGTTCGGCAGGACAAGCTGAGTCATTTCAACGTGAGACTCTTTCACATACCGTCGTTTTTCGGTCATAGGCATTTACTAACTCGGCTTGAGGCGTTTCTCAATATCACGGTTTAATGTTTGTGCTTCGGCAGTCCGCTGACTTGAAGGATACTTCTCTAAAAATCGTTCAACATCTCGCTTAGCATCATCGTACTTCTTTCGTTCGATGTATGATTTCGCCCTTCCGAGAAGAGCCGGTTCGGCATACTCGGTGTCGTGAAATTTTTCTATGACGGTAGTGAAGTAAAACGTCGCGGATTTATAGTACTCAAGGATCATGTACAGTTCTGCCGTGTCGAATATCTTCCGGGCAAGTCTGCCAGTGAGATCGCGGATTTTCTGGGCGGCGTCCTGAGCAAGCTCATGCTGGGGGTAGTATTCAATGAATGCCTGAAACTCATCGATGGCACGCTGGGTGTACCGCTGATCGAGTGAAGATTTTGGAGAAAGGTTGTAGTATGAGAGACCGATTTTATATTGTGCCGTGGGAAGGAGCGGACTTGCAGGCATGGTGCGGACGAGTTCCTGGTACTCGAGCGCAGCGAGGAGAAATTCCTCCATGTTGAACCGGCATTCGCCGAGATAGAATTGCGCATCGTCTGCGACGCTGCTCCCGGGGAACTGGAGTTTAATCGCTTCGAATTCGGGAATAGCTTCCAGATAATCTTCGTCGTCGAATTCACGCTGGGCGATTTCCAGGCGCTCTTCAGCCGACATCATCTTCGTCACACCTGAGGAGCCGCACCCCTGAAGGATAACAAAGTACAACGTACAAAGTACAAATATAATCCGGTTTGTCATTTACTACTCATGAACGTATGTGAAAGAAAAGAAAAACAGCGACGCCTACAGTACCAACAATGACAAACGGTTCGATATATCTGTCGATGAATGACTCATCAGGCAGATCGGCTTTTGTCATGGGCACGTTTGCATTTTCGAGAAGAGGAATATCGTCGACAGACACAGTATCCCGATGCTCCCCCGTAAGCAGTTTGCCGGAGAGTATACTCCCCGTCTGCGAGTTGTATATCTGTGCCTGAATATGAACAACGATCGATCGGTCTGCGCACCTCCGACCGAATAATCCGAGCCGGTGCGGATTTGAATAATTTACCTTGGCACCCGCATCGCCTACTGTAAAAATAAATGGCGCAACACTTTCAGAATCACCCGCGTACTTTACCTTGTAACCATGCGCGGCAATACGCTCCGACAGCACATGCTCAGTTACCCAAGATTCTGCAGACTGACGAACCCGCAATCCGATCATCGCGTCTGGTGATATAGATGCTTCGCTAAGAATTTGTTCGGCCAGATTCCCGAGAATTTTTTGAATAATCAGCAGATTTGTCTCTTCAGAGCGTTTATTTCCATCCTCACCCGCAGGAAAAGCGTGAGATACAGCCGCTGAGATTGTCAGTGCCACGATGATGGGTATATATCTACGGAAAGTTCTGATCATTCTCCTCCATGAATATATTTCATCATGATCACAGACCGCCCATTGCGAGAGCCTGAAGTTTCTCGATTCTTTCTGCAACGGGTGGGTGAGTTGAAAATAATTTCATAATTCCCGATCCACGTAACGGATTTACGATAAACATGTGAGCCGATGACGGCGATACATTCTGCATGGGAATGCGTTCGGCGCCCCGTTCCAGCTTCTGAAGCGCATTTGCTAGCGAAAGTGGCCGACCGGATATCCGTGCGCTTCCCTCGTCTGCAGCAAACTCGCGGGATCTGGAAATGGCTAACTGAACGAGAACCGCAGCGATGGGTGCAACGATGATGAGAAAGAGCTGGCCAAAACCACCCGAATCACGTCTGTCTCTGCCTCCGCCAGTGAACATCATCGACCAGCCCGCCATCCTTGAAACGAACGTGATCGTTCCTACCAGTGTCGCCACAATAGTCCCAGTTAGAATATCACGGTGCTTGATGTGCGCCAACTCGTGAGCAATTACTCCCTCCAGCTCATCATCACTCAGGAGCTTCAAAATCCCTTCAGTGACAGCAACGGACGCATGGTTCGGTCCTCTGCCGGTGGCAAAAGCGTTGGGAGTATCTCCCGGTACAATATACACTCGGGGCATGGGAATCTGCGCAGAACTTGCTAGACGGATCACAACGGAAAAAAGCTTCGGAGCTTCAGCTTCGGTCACTTCCCTGGCATGGTACATCATTAACACGATTTTATCAGAAAACCAGTATGCACCAAAATTCATAACAAGCGAAATAATGAACGCCGTGACGATACCCTGTTCGCCGCCGACAAGCGATCCGACGAACATCAGCAACACCATCATGAATGTCATTAAAAATACAGTTTTAAGCGTATTCATTCATCCAATCCTTCTATCGACTTACCTATTCATATTAAATCTATGGAAAATTTGAGTAATTACCAAAATGTACTATTCAAATGTACCGGTGGATTTTAATTCAGGTGGATAGCAATATCGATGAGATTGTTTTATATCCCGGCTAAGACTCGCTCCAGCTTTTCACGTACAGATTGTGCGATCGGAGTGATATTTGTTGTGAACTTTGCCATGATTGACGGATCGAAAACGGAAATATGCGTTTCCCCATTTTTTTCGTAGACGATTATGTTACATGGTAAAAACAACCCAATCTCCTCATCGGTCAGGAGCGCCTGGTGTGCAAAAGCAGGATTACATGCACCGAGAATGACATAACGCGGATAATCTACATTGAGTTTGTTCTTCAGGGTCTCTCTCACATCGATGGTTGTGAGTATTCCAAAGCCTTCCTTCTTCAGTTCTTCTGTTACTCGTTCTATGGCTTTCTCATAAGGGAAATCTACTACTCTAGAAATGCTGTATTTCATGCCTTCCATCCTGATTATATTTTGTATTTATTCGAAACTCCCCGATACCAGATAGTTCGCCACAATCATCAATCCATCGGACACATCCCACTGCTGCATCCTTCATCTCTCATATTGCACGATCCATCGCTGCACGATGGAACCGATGAATTTGCGGTCGCTATGTTTGTCGGTGAAAACCACCGTTTGTGCGCAGTAGACTTGCATTTGGGACACACAATTTCTTCTGCCCGCTCGGGTCCTATGTGCAATACTTCATACATTGTTCCACATGTCTGACACTGATATTCAAAAATTGGCAATGGTCTTACCCTTTCATTATGGTTTTCGTAAGTGATCTTCTATCCAATTTCAAACTAATCTCATCTTAACTCATGTCAAGCATCCGACGTAGAGGTCGGTATGCTCGCTGGATGAGATCGCTGTCGAGTACAATCTCCGGGTCTTGTCGCTTCATACACAGATAGAGTTTCTCCATCGTATTCAACTTCATATATGGGCATTTGTTACATTCCCAGCTGTCGGTGGGAGGCGCAGGGATATAATGTTTACCCGGAGCGGTCTTCTCCATCTGGTGGATAATGCCCACTTCGGTGGCGACGATGAATTCCCTATCATCCGACTGCTGTACATACCGAAGGAGCGCGCTAGTTGAGCCGATGAAGTCAGCTTCGTTCAGAATAACTTCCTCGCATTCAGGATGTGCGATCAGTTTCGCACCCGGATGCTCAGTCCGTAGATGAAATATTTTTTTTGCACTGAACATTTCATGTACAATACACGTCCCGTTCCACAGCAACATATCTCGTCCGGTTTTTTTCTTTAAGTATGCTCCCAGATTTCGATCGGGCGCAAAAAGTATCGGCGTTGATACCGGGATCTGTCGTATGATTTTTTCTGCATTACTCGATGTGCATATTATATCGCTCAGTGCCTTGACTTCGGCTGAACAATTGATGTACGTGATTGCAACGTGATCGGGGTGTTCTTCACGGAATTGCCGGAATGCATCGGGCGGACAACCTTCGGCAAGCGAGCAACCGGCTTCAAGATCAGGGATAATGACCTTTTTTGCAGGATTTAAAATTTTGGCGGTCTCCGCCATGAAGTGAACACCTGCAAATACTATGACATCGGCATTAGTTGCCGCTGCCTTTCTGGCAAGGTCAAGACTATCACCCACATGATCAGCAAGATCCTGAATCTCGGATTCCTGATAGTAGTGAGCAAGGATGACCGCGTTTAACTCGTCCTTGAGTTTCAGGATCTCTTCCTCGAGATTTACCAGTATTCCTTCGTCTCTTACCGCACCTGCGGAAATATCGAGATCACTTCCGGCAGACTTTTTTGACAGCGATTTACCGTTCATTTTGAGTACCGACAGGTCTGCATTTTTATGTGAGAATAGTTACGATTTCCCGCCAAACGGTTTCCGTTGAAATCGAATTCACATCACCGTTTGACATACTAATATAACGCACATGTGCGCCTTTTGGTGCCCACTGGAGCGGATCTGTACTGCCGAAGAGGGCGATAAGTTTTGTCTGTGTCGCAGCCGCTACGTGCATGATTCCCGTGTCGTTCGTAAGAAAGAGATCGAACCCAGCGATGAAAGCTGCGACGGTTCTCAGGGGCTTCTTGTACACTACCTCGTGCGGGCATCGGAGATGTTTGCAAAGAAGCGAATACGATTCGTCGTCCATGGGTCCGACAGTGATAACCACAGACGCGTTTCGTTCAGCCGCGAGTTTATTCGCAATTTCAGCAAAATATTCTGCCTTCCAGCGATTGTCCGGTTTACCAGCGCCCGGATGTATGCCGACGAGGCAGGAATTATTTCCTCTCAACGATACCGCCGCATTTTCCGCATACCGCTTTTCTTCCTGTGTGAATCCGATCGTCAGACTCAGATCTTCGCACGAGATGCCTAAAGGACCAAGAATATCCATATTCCGAAGCGCCTGGTGACGGTGCGGATTAGCATCCCACGAAAGTGCGACGCAATGTGTATGGAAGTCTGCACACGGATTTTCTTTCTCGCTCAATGAAGCTGCTCCAATACGCATCCGGGCGCCTGAAATGAGCGCAAGCAGATCGCTCGTCGTCGATAGCGATACAGTCACGGGTACTACAGCAGCATCGAAGGCGGATTTTCTCAGATGACGCAGGAACTGCACGAGCAAGAGAGGCGACTTCCAATACTTTTTCTTATCATAACAGAGTACCTCATCGACGTACGGGTGGTTCTCCATTATGCTGTAATTCACCGGACTAGTAATTAATGCGATGTGGGCGTTAGGATATGATTTCCGGAGTGTGCGGAGGAGCGGAACGGCGCACAGCATATCGCCAAGCTGGTCATGCTGTCTGACAACGAGTATTTTTTTAAAATTCCGGAGATGATCCGGCGCTTTTTGGGCAGGTCTGATGAGCCACGATACAATCTTCGCCATCACACGGTTCATGGTCATCTCTTTCGATGATTCGGTTCTCTATCAGTTACCGCTAGGAACTCTTGGAGGTCGTGTCGTTGTCCTCACCCTCGCGTTTTTCTGTTATATCCTCGAAATCGGCTTCCTCGATTTTCACATAGGGGGGGGTCTCCCGATGGCGCTGTGATCGTTTGCGGAGCGTAATAAAGGATCTGACAATCCTTATTGCGAAGTAAACGACCAGAACCCAAAGAAGATATTGAAATAATTTCATAGATCAGAGATATTGTGTTCTTGCAGGATTATAGTACTCAACCGGCGCTCTTTTTTGTCTGAACATTTCCATCAGGAGATCTTCGAATTCCTCCTGGCGCTTGACGAAATCTATTTCTGAAGCATTAACGATGAGGAGGGGCGCACTCTTGTAGCGGAAGAAAAAGTAATTGTACGCTTCATTCAGATCGCGTATATACTGCTCCGACATGTTTCGTTCGATCTGTCTTCCCCGCTGGCGGATATTTTGCATCAAACGGGGCACGGAACACTGAAGGTACACTACGAGGTCGGGTGTCGGGACTGAGTGCTCGATCGAATTAAGCACGCTTTCGTACAGCCTGAGTTCATCATCCTCGAGTGTGAGGTATGCGAATATCTTGTCCTTTTCGAATATATAATCAGTAACGAGAAAACGATGAAATAGATCCGCCTGAAAAAGCTGCTGCTGTTCTTTGTAACGATTCAACAGAAAGAAAAGCTGTGTTTGAAATGCATAGCGGTCGGGATCTTCGTAGAACTTCGGCAGGAACGGATTCTCTTCGAAGCGTTCAAGGATAACTTTTGCACCGAGACGCTGGCCGAGCATCTCTACCAACGCAGTTTTACCGGCACCGATAACGCCTTCAATAGCTATGTGGCGTATTTCTGATTTTTCAATGAGCGAATCAATTGTGGGTCGTACACTCATATGATCAGATTGTCCTAACACCATGGAGCTGAATCTCCGATTTAAGAACCCGGTGGTTGTCACGGCAGTTCCGCAGGAGTGATGCTACAGTTTTTTCTAATTGGGGATGTACCGCGGTCGGCGCAATTTCAACCAGCGGCTCCAGCGCGAATCTCCTGTTCTGTAATGCCGGATGCGGTACCTGAACCGTCGGATCCTGGTACGCGAATCCGCGATAAAGGAGAATGTCTATATCGATCGTTCTCGGTTCACCGTGAGATGCCGATCGGCGTCCCAGTTTACGCTCAATTTTTTTTATTTGCGCCATTAGAAGAGGCGGATCTGCGGTTGTTGCAATTTCTATCGCCATGTTTAAAAAATCCGAACAATTTTCCATTCCTACCGGTTCGGTTTCATATACAGAAGATATTAATGAAATTGTCCCGATGAGAGCGATTTCTTCGAGTGCCCGGTACAGGTTTTCCTCCCGGTCGCCGAGATTAGAGCCGAGTCCGATGTATACCTGATACATTGTTACGTAGGTCCTCCATGGACTTCTACCTCAACGTAATCTATAACGCCTTTTACGGGAGGATGCCATTTTCTGACGGTGACCATCACCGAATGAATTATTGGGAATTCACGGATAAGTCCCTCCGCGATCGCGTTAGCCAGGGCTTCCAGCAGATAATATTTTTTTTGCGTTACATATGATCGGAGGAAAGAATATACCGATTCATAATTAATGGCGTCTTTCAGATTGTCGCTTTTTTTTGCATTCGAAAAATCACCCCGAATTTCGAGATCGACTTCGAACTTACCGCCCAGATTTTGCTCATCGCTTGCCACACCGTGGTAAGCATAAAAGGACGCATTTTTTATTCTGATGATATCGTTGACCGGCATGCGAGTGAGTAATTTTGCGAAATATAGGGCTTTCCTCTGTGAGAGTCAAGCTCACTGACCGTTTTAAATGCAATTATAAACGTAATTCGGGTACTCATTTACCCTTGCTGATTTTCGCCCAAGTATCCCTGAGTGAAACCGTTCTGTTGAAGACCAGAGCTCCGGGCTTGGAATCTTTATCGACACAGAAATACCCCAGTCGTTCAAACTGGAAACGATTCTGAGGAAGAGCATCTTTGAGACTCCCTTCAACCTTACACTCCTTAAGAACCTCAAGTGAATTTGGGTTGATGCTCCCCTTCCATTTCTCACCGCCCGGATCTTCGACGGTGAAGAGACGGTCGTACAATCTCACTTCTGCGTCAACGGCATGCTGTGCCGACAGCCAGTGAATCGTCCCCTTAACTTTTTTATGGCTCTGTAACGATCCGCTTTTCGTTTCAGGGTCATAAGTACAGTGTATTTCAGTAATATTGCCTGACGAGGGATCTTTCACAATATCGACACAACGAACGATGTAGGCATACCTCAACCGCACTTCACCACCTGGAGACAGGCGGAAATACCCTTTCGGCGGATGTTCACGAAAATCATCCTGCTCTATGTAGAGAACCTTTGAAAATGGGATTTTGCGGCTTCCCATGCTGAGGTCCTCGGGATTATTTATCGCATCCAGCTGTTCGATACGATCTTCGGGATAATTATCGATAATCAGCTTCAGGGGTCGCAGAACGCCCATGACCCGTTTCGCACGCGCATTCAGATCCTGACGGACACTGTCTTCGAGGAGAGCTACGTCTATAGTATTTTCGCGCTTTGCGACACCGATGCGGTCTGCAAAATGACGGATTGATTCCGGCGTGTAACCCCGCCTACGGAGTCCGCATATTGTCGGCATTCGGGGATCATCCCAGCCATCGACGATATTTTCCTCCACAAGTTCGAGGAGCTTTCTCTTGCTCATGACGGTGTAGCTGAGATTCAGGCGTGCAAATTCAATCTGGCGGGGGTGGGAAATCTCAAGGGCATCGAGGAACCAGTCGTAGAGCGGTCGGTGATCTTCAAATTCCAGC
>CAYGZY010000003.1:0-12571 GCA_964354485.1 uncultured Chlorobiaceae bacterium | reverse complement strand
TGTCTCGCGGCCGGCGAGCACATTTGCCAGCGTACTCTTCCCCGAGCCGTTGGGTCCCATGATCGCGTGGACCTCGCCTGCATTGACTGTAAGATCTATACCTTTCAGTATTTCGTATCCGTTTACCGAGGCATGTAAATTTTTAATTTCAAGCATCTTCATTAGTTCCTATTTATTAACCGACACTGCCTTCAAGACTTATACCGAGAAGTTTCTGCGCCTCTACGGCAAATTCCAGCGGCAGTTTTTTAAAAACTTCTTTGCAGAATCCGTTCACGATGAGATTCACCGCGTCTTCCGTGGAGAGACCGCGCTGTTTGCAGTAAAATATTTGGTCTTCTCCGATCTTCGACGTAGAAGCTTCGTGTTCTACTCTCGAGTTCGTATTTTTAACTTCAATGTACGGGAATGTGTGGGCGCCGCATTTATCCCCGAGAAGAAGCGAGTCGCACTGTGAAAAATTTCTTGCATGTGTGGCTCCTTTTTGTATTTTTACGAGACCGCGGTAGGAGTTCTGGGCATATCCTCCAGAAATTCCCTTTGAGACGATCGTGCTGCGTGTGTTTTTTCCGAGGTGGATCATCTTTGTTCCCGTATCGGCTTGCTGGTAGTTTGTCGTGAGCGCGACCGAGTAGAATTCGCCGACCGAGTTATCGCCCTGGAGTATTACACCCGGGTATTTCCACGTTATTGCAGAACCGGTTTCCACCTGGGTCCATGAGATTTTAGAATTAACTCCGGCGCACTTTCCCCGTTTAGTCACAAAGTTGTATATTCCGCCTTTTCCTTCTTTATCACCGGGGTACCAGTTCTGGACCGTCGAGTATTTGATTTGAGCGTTATCGAGGGCGAGGAGTTCCACGACTGCTGCGTGGAGCTGATTCGTGTCACGCATCGGAGCGGTACACCCCTCGAGGTAACTTACGTACGCGCCTTCTTCAGCGACAATGAGAGTCCGTTCGAATTGTCCGGTGTCGGCCGCATTTATGCGGAAGTATGTCGATAGTTCCATGGGACACCGTACTCCCTTTGGTATGTAGCAGAATGATCCGTCGGTGAACACGGCGGAGTTCAGTGCGGCGAAGAAATTATCGTTTGCCGGAACGACGCTCCCGAGGTACTTGCGTACGAGGTCCGGGTGTTCTTTTACGGCCTCTGAGAATGAACAGAAAATGATACCCAGTTCTTTCAGCTTTCCCTTGAATGTTGTTGCGACGGATACGCTGTCGAAGACAGCGTCGACGGCAACGCCGGTAAAATGTTTCTGTTCGTCCAGCGGTATTCCGAGCTTTTGATACGTCTTGAGAATTTCAGGATCAACTTCATCGAGACTCTTAAGGGATTTTTTCTGTTTCGGAGCTGAATAGTAGATGATATCCTGATAATCGATAGGGGGGTATTTAACGTTCTGCCAATTCGGTTCTTTCATCGACAGCCAGTTCCGGTATGATTTTAACCGCCATTCAAGAAGCCACGATGGCTCAGCTTTCTTTGCGGATATGAATCTGATGATGTCCTCATTCAATCCCCGCGGGGCAGTATCAGATTCGACATCCGTTACAAATCCCCATTTATATTCGCTGTTTGCGAGATTTTCCAGTGTATCCGATCCGTTACTCATGATAGCTCTTGCTAAGAAGTTTTTTTCTCAGTTCGTGGGAGTGAAAATTCGGGGTAATTCAGCGTCCATGTTTTATGATCGATCCGCTTGAATATCCCTGAATTTTCAAATGATTCGGCGATTTCAATAGCAATCTTTTCGCCTTCGCGGTAGCTTTTTCGTTTGTCGTGCTCCGCAAGGTATGAAAGCACACCGTAGTGCAGATCCCGGAAAAATACATTCGACAAGTGAATGATCGGGAACCTGTCGCGTAAGAATTTCAAGAAGTCAAACTGGTGATTGAGAATCAGCGTTGTTTCGGTCATGGCATATCCGGATTGATATCAGACAGAATTAATTGTTTCATGTTTCCGTGTAAACTTCGATCGTCCGCGGAGCTTTTCCACGCTCTCAACGACTCTTTTAATTACATATTCTACTTCCTCGGGCGTTGAGTATCTTCCCAGTCCAAATCGAATTGCCGATTGTATCCGGTCGGGCGGGAGATTGAGAGCTTTTAAAACGTGAGAGGGAGCAGGATCAAGCGTACTGCAGGCTGAACCGGTAGATACCGCAATGTCGTTCAGACTCATCATAAGAGCGCTGTCTTCAACGTTAAGGAAGCTTACATTCAGATTGTTCGGAAGCCGGTTGGTCGGATGTCCGTTGAGGAAGACGTCTTGCAACTGTGTCGAAAATTCTTTCCACATCGTGTCACGGTACGCACGAAGCCGCGTGGATTCATTTGTCATTTCTTCCCCCGCGATTTCGAGCGCTTTCGCTAAACCGACGGCGCCGGGAACGTTAACGGTGCCCGACCTCAGACCCTTTTCGTGCCCGCCGCCGTCGATCTGAGGCGTGAGCCGTACTTTTGGCTGTTTATTCCGGATGAAAAGCGCACCGATGCCTTTTGGCCCGTATATCTTATGACCGGAAATTGAAAGAAAGTCGACGGGCATCGATCCTACATCCGTGAATACCTTTCCGATAGCTTGAGCGGCATCCGTGTGAAAGAGTACGTTGTGTTCCCTGCATATGCTTCCGATATCAAACAGATTGTGAAGAGTCCCGATTTCGTTGTTTGCAGCCATGAGTGTAACTAAGATCGTCTTTGGAGTAATTGCCCTGCGTACCTGTTCGGGAGCAATCGTCCCATACTGATCAACCTGCAGGAAAGTGACATCCGTCCCGTACTTCTGGAGCCGCCTGCACGAGTCGATCACGGATTTGTGTTCCGTGACCGCTGATATTATGTGATTGCCTTTTGATCGGAGGGAATCTGTCAGTCCTTTGATAACCAAGTTATTTGATTCTGTTGCTCCGCTGGTGAACACGATCTCGCTGGAGTCGACACCCAGTACTTTCGCGATGATCGAACGGGCTCTTTCAACCGCTTCTTCGGCTATCCACCCGAATTGATGATTCTTGCTGGCAGGATTTCCGAATTTTTCTGTGAAGTAGGGAAGCATCGTTTCCAGAACCCTGCTATCAACAGGTGTCGTGGCGTGATAATCCATGTAAACCGGTAATTTCATAAGAACATTTCCATCACGGTGAGTTCATCCAGAACTTTGTTGATATCATGCTGAAGCTTGATGAGAGGATTTTTTATGGTGCATGTTGAATGGATGACACAATCTTCAGGATTTTTCGATTCACATTGGACGATAGTGACCGACGGTTTTCCTTCAATGGTATGAATGATTCCAGAAACTTTCAGTTCACGAGGATCCCGATTGAGTACATAGCCGCCATTTACTCCCTGATGCGACATGATGTATCCCGCTTTCCCAAGTTTTTGCAATACTTTGGCGAGAAGCTCGTATGATAATTTATATCTATCGGCAATCTCTTTCGTAGTAAAGAGTTGTTTTGGCCGGCCTGATGCCATGTGCCGGATTGCAATCAATCCATACTCAACTTTTTTTGATAACTGGAACATTTATGAAATACGACTTCTCTAGTCTTATTTACGATGATAAAAAAGATTCCGTTTCCGGAATCTTTCAGAGAAAATTCCTCTGATTTAATTCATACTGATTTTCATCCGTTTGTTTTCTGTAGGAGTAGGCGGACCATGTAGACTTACTTCTACTTTATCTATGTCTATGTGGACGATTTCCTCGCAGTAGGCACAGATTTTTGTGACTTGTCGGTCGAAATTAATCGGATTACCGCAACAAGGACAGCTTGTAATAACCAATCCAATGACCTTGGCTTTTGCCTTCACGTTAATAGATCCTTTCAGAAATGCGCAAAATTGCGAATTTTCGGTGCTTTGAGGGTTTTGCGTTTGTTAATATAAACAAAAAAATTAAAAAAACAATCCCCTCTTGAGATTAATTTTTTTTAAGTAATGTTAATTCTACTATAAAATACGTACCTTCCTTTAATTTGAGTGTAAAAATGGATAAAATTCACTCTATTTGGAATAGTAACTAATTATACGTAATTTACTACCGTTTGTTATGAATATAGGCATAACATGTTATCCTACGTACGGCGGCAGCGGAGTTGTCGCTTCTGAGCTGGGCAAAGCCCTGGCTAAAAAGGGGCACAACATTCACTTTATCAGCTATGCCGTTCCTTTTAGATTAGACTCCTTTATGGACAATATCGTTTACCACGAGGTTGAAATTTCGAGTTATCCGCTCTTTGAATTTCCCCTTTATACGCCGGCACTCGCAAGTAAAATTGTGGAAGTTGCTCAGTTTGAGAAACTCGATATCCTCCATGCACACTATGCAATTCCGCATGCCATAAGCGCTTATCTGGCTAAGAAGATTATCGGCGACGGAAAGATGAAAATCATTACTACCCTTCATGGTACTGATATCACACTGGTAGGTCTTGAACCGAGTTTCCTTCCGGTCATGAAGTTTAGTATAGAGCAGAGCGACGGGGTGACCGCGGTTTCAAGGTTTCTAAAGGAAAAAACTCTCGTAAACTACCAGATCGAAAAGGACATTACTGTCATCCCTAATTTTGTTGATTGCGAAAAATATCACCGGGTTGAAAGTAAAGAAGTATGTGAACATTTATCACCGGAAAATGAAAAAATTCTCATCCATGTATCAAACTTCCGTCATGTAAAACGCGTACATGACGTTATCCGGATTTTCAATACGGTTCGACAGAAAATCCCGGCTAAGCTGATCCTCGTGGGAGACGGACCTGACAGATCCAGTTGCGAACAACTGGCGCGGGAACTGAACATCTACGATTATGTGAAATTTCTCGGCAAGCAGACTGAGCTGGTACCGATTCTTTCTGCCGCACATATCTTTCTAATGCCGAGTCAATCGGAAAGCTTCGGTCTGTCGGCTCTCGAAGCTATGGCTTGCGAAGTCCCTGTAGTAGCATCGAGCGTCGGCGGTATTCCTGAACTTGTTATCCACGGAGAGACCGGCTACATTGCAGAAATTGGCGATATCGACAGGATGGCAAAATACGCCGTCGAATTACTCACGAATGATGCACGGTATAAACTCTTCGCATCGAATTCACGCAAGCGAGCGGTGGAAATGTTCAATGCCGATACAATCGTTGCCCAGTATGAGTTGTACTACCAGCAGGTCTTGTCGGGAATCGCCGTCGCATAATAATCGCCGTGTTTCCCTTCGAGTGAATCCGTTTTCCGCGTATCATGATATGTGATGCCTCTATCTCAAAAAGTCACCTGATTATTTTCCAGTAAATGAAATCAATGAGTTTATTAATCTTCTTAGCTGTTTTTTTCGTTCTCTATGGTCTCGTCAACTATTATATATTTATAAGGGGCTTGCAGTCATTACCCGATGCCTCTCCTCTGCGCACCTGGTATATCATTCTATTTATCATTATCGCATTATCATTCTTTATCGGCAGAACCCTTGAGAATTATTGGCTGAATCCTTTCACGGTGACATTCGTGTGGATCGGATCATTCTGGTTTGCAGCCATGCTTTACCTGGTGCTGGCAGTTCTCGTGCTCGATATTCTCCGATTAGTAAACTCCTTCATTCCGGTTTTTCCGCGATTCATCACCGAACACTACTCCTCCGTAAAGCAGTATATCGCTCTGGGCGTGGTCAGTATCGTCGTTATACTCTTAACGATTGGTCACATCAACGCGAGACAGATGAAAATTAAAACTATTCCGATATCCATTTCTAAGAAAAGTCAGGGGATGGATTCAATCTCTGTCGCGATGATATCCGATATCCACCTCGGAACTATCGTAGGGAAAGCCAGATTCGATTCCATCGTTGCGAAGATCAACATGATGCACCCCGACATCGTTCTCCTCCCCGGCGACATTGTCGACGAGGATCTGGGACCGGTCATTAAGCAGAATCTTGGTGAAAGTCTGCTCAGCATCAAGTCACGGTACGGAGTTTTCGCCGTCACCGGCAATCATGAATACATAGGGGGTGTGGAGGAAGCGTGCGCATATCTTTCGGCGCACGGTGTCAACGTACTGCGCGATGAGACGGTTCGCATCAACAACAGTTTTTATCTGGTTGGACGGGAGGATCGAACTATGCCTCGCTTCACGGGACGTCAGAGAAAATCGATGGGCGAACTCCTCGAGGGAATACCTTCGGAGTACCCCATACTTCTTATGGATCATCAGCCGTTTGAAGTGGGTGAGAGTATGGAAAATGGTATTGATCTGCAGGTCTCGGGACATACTCATCACGGACAACTGTGGCCGCTCAATTACATCACAAATGCGGTTTATGCCGTGAGCTGGGGCTACAGAAAAGACGGAAACAGACACCTTTACGTCTCATGCGGGGTCGGAACGTGGGGCCCTCCCGTACGGATAGGCAATCAACCGGAGATCGTCAACTTCCGTATCAGTCTTCAGTAGACGAATACTTCGTACATTCCGGAAATATTCTTGATTTCCTGTAAAAAAACTTGTATTTTCAGGTCAGTTATAAACATACACTTTCTTCGGAGCGATCTTGAATAAAAAACTAAGAGTAGTTATAAAGAAACACAGAAAACAAGTAAAGCGTTTCAAAGCGAGACGAAAAGCGATGTTAGCAGGGGTGAAGAAAACTACTCAGTAATCTGAACTGCGTTGCCATCTCTGAGTATAAAATTTTTCTTGGATGAACAAGTTAAATAATCGAAAACACATCTACACTTTCGGCGGTGTCGAGTACGACCTTGATTCCCGGACTCACATCATGGGGATCATAAATGTAACACCTGATTCATTTTCAGACGGAGGAAAATACGAAGGTACCGAAGAAGCGGTCGACGCCGCTCTCGCGATGGTCGCTGATGGTGCGGATTTCATCGATGTCGGAGGAGAGTCGACACGCCCGGGTTCTGAACCGATACCTTTAGATGTAGAGCTGAAGCGTATCATTCCTGTCATAGAAAAACTGGTGATAGCCAATTCCATACCTCTCTCGGTTGATACGTATAAATCTGCAGTGGCGGCTAAAGCTCTGCGCGCCGGGGCGCGAATAGTCAACGACATATCAGGCCTCCATTTTGATGCGCAGATGGCGGATGTAATTGCTCAGTATGATGCGTCAGTGGTCATCATGCACATGCGTGGAACTCCGAGGACGATGCAGACGGATGTCGTCTATCGTAATTTGATAGGAGAAATACGCATTTACCTTGAGGAGGGAATCCGTATAGCATCTGAGGCGGGTATCCATCAGATCATACTCGATCCCGGAATTGGTTTCGGAAAAAATACTCATCATAATCTTGAAATATTCAAACGCCTGGGTGAATTTCGTAACCTGGGTTATCCGATTCTCGTTGGCCCGTCGAGAAAATCATTTATCGGAAAAATATTAAATCTGCCTGTCGAAGATCGTCTGGAAGGAACGGCGGCTGCAGTTGCTGTTTCTATCATGAATGGAGCTAATATACTCCGTGTGCACGATGTTAAGGAAATGAAACGGGTTGCCGTCATTGCCGATGCGATACGGCGGGCGAATGATGAAAACAAGGCGCCGCGGATAGTCGACCAATATTCCTGAAGTGAACAATGGAACTTTTTAAAATAGGATTTTTGAGTGTAACCGTAGTAGATGTCATTGATATCCTTCTCGTTTCATTCATATTCTACCGGCTCTACCTCGTCATGCGTGGAACGATTGCGGCGCAGATTTTTGCAGGGCTCCTTCTCATCCTTGCGTTCTCGTTCCTCTCTCAGGCGATAAATCTCAAAGCAATGAACTGGATTTTACGGACGCTGACGGACATTTGGGTCATTGCATTCATTATTCTGTTCCAGCCGGAACTCAGAAGATTGCTTGTCCTCCTTGGACGTAACCGGATCGTCCGTTCGTTTATAAGGATTGATGTTGAGGAATCTGTCGAAGAGATCGTCGGCGCCGCCTCAGAACTTGCCCGTAAGCATCACGGAATGCTCGTGGTCGTGGTTCGTTCGACCGGGGTGCGCACATACGTTGAATCGGGAACACCTCTGCAGGCTCGGATCAGTAAGGCGCTGCTCGTTTCAATTTTTAATCCGCGTGCGCCGCTTCATGATGGCGCCGTCGTAGTGCACGACCGCATTATCGAAGCCGCAAGAGTGACCCTGCCGCTGTCGCAGACAGCCAATATCGGCGACACGGTACTCGGGATGCGTCACCGGGCAGCTCTCGGTATCTCAGAACAGGCCGACGTCATTGCGGTTATCGTCTCGGAGGAGACTGGTAAGATATCCATCGCCGATAACGGAATACTGATACGGGGGCTGACGACGCAGGAATTACGCCACGAACTGTACACCCGTTTATCGCTCCACGGCGATAAATCGGCTAAATCTGTCTGGAGGTTCCTGAAAATCAATGGCTAAACTTCCACTCTCACGATCCACTAATTCTGCAACAACCAGGGTCCGGTTTGATTTTGAACGGGAGGAAATGGTGAATCTCATCCGTGCGCGGGGCGTGGAGAACGAAAACCTGCTGAAAGCGATGGGAAGAATCGACCGGCGCGCGTTTGTGCAGAGCGCTTTTTTCAATCGCGCGTACGATGATTGCGCTCTTCCGATCGGCCATTCACAGACGATTTCCCAGCCGTATACCGTTGCTGTCATGACAGAGGGGCTTGATGTGAAGCCGAACGATAAAGTGCTTGAGATAGGGACAGGTTCAGGATACCAGGCAGCAATTCTTTTGGAAATGGGCGCACGGGTCTACACAATCGAACGCAATATCGAACTCCTGAATGATGCTCGTAAAAGACTGGAAAAACTGGGATATGAAGTTGTTTCCAAAAGCGGTGACGGTACGATTGGCTGGAAAGAGTTTGCCCCGTTCGATGGTATAATTGTGACAGCAGGCGCGCCCGAAGTACCTCCCGCACTTATCCGTCAGGTGCGTGTAGGAGGGCGCATCGTCATTCCGATAGGCGACCGTGATATTCAGGACCTTCACATCATAACACGGACGGATGAATCATACGAGACGAGCATCGCCGCCGGTTTTAAATTTGTTCCGCTCATAGGTAAAAAAGGGTGGAAATAAATAATATTCCGTACAGGTTATTCCTTTCTCTGATCTTTTCCGCATCCTCTAATGAGTGATCGCTCCAACCCGCAATCGGCACTTGTGATTCTAGGACCCACTGCATCAGGAAAAACGACAGTTGCGCTTCTTCTTGCGCAGGAACTGGGGGGTGAAATTATTTCAGCAGATGCGCGTCAGATTTATAAGTTCATGGATGTCGGTACGGCAAAACCTTCGAAGAGTCAGATGGAAGCTTTCCGCCACCATTTCGTGGATGAATTACTGCCCGATCAGATTTTCAATGCGGGAGAATTCGGGAAATGGGGGCGGAGAATAATCGGCGAAATATTTCAACGGGGCAACGTTCCGATCGTTGTGGGTGGCTCAGGTCTGTATGTTCAGGCGCTCATCGACGGCTTTTTCGACGGACCCCCCGCTGATTCTTCAGTGCGAGAATTTTTAGGAAAACGGCTGGAGCAGGAAGGAGTGGAAGCCCTTTGGAAGGATTTGCATAAGATTGATCCGGACGCTGCCGTAAAAATGCTTCCGAGCAATACACGAAGGATCATAAGGGCGCTTGAAGTGTATTCGATTACAGGGGTCCGGATATCGGAACTCCAGAAAACACGGATACTGGAAAAGCTGGATGCTGTAATAGCGGGATTGAATTGGGAGAGGAAATTGCTGTATAAACGCATCGAACGAAGGGTGGATAGCATGATCGGGGAGGGATTGGTAGACGAGGCACGGGATCTTCTCAGACGAGGTTATTCACCGAATCTGAATGCTTTGCAAACCGTCGGATATGCGGAAGTCTTCGAATATCTTAAGGGAGATTTTTCATACGAGAGGATGATAGAACTTATCAAACAGAATTCTCGCAGGTATGCAAAGCGGCAAATGACCTGGTTCCGGAAGGAGAAAAGGATCGAGTGGTTCGATGTAAAGGATGAGACAGAATTGCCCGGGGTCGCGCGGAAGATTGCTGATCGCTTTCGGGTGATTAGTCATTAGTTATCGGTCATTTGTATGGAGAGAGCTAAGAGCATAGAGTTGTTTGTACTGAGTTCTGAGCATCGAACTTTTGGCTTTTTGCCCCATCTTTGAACCAAGCACTAAACTCTCCGCTATATGCTCTTAGCGCATTGCCCATTCCTCTCTGCTCTCCCCTCCTTTGACTTTTCACATATTATTCGGTACTACTCTTTCAGACGAAGAAGGGAGTTTTTGGCAGGGTTTGCATTAAAGTAGATAGTGGATTTATGGATCCCTTCTCGGTGCCGTCGTTACTGAATGATAGTCAGACTTAAGTCACACTTTTACGAGTTTGTTTGTTCAGGCCTGTACTTTTTCAGATAAAGTACAGGAATTAGTAGGTAATAATAATATCTCCATTATTTAAGTTTTTTCGGTAACTCAGAATGGGGATAAAACCTATAATATCTGCCCTTTTTCTCTAACACAAAAAGTTTTCTCTTTACCAGATCCAAGAGATCCGCTCTGGCAGTTTGATAAACTATTCCATGTGTTGACAAGTGTCGCCATATTGTATAAATTGCTTCTGGGTGATGTAGCGCATGATTGATGAGTTCCTGCTGTCTATGATTTAATCCTGGTATCCTTTTAAGAAGCTTCCTCGCTTTCATTAATTCCTTTTGTTTTCTTGAAACATATTTTTTCAAATCCTCAATAGATAAACGAAATGCTCTTAAATTGAAAACAAAAAAATATGTTAAATCCAAGTCATCCTCTTCTGAATATAAAAATGCCATTTTGTATTTTGAGGGAGCTTTCAGGATTATTCTTGAAATTGGCAGGTATTCAATTAGCCAGTATTTATGTTTGAGCAGAAACCAATAAAATAAAGCTCTTGATGTCCTTCCGTTGCCATCAACAAAAGGATGCTCGTATGCCAACCAAAAATGTAGAATTATACCTTTTATCACGGGATGAATAAAAGTATCGTTTGATTTTTGGTTTGCAAAGTCGCAAAGATGTTGCACTCTTGATTTCAATTCTTTTGCCGGCGGAGGCATATGGAGTATTTTACCATTCATCTGATCAACAACTCGTATGTCCTCAGTGTCATTCCTAAACCTGCCACTGGCCGATGGATCATCCAGTGTTCCCTTTGTAATAGACGCTTGAAGTTCACATAATAAGTCGATTGAAAGTTCTTGCTCCGACTGTTTTTTAATTCGCCTTATGGTTTCATAATTATTTAATATCATCATCTCACTACGGGTCTTTGGCTTTCTACCTTCACGAAGCATTTCTTTTGCTTTGTTACGTGTGGTCGCAGCCCCCTCAAGAATACTGGAGGCGATTGCCTCCTCCATCAATGAACTTATCATATATCTATCTCGATCAACATCCACAACACTTGGTTCATCGATTAATATTTGCCCCGTAGCATTCTGATCGATATAATGCAACTCCCTATGTATACAATCTGGTAACCAATACCCAAATGGTTTCTCATTTATTGATATAAAAGAGGGAAGATGCCTCATCTGGGACAATCGAGAAATTTTTATTATTGCCCATGCAATTTCTCTCTCAATTCCTGTTGGTAAGGGTCGATATTTCATCTCGTCCCAATAAAAATATTTATCATTAACATGCTGTATAAAATTCTTAACATCTGGACGTTCAAGCGATAAAAATATTTTTTCGTTCTTTTTTAGACTTTCCGTCCAATTGGGTGCAGGTTCAATTACGCTCATATTCAAGTCCCCCTTTTTATCAAAAATGATAACAACTAATTACTAAATTAGTATGTATTAGTAGTTATTAATATAATAAATAAAAAAATCAAATGGTACAACGATCCTGCAAATGGTATGATATACAGATGATAGGAGCTATCAAGGCGAATATATTTAAATAGAGACGATTGAGGAAGTTGGAAAAAGCATTCTTTGTTCGATTTCATTTGAAAAATAGCACGGGGGTAAAAGGCAAAAGTGGGAGCCATGTTTCCTTATGGATGTTGTTGACCGTATTTTGGGTACGAGTAAAAGTAAAAGGTAAACTGAATAAGGGCATAATATGCCGAAATATGCCCTCGTATTTAGACTAAGGGCATTTGTTGCTCTCGTATTTCATTTGTGGATACTTTTAATAATATAATATCTTCAGATTCGATTAGTGAGGATTTCCATGGTGATGTCCCGACATTCGCATTCGGGGAACCAGGTTCTGATTATCCCATAGTTAAAAGAGTTTACATAATTAAACCAAAACTTCCCGCGTATTTTAACGCACGACTTTCATTGAGATATTATCAGAATGAAGTACCGCCTGGTATTAATGAAAACAACTTACAGCTTATGTATAATTCGTTTGGAAGTGAAGTAAAAGAATCTATAATCAAATTACCTCATGAATTTTCCTTAAAGCAGAATTATCCCAATCCATTCAATCCAGAGACAAATATAAAATATTCGATACCAAAGGAGACCTTCGTATCGTTAAAGATATTTGATATTCTTGG
>CAYGZY010000002.1:0-4743 GCA_964354485.1 uncultured Chlorobiaceae bacterium | reverse complement strand
TCCTCGCGAGCATCGGTATTTTTATTTATCTATTCCGGGCGAGAAACGAACATTTTGTATTTCGTCTCTCCCTCGCCATGATTCTAGGCGGAGCGCTGGGGAACTTAATCGACAGGGTATTTTACGGTATTTTCTACGGTGAAGGAGCGCTCTTCTATGGGAAGGTCGTCGACTTCATCGATGCCGATTTTTTCAATATTTCGTTTTTAGGTTACCATCTGAACCGCTGGCCTGTGTTCAACATTGCAGATGCATCGGTAACGTGCGGCGTCATGCTCCTCCTCCTCAGTCATAGAAAAACCAAGCAGGCAGAGGAGGAAAATCCCGCACCCGTGGAAATTTCACAGGGAGAGCGGGATCCGGTCTCAACGAGTGAATCACCTGGGCCGTAAGAGCCTTGCCTAACCGCTCATTCACGATCATTGTTCCTCCCCATCAGACCAGGGAACGGCTCGACATTTTCCTCACGCACCACATTGAAAATGCAACACGCTCGAAGATTCAGCAGGCGATAGAACAGGGCATGGTGACGGTGAATGAGAAACTTGTCAAACCGAGTTACAGAATTTCCCCTTCAGAAGTAATCCATGTTACAATTACGAAACCGCCGCCGAGCGATATTTTTGCGGAAAACATTCCGCTTGATATTCTGTACGAAGATCAGTGGCTTATTGTGGTCAATAAAGCCGCAGGGATGGTGACTCACCCTGCCTACGGAAATTTTACGGGAACTCTCGTCAACGCGCTCCTCCATCATTGCAATAACCGGCTCGCGACCATCAATGACCCGACAAGACCGGGAATCGTTCATCGGCTCGATAAGGATACCTCAGGACTCATCGTCGTTGCGAAGGACGATGCCAGTCATGCATTCCTCGCGAAGCAATTTTCTCTGAGAACTATTGAACGTGAGTATTGGGCGGTCATCTGGGGTTTATTTGATAAGGGGAAGAAAAAAGGAACGATCGAGGCAGCGCTCGGCCGAAGCAAATCGGACCGGAAGAAAATCACCGTTACCACGGCCGGAAAACATGCCGTCACGGAATACGAGGTCATCGAAGAGTATGGTTACCTGTCGCTTGTGCGTCTGCACCTGAAGACAGGCCGGACACACCAGATACGGGTACATCTCCACCACATCGGCCATCCGGTTTTCGGCGATCCGACATATGGAGGCAGACGTATTGCATGGGGCGGAACAGAAAAGAAGAAGAAAGACGAAGTACAGCAATTCCTCAATATTATACAGCGGCAGGCACTCCATGCAAAAACGCTCGGATTCGTCCACCCTGCGACGCGTGAATTTATGAAATTCGATTCAGAAATTCCGCCGGATATGCATGCGTTGCTATTATTACTACGGTCCTGAGCATGAGTTACAGCATGCCTTCCGCACCGGTCTCCGTTCATCCTGCAGATAATGCACCGTACCTCCAACATGTCCGCGAATTGTTCGTCGAGTATGAACATTCCCTCGGCTTTCCGCTTTGTTTTCAGAATTTCGAAAAAGAACTTGAAAACCTTCCCGGAGAATATGCACCGCCGAACGGCGCCCTATTTGCGGCAGTGCATCAATCAGAAGTGGTGGGATGTGTGGCATTAACGCAGATCGATGATGCAATATGCGAAATGAAGAGACTCTACGTCCGTCCTGCGGGCCGCGGAAAAGGAGTTGGGACGATGCTTGTGAAAACACTCATTGAAACAGCTCTCCGAATCGGTTACAGGTCGATGAAATTAGATACAGTCCTATCTATGAAGGAAGCTATCCGACTGTATTTTAGTCTCGGATTCAGGCCGACGGCGCCATACCGGCACAATCCCATTCCGGGCGCTTTATTCATGGAATTAGATTTGCAGAGCTTTCCAAAGAAATGAAATTGAATGTAAAGGAATTTCTGAAGTCAAGTCCTGCGATACTTACAGAAGGATCCGTCATCGAACGTCTGCGCCGTGAACATCCTCTATTATTGGATCCGTTCGTTGCCCATGCGGCATGTATATATAATGCAGAATCGAGAGAATTGATCGGGATGATCTACAGACAGTACCTCGATATCGGATGTGCCGTGCAACTGCCGATGATGATCTTCACACCTACGTGGCGCGCGAATCCTGAACGGATACGGCAAGCGGGATTATCCACCAAGCACGTAAATCGTGACTGTACGGTCTTTCTCACAGATATCCGGAAGGAATATGCCGGCTACTCATCACTTATACTCATCGGCGGTCTTATGGGCTGCAGGGGAGATGCCTATGATCCTCGCGCTGCGTTAACCGGGGATGAAGCATTCCGCTTCCATCAGGCGCAGGCGCGTGAATTGGCGGAAGCGGGTGTGGATTTTTTGATCGCTTCGACGATTCCTTCGGTCTCTGAAGCGCTTGGTATAGCGAGAGCAATGACTCTTTTTGGGGAGTGCATCGTGAGTTTTGTCATCCGTCGCAGCGGATTACTCCTCGACGGAACATCCCTCGTTGATGCGATCCGATTAATCGACTCGTCTGTCCCTGTACAACCTCTCGGCTACATGGTCAATTGTATCCATCCGCTTGTCTTCAATGACGCTCTGGAAAATCTGGGCGGGGGAGAAGGTATTCTGAAAGAACGGCTCATCGGATTGCAGGCGAACGCATCGCAAAAATCTCCGGAAGAGTTGGATAGGAGTCCGAATCTCATAACAGAAGATCCGGAAGTCTTCGGAGTGATTCTGGATGATGTCAGGCGGCGGTATGGTCTGAAAATTGCGGGGGGATGCTGTGGAACCGACAACCGGCACATAGAAAAACTCGCATCATTAGTTCGTGCGGGGTAGTCGTTCTCCGGTAATAAACCCGTTTATTTTCGACAGAGGGAAATATTGCGCAGAAAGCGAAGGGAGGTAGGGGAGCTTCTTACGTCAGCGCCTTCGTGAAGAACCACAGTAATTGCCGTTCATATTCTTTTCCTGCGATGTCCCAGATATTATTATGTGCAGCGCCCGGTACGGGGAGGAGCGCTTTAGGTTCGTTCGCAGCTTCATAGAGCTGGATCGAATATTCATGTCTGATGAGATGGTCCCCGGTTCCGTAGATAATCAGCAGGGGAATCGATATGTTTCTGACAGCCTCGAGCGGCGACACATCGCTCGCCCTGAACTTCGCTCTTAGCTCCGAGTGGATAATGACGAGATTCCGGAGGTAATGAAAGGGTAATTTGATCATCCGTTTCTGGTAATCGTCGAAGATCTTCCGCAGGGTTAAAAATGAATTTTCTGCGCATACGGCTGCGATCCGTTTGTCGATTGCGGCAGCTTGGATTGCAACGGCCGCGCCCATCGATGTCCCGAAGAGTCCGAATTTGCCAGGATCCAGATCAGGCCGGCTGACGACATAATTGATGATTGTCGGGACGTCGTTGCGTTCATAGTATCCGTAGGTACAGTACTTGCCGTCGCTTTTTCCATGTTGGCGTGAATCGTAAAGAAGAACGTGAAATTTATTATCGTGCATGAGTTTGGCAAAGCGGATGCCGTCAATTTTACAATCCCCTACTCCGTGGAGGTAAAAAATTGTTCCTTTTGCGCCGGGGGGAGATTTTATAAACCAGGCGCTTAGCTTCGTCCCGTCATTTGTTGTAATTACGATATCCTCGGCGGAGAGGCCCAGGTCGGCGGGTGATGTCGGAAGTCCGAGTTTGCTGTAAAATTCTGCGGTTCGTTTACGCGGCTGGAGAAGGATCGTCGGCCCAACCACAATAAGAATAATTGTGATTGAAATGATGAATGCTACGGCGGCGACGATCAGTGCGATAACGAACGCCATTTGATTAACCTGGTAGAGTCATGGTTAATTTAATATAGGAAGTGAAGATTACGAATGCAACATGAATTCGTGCCGGGGGCTTGAGCCTCGCCCGCAATCTTTGTATATTACCGCAGGCGATGAAAACACCGCTACATATCGGATTGGTGCACGACTGGCTGGTCAGCATGAGAGGAGGAGAGAAAGCATTCGAGGTGTTATGCGAGATATTTCCCGATGCTGTTGTCGGAACTCTGATTCACCGGCAGGGCTCGGTCTCGCCAGTGATTGAAAATCATCCCATAAAAACTTCATTCCTCCAGAATCTACCGTTTGCACGCGAGCGGTATCAGTACTACCTGCCCCTTTTTCCCGCCGCCATTGAGAGTCTTGATTTCAGCGATTACGATTGCGTGATTTCAAGCAGTCATGCAGTTGCCAAAGGCGTGCGGATCGGTAAGCGGACACTGCACATATGTTACTGTCACACTCCAATGAGATACATCTGGGATGAGTATGACAATTACTTCAACAGGGACCGGTCTTCGTTTTTTGTTCGTACCGGTATGAAAATCTCTTTACCGTATTTGCGGCAGTGGGACATCCGTTCCGCCCGGCAGGTAACGCACTTCCTGACGAATTCACGTAATGTACAGGATCGCATACGCCGTTTATACAACCGCGATGCCGAGGTGATGTACGGGCCGGTCGACATTAACAGGTTTTCATGTCAGCCGCGGGATGACGGGTACTATCTGATCGTTTCGGCGCTCGTTCCCAATAAGTGCATCGACATTGCGGTGGAGGCGTTCAACATGCTTGGTGAAAAGCTGATTATCGCCGGATCGGGAATTCAGACGCCGGCGTTGAAAGCGAAGGCGCGGAAGAATATCGAATTTCTCGGGTGGGTTGCGGATGATAAAATTCCTGAGTTGTATGCAAATTGCAGGGCGGTTATTT
>CAYGZY010000001.1:0-3419 GCA_964354485.1 uncultured Chlorobiaceae bacterium | reverse complement strand
CCGGGCGGCAGTCTCGTTAGGTCCGGTTTTCAGTAATAAACCTTTCACCCCTGTGAGTTCAGAACAAAACTTGCTGGCAACATATGTATTTTCGAAGTATGGAATAAATCCTGATAGTACATTGCTTTACTATTCGGCCGGCTCTGATCCGGTATGGACTAGTCTTAACATGACGCTGGATTCTGCAGTACAGTTTCCGACCTCAGGTAGGTATACAGTTACCTTACCTCCAATGCGGACCGGTACGCCTGTAAGATTTTATATTATTTCTCGTGACAGTTCGGGTCGTTCTTATACGAGTCCGTCGCCGACTCATATGCCGTACTGGCTTTATTACTACGGTGACGGCACTGTTAAGGAATCGCCGCCATTGCCGACGGAGTATGCGCTCGAGCAGAATTATCCCAATCCGTTTAATGCTGTAACCTGGATACAATTCTCTCTGCCGCGAAGCGAACGTGTAAGTCTGAAAGTATACAACGTTATCGGCCAGGTTGTCGCGGTCATTCTCGATGGCTCCCAGCAGGCGGGGGGCACATTTCCTGATATTGTATACTTAGATGCATCTAACCTCCCGAGTGGCGTTTACTTTTACCGTCTGACCACGCCGTCCTTCTCATCGACAAAAAAGATGATGCTTGTTCGATAGTGACAAATACCTGTTTGATTGGATTGAAGAGATCTGATAACATGTCGCCCCATTGGGGTTATCAATCATTTTGTTGTTATGTTCTATAAACATCCCGTCCCTGACGGGACTATGTCGAAATCAATGCTCCACCAACTTATGACAGGCCACATCAGGGTCAACAACATCGAGCTATCAGCGCTGTAGGCGCAAAATGTTTATAGTAGCCAAACATAATACGCATTTGAAGCTCCATGGGAGCGACATGAATCCTTGCGTCGGAATCAATGTTCATGGAACCATAGAAAGAGATGGCTTATGGCAAACACGTTCACGCAAATATATATTCATATCGTATTTGCAGTCCAGGGACGACAGAACCTGATTCCAAAGGAACACAAAGAAGAATTGCACAGGTACACAACAGGTATCATTACGAACAAAGGGCGGAAGCTCCTTGCCATCAATGCTATGCCCGACCATGTTCATGTTCTCGTCGGCTTGAGACCTGACAAATCTGTCTCGGATTTGGTTCGGGACATTAAAGCGAATTCTTCCAGCTTCATCACAGAGAAGAAATGGGTGAAAGATAAATTTCGCTGGCAGGAAGGATACGGTGCATTCTCGTACTCGCATTCCCAACTGACAACTGTCATTAACTACGTCCGCAATCAAGAAAAACATCATTCCAAGAGAACGTTCAAGCAGGAATATCTTGAGATGCTGGAGAAATTCAATATTGAACATGATAACAAATACCTGTTTGATTGGATTGAAGATATCTGATGACCTGTCGCCCCATTGGGGCTATCAATCATTTTGTTTTGTTATATTCTATAAGCATGCCGTCCCTGTCGGGACTTGTTCAAATCCATGCTTCACGAACTCATTACAGGAAAAACAAGAGTGAACAATATCGAGCTACCGTTCATCGGCGTGCAATCAGGTGCGGGTCATCCGTCTAAGCAGCGAAAGGCTCAAGCGAACACAGCATGGTCAAATTGCGCTGACAGAGAAGCAGATGAATATTGTGGAGTTCATCAATCAGAATGGGAAGATTACAAACCGAGACGTGCAAAAGATGTTCAATATAGCCTCTAAAAACGCCTACATGGAGCTTCTGAGACTTTTGGAATTGGGAGTAATCAAATCGGAAGGCAAAGGAAGGAGTTTGGGCTACAGACTAAAGTGAGGTAATGATTAGTGTTATGATTAGGATGATTATTATCTCATTGTAAAATGAAGGGTTATAGAGGTGTTTGTCCTTTTGGTTGTCAATTAGCCCACTGTGAAAAATGCCAAATCCGCTCAATGAACATAATGCGGTACAGAAGCCAATTCTCAAGTATGCGAACGAGATCGGCTGGCAGAGAATCGAGCCGGAAGAAGCCTTAAAGCTCCGCAACGGTGAGACGGGACTCTTCTTCTATTCCATCCTCGAACAGAAGGTTGCTGAGTTCCAGCTGGTAGCTTCAGACGAAGTTTCACCAATAAGAAGTAAGAATATAACGAAATGAGGCATCTAAGAAAAATGTCATTACTTTGCTAAGCCCATGCACGCTGCAAGTATCTCTATAGGAATTAGCGGCAGTCTATTTCTTTTTATTCTATTTGTCGTACTCTTTGTCGCGGTATCAGTTCTCTTCTATCGGTATACACTTCCCCCCATTCCGCGTAGTCTGCGCATTATTCTGTCTGGTTTAAGATCACTTGCTCTCGTTCTTCTGCTCTTTCTACTCTTCGAACCTGTTCTGCGGTATGTCACCATGACAGAACAGTCGCCGTCTGCAGCAATTTTCGTCGACAATTCACAGAGCATGGTCCTACATGGAACGGTTGGCGATCATGCAAAGTTAACGGAGGCCATCACGAGTAGAAAATTATTGGATGGTATTTCGTCTGACATCGAACAGAAATATTATCTATTTGACTCGGATGTAAAGGAGCTTGATGATAACATTGAGGATTCCCTTTTATTTCGGGGGGAGCAGACAGACATCGATGGCGCTCTGACAAAGCTTAAGGAAAATATCCAAAGTCACAATGTACAGGCTGCATTCCTCGTCTCCGACGGTAATTATACCTCCGGAAAAAATCCTATCCATGAAGCGGAAGCCCTCGGAATTCCTGTTTACACGATCGGCGTCGGTGATACGAACGAACAGAAAGATATTCTCATCCAGAAAGTATCGACAAATGCGGTTGCGTATGCCGAAAGCCGCGTACCGGTTGATGTAACCGTCGTCAGCTCGGGTATTGAAAATCAGACTGTCGAAGTAACTCTATCCGACGGTAAAACGGTAGTTGGGAATGAGCTTGTGAACGTTAGCAGACAAACCCGATCATATCCGGTGAAATTTTATGTGGAGCCGAAGCAGGAAGGCGTGAACAAATATACGGTTCGTGTGTCGAAAATTCCGGGTGAGATAACGGGAATGAATAACTCTTCGACTTTCTTCATGAAAGTGCTTAAGCGTAAACTGAATATTGTGATAGTCGGCGGTGCGCCAAGCCCCGATCTCTCAGCAATACGACAGATCATTGAGAGCGATCAGCATTATACTATTACATCATACATTCAGAAGCGGACCGGAGAATTCTACGAGGGACAAATACGCGGACCACAAATAGATAGTACCGATTGTTTCGTCTTCGTCGGATTTCCGTCGCGAGCGACCGGAACAGAATCTGTGCGGTTTTTAAAAGAATGGATCGAACAGAAAAAGATTCCCATGCTTTTTATAAACCATAGACTGGTCGATTATTTGAAACTTCAACCGTTTCTTCCTCT